>JANWYF010000190.1 GCA_025057055.1 Rhodovarius sp. | reverse complement strand
GACTACCAGGACAATCTCGTCCCCTCCTTCCCCGGCATCATCGCGCCGCTGGAGGAGCTCTGGATCAGCTGGATCATGAAGGAAGTCGCGCTGAAGCCGACCTATCTCGCCATGCTGCGCGGGCGCGCCTGAGGAGGAGAGTCTCGCATGAAGGAACTGGATCCCGCGGTCTTCCTGGCCGTCTTCGAGGAGATGCTCGGCCTCTGGCTATGGGTCGGGCTGGCCGCCGCGGTGGCGTCGATGCTGCTCTTCGCCCTGGTGCTGCTGCGCGAACGGCAGCTGATGCCGCGGCGCATGCTGTGGTCGCAGGCCGCCGGCGCGCTGGGCGGGGCGGCAGCCATCCTGATCCTGCAGCGGGTGACCAACTCCGGCTTCGCCGATATCGGCGGGCCGATCGACTGGGTGGTCGGCATTGCGGTCTTCGCCGCCGGGGCGGTCGCGGCGCTGGTCGGCACCTACGCCCTGCTCGGCGTCTTCGGCTATGGGGGGCGGCGGGGCGAAGGCCTTCTGCCCCAGCAGAACGCGAACCCGCAGGCCCGCCCCGCGGAATAGCGCAGCCGCTTCCTCACCCGCCGCGCGGGGCGGAAGGGATGTCCATCCCCCCCTCCGCCCAATCCTTGATCAGGGAAAACCCCACCGCGAGCAGCACCGGGCCCAGGAACAGGCCCAGAAAGCCGAAGGCCAGCACGCCGCCCAACGCCCCGATCAACGTCAGCAGCAGCGGCAGATCCGCCCCGCGCGAGATGAACCAGGGGCGGATGATGTTGTCCACCGAAGAGATACCGAGCGCCCCGTAGAGCAGCAGGAACAGCGCCCAGCCCCATTCCCCCTGTCCCAGGAGCCACAGGGAGGCCGGCAGCCACACCAGCGGCGCCCCCACCGGCAAGACCGAAATCAGCCCCGCCACCACCCCGAGCAGCACGGCATGCGGCACCCCGGCCAGCCAGAGGCCGAAGGCGGTCATGATGCCCTGCACGATGGCCGTGCCGATCAGGCCATAGACGACCCCGCGCGTGACATTGGCTGTCAGCTCCAGGATATGCGCCCCGCGCGGCCCCGCCAGCCGCTGCATCATCCCCGCGCCGTAGGCCGCAAGGGTCGAACCGTCGCGGTAGATGAAGAAGGCGAGCAGGATCGCAATCAGCATCTCGGCAATCCCGGACAGCACCGAGACCAAAAGCGACAGCGCCGCCTGCGCGATCGCCCCGGCATGCGGCCTGAGGAGGGAGGCGATGGTCCCTGCCTCTCCGCTCAGGCTTTGCCACCACTCAACCGCCTGTTCGCCGATCAGCGGCAGGCCAGCCAGGATGGGGGAGAGGTCAGGCAGGCCCCCGGCGAGCAGCGCCTCGATCCGCGCGGCCAGGGCCTCCATCTCGGCCCGGCCGGGCGTGGCGTAGATCAGCGGCAGGACCAACACCAGGAAGGCCGCCAGCACCATCACCGCCGCGGCCAGCCCCCGCGGCAGGCCCCAGCGGATCAGCCGAGCGAAGAGCGGCCAGGTGCAGAAGACGAGAATGACCGCCCACAGCAGCGCCGAGAGGAAGGGGCGCAGCACCAGGAAACAGCCCACCGCCAGGGCGGCGGCGGCAATGAGCGCCAGGATGCGCGCCTGCATCACGCCCCGAAGCGCGAACCGGCGGGGGCGACCGGCCCCGCGATGCCGCCCGCATCCAGCGCCCGCCGCACCGTGCCGTCGGCCTTTGCGCGCTCCATCCAGGCAGAGGCCGCCGCCAGCTGCTCGGGCCGGCCAGGGGGCACCACGATCGCCGTGCCCAGGGCATGGAAATGCCCCTCGAGGATCCTGAGTTCCGGCAGCTCCGCGCGCAGAGTGAGGAGGGATTCCAGGCCGAGCGCGATCGCCTGCGCCTGCCCCGCCCGCAGCCATGCGAGCGCCTGCGGCACGCCGACCGCGGCCAGGAAACGCGCGCGGGGAAAGGCGCGCTCGGCGCTGCGCAGCGTCGTCGTCCCCTGCACGCCGACGATGGTGATGTCCTCCCGGTCGGCCTCGGCGATGCGGGTGATGGCGAGCGGCGGCAGCACGCCAAGGGTGGAGACCGACAGATAGTAGTTGGGCCCCACGCCAAGGCGGGCCGCCCGTTCGGCATCGATCGGGACGAAGGCGACATCGAGCTCTCCCGCCGCCACCGCGTCCACCACCTCAGAGGAGGAGTTGAAGGCCACCAGCTCGAGCCTCGCCCCGATCTCGGCGGCCAGGGCCCGGGCCAACTCCACCGTGGTGCCGCGCGGTTCGCCGCGCTCGTCGCGGCTTGCCCAGAAGGCCGACATCACCGGGGCGATGCCGATGCCCACCCGAAGCCGCCCGGTCGGAGCCAGGGGGTGCGGCGGCTGGGCCGCCGACCGGCCGCGGGCCCCGGCCAGCAGCGCGGCCGCCAGGGCCGCCATCGCGCGTCGCTGCATCCTCATATCTCCTCCACCATCGCCACGCCGGGCAGCAGCCGCATGGCCTGCATCAGCCGCGGTGTGACGTTCCAGCTGCCGGGCAGCGCGACCTCGATGTCGCGCCCGGGGCCGAGGCGCGGCAGCAGCGCGACGCGCGCGCGACCGCGCCCTTCCCGCTGCAGCATCTCGCGCAGCGGTGCGATCGCTTCCGGCCCGTCGAGCCAGAGGCGGATCTCGCGCCGCACCTCCGCCGCCGCCTGTTCGAGCGGCGTGATCTCCTGCGCGGTCAGGCGCAGCGCATCGTTCTCCAGCCGTGCCTCAGCGGTCACGAGCAGAAGCTGCCCCTCTTCGAGCAGGTCGCGCGCGCGGGCCAGGACTTCGCTGAAGCAGGTGACCTCGAAGCTGCCCGAGGCATCCGACATCGCGACCCAGGCCATGCGGCTGCCGGTGCGGGTGTTGCGCTCCTTCCGCCCGAGCACGATGCCGGCCAGCTTGACGCGCCGCGCCCCGCTCTCGGCTGCCGCCCTCGCCTCGACGCTGCGCAGCACGCCGAGGGCGGCCAGCGCCCGGCGGTAATCGTCCAGCGGATGGGCCGAGAGGTGAAAGCCCACCGCCTCCTGTTCGAAGGCGAGCAGATCGGCATGCGGCCAGGGCGCGACCTCGGGCAGGCGCAGCATCGCCGGCCCCTGTTCGACCGCGCCGAAGAGGCTGCCCTGATTCGCTGCGCGCTCCTCGGCCACCGCCTGCGCCCGGCGGATGATCGCCTCCGCCCCCGCCACCACCGCGGCGCGGTTGGGCTCGAGCGAGTCGAAGGCCCCGGCCTTGGCCAGCGCCTCGATCATGCCGCGGTTGATAAGGCGCGGGTCGATCCGTTCGGCGAAGTCGGCGATGGAGCGGAAGGGCCCCGCGCGGTCGCGCTGGCGCACCAGTTCCTGCATGGCCGACAGGCCGACGCGCTTGACCGCCGCCAGGGCGAAGCGGATCGCCCCGTCCTCGATCGCGAAATCGGCGGCGCTGCGGTTGATGTCCGGCGGCAGCACGCGGATGCCAAGCCGCGCCGCCTCCTGCATGTGCAGGGCGAGCTTGTCGGTGTTGCCGATATCGAGGCTCATCGAGGCGGCGAGGAAGGCGACCGGATGATTGGCCTTGAGCCAGGCGGTCTGATAGCTGATCAGCGCATAGGCCGCCGCGTGGGACTTGTTGAAGCCGTATTCGGCGAAGCGCTGCATCAGGTCGAACACCTCGCCCGCCTTGGCCTCCGGCACGCCGTTGCGCGCCGCCCCCTCGATGAAGGTGGCGCGCAGGCGCTGCATCTCCTCCATGTTCTTCTTGCCCATGGCGCGGCGCAGCAGATCCGCCCCGCCGAGGGAGAAGCCCGCCATCACCTGGGCGATCTGCATCACCTGCTCCTGGTAGACCATGATGCCGTAGGTCTCGGCCAGGATGTCGTGGATCATGGGGTGCGGGGCTTCCCACTTCTCCCCGTGCTTGCGCGCGCAATAGGCCGGGATGTTGGCCATCGGCCCCGGGCGGTAGAGCGAGACGGCGGCGATCAGATCCTCGAGCCGGTCGGGGCGCATGGCACGCAGGCAGTCGCGCATGCCCTGGCCTTCGAACTGGAAGACGCCGGCCGTATCCCCGCGCGCCAGCATGGCGAAGGTGCGCGCATCATCGAGCGGGATGGCGTGGATGTCGATCTCGATCCCCTGATCGCGCAGCAGATCGACCGCGCGCTTGATCACGGTCAGGGTCTTGAGGCCCAGGAAGTCGAACTTCACCAGGCTCGCCTGCTCGACGTATTTCATCGAGTACTGAGTGATCAGCCCGGGGCTGCGCGGGTCACGGTAGAGGGGGATGATCTCGATCAGCGGCTGGCGGCCGATCACCACGCCGGCGGCGTGGGTGGAGGCGTTGCGGTAGAGCCCTTCGATCTGCTGGGCGATGTCGAGCAGCCGCGCCACCGTCTCGTCGGCCGCGGCCATCTCCTGAAGGCGTGGTTCGGCCGCGATCGCATCCTTGAGCGCGACCGGCTTGGCCGGGTTGAACGGGATCAGCGAGGCGATGCGGTCGACCTGCCCGTAGGGCATGCCGAGCACGCGGCCGACATCGCGCACCGCCGCACGGGCCTGCAGCTTGCCGAAGGTGATGATCTGCGCCACCCGGTCGGGGCCGTATTCGCGACGGACATATTCGATCACCTCGTCGCGCCGTTCCTGGCAGAAGTCGATGTCGAAATCCGGCATCGAGACGCGTTCGGGGTTGAGGAAGCGCTCGAAGAGCAGGCCGAAGCGGATCGGGTCGAGGTCGGTGATCTCGAGCGCCCAGGCGGCGAGCGAACCGGCCCCCGACCCGCGCCCCGGGCCGACCGGAATGCCCTGGCGCTTGGCCCACTGGATGAAGTCGGCGACGATCAGGAAATAGCCCGAGAAGCCCATTTTCTCGATGACCGAGAGCTCGTAGGCGAGCCGGTCGCGGTATGTCTCGGCCGGCGCGAAGAGCGGCCCGCGCGCCAGTCTCCGTTCCAGCCCGGCGCGGGCCATCTCCGCGACGAACTCGGCCTCGCTCCGTCCCGCCGGCACTTTGGGGCAGATCGGCAGGGCCGGCTTGCGCGGTTCGGTCATCACCGCGCACAGCCGGGCGATGGCGAGCGTGTTGTCGCAGGCCTCGGGCAGATCGCGGAAGAGGGCGCGCATCGCGGCGGCCGGTTTGAACCAGTGTTCGGGGGTGACGCGGCGGCGGTCGGGTTCGGCCATCAGCCGCCCTTCGGCGATGCAGAGCAGCGCATCATGCGCCTCATACATCTCGGGCGTGGCGAAGTAGACGTCATTAGCCGCCACGATCGGCAGCCCGGCCGCATCGGCGAGAGCGAGCAGCCCGGGTTCGACCGCCGCGTCGCGCTCGGTTCCGTGGCGGTGCAGCTCCACCGCCAGGCGATCGGGGAAGGCCTCGCGCAGCGCGTGGAGCAGCGCTTCCGCCCGCGCCCGCCGCCCCTCGGCCAGCAGCCGCGCGATCGGCCCCTGGCTGCCGCCGGTCAGTAGGAAGATGCCCGTCGCGTGCTCGGCCAAGGTCTCAAGCCCGATCGCCGGGCGGCCCGATGGGTCGTCGCGGAGGTGGGAGAGCGAGACCAGCCGCTGCAGATTGTCGAGCCCCGGCCGATCCATCGCCAGCGCGACCACCGGATCGGGTGGCAGGCGCGCCGCTTCCGCCCGTCCATCGGCCGCCGCGCGCGAGAGCCAGAGCTGCGCGCCCATGATCGGCTGCACCCCGACCGCGGCGCAGGCCTGCGAGAACTCGAGCGCGCCGAAGAGGTTGGCGGTATCGGTCATCGCCACCGCCGGCATCCCGCCGTCGCGGGCGAGGGTGGCGAGCTTCTCCGCCTTGATCGCGCCCTCGCTCAGCGAATAGCTCGAGTGGACATGCAGATGGACGAAGGAATCGCGCATCCTTCCATCCTAGCACGGCATGTCCGCACCGACCCGCCTCAGAGCCCGAGCTGGGTGACGAACTTGGTGTTCAGGTAGGCCTCGATCGCCTCCGAGCCGCCTTCGGTACCGTAGCCCGAATCGCGCACCCCGCCGAAGGGCACCTCGGGCAGGGCCAGGCCCAGGTGGTTGATCGTCATCATGCCCACCTCCACCCCGGCCGCGAGCTTCTGTGCGGTGCGCGCGCTGGTGGTGAAGGCGTAGCTCGCCAGGCCGTAGGGTAGGCGGTTGGCCTCGGCCAGGACCTCCTCCAGGTCCTTGAAGGGGCGCATGAAGGCGATCGGGCCGAAGGGTTCCTCGTTCATCCCCCGCATCCCGGCATGGGCGCCGGTGATCACGGTGGGGGCGAAGAAATAGCCCTTGTTGCCGATGCGGCTGCCGCCGGTGGCAACCTCCCCTCCCTTCTGCCGGGCATCGGCCACCATCGCCTCCATCACCGGGATGCGCCGCTCATTGGCCATCGGGCCCATCTGGGTGTCCGGGGCGAGGCCGTCGCCCACCTTGATCGCCTGGGCATGGGCGATGAAGGAGGCGACGAAGCGGTCATAGACCTTCTCCTGCACCAGGAAGCGCGTAGGGCTGACGCAGACCTGCCCGGCGTTGCGGAACTTGGCGAAGGCCAGGGTCTTGGCCGCGTGCTCGACATCGGCATCCTCGAAGACCATGGCCGGGGCATGGCCGCCGAGCTCCATGGTCACCCGCTTCATGTGCTGCCCGGCCAGAGCGGCGAGCATCTTCCCGACCGCGGTCGAGCCGGTGAAGGTGACCTTGCGGATCACCGGATGCGGGATCAGGTAGCTGCTGACCTCGGCCGGCGTGCCGAAGAGGACGCTGATGACATCGCCGGGCACCCCCGCCTCGAGGAAACATTTGATCAGCTCGACCGGGGAGGCCGGCGTCTCCTCCGGCGGCTTGACGATGATCGAACAGCCCGCCGCCACCGCCATCGAGAGCTTGCGCACAACCTGGTTGATCGGGAAATTCCACGGGGTGAAGGCGGCGACCGGCCCGACCGGCTCCTTGATCGTCAGCTGATAGATCCCCTCGGCCCGCGCCGGGATCACCTGGCCGTAGGTGCGCCGCCCCTCCTCGGCGAACCACTCGATCAGATCCGCCCCTGCCAGCACCTCGAGCCGCGCCTCGGCCAGCGGCTTGCCCTGCTCGAGCGTCATCAGCCGGGCGATGGCATCGACGCGGCTGCGCAACAGCTCGGCGGCGCGGCGCATCACCTTGGCCCGCTCATAGGGGCTGACCCGGCGCCAGGCGGCAAAGCCGCGCTCGGCCGCGGCCAGGGCGGCGTCCATGTCCTCGCGCGTGCAGTGCGCGACCGTGCCGATCACCTCCTCCGTGGCGGGGTTGAGCACAGGGATGGTCCGCCCGCCGGTGGCATCGCGCCACTGCCCGGCGATGTGGAGCTGGACATGGGGATATTCGGCCATCTGCGTCTCCTCTGCCGGTGGCGGCGCCCCGCGCCGCGCCGGCGGCGGAGACTGCCCGACCCGGGCCGGCCTGGCCAGGGCGCCTCTTTTCCCAGAAGGTGGGGATTGGAGGGGGGTAGTGGCGGTTTTTCCCTTGCCTGCCCAGAACGGCCCGGCTACATCTCCCTTGCCCGGCTCCAGGATGTTGCGCGCTCGGGGGGGCGAGCGATCCGGCAGCCGGGCTGGTAGGGCGAGCCGGTGGGGTCGGGGGGCCCCGCCGGCCGCTTTCCGGGGCGGCCAGGCCATGCGTACCGCCCGCCGCCCGCTCTCCCCCGCATGGTGGGTCAGTCTCGGGGGCTTGGGTCGAGCGATGGCGGGGGCCGCAACTTCACCGATCAGCGGTCAGTTCCGCGGGCGCCACATCAACAAGCTCGACGCCAAGAAGCGGGTCGCCATCCCGGCGCCCTTCCGCGCCGTGCTGCGCGGCCAGCCCCTGGTGCTGCGCCGCTCCCGCCGCCACCCCTGCATCGAGGCCTGGCCCGCCAGCCTCTTCGAGTACGACATCCCGCCCATCTCCCCCCACGATACCTGGGACGAGGAGGCGGACGACCGGATCTACCTCAACATCTCCGACGTGGTGGATGCGACGCCCGACGCCGAGGGTCGGGTGGTGATGGATGAGACCCTGCTGCGCCATGCCGGCATCCGCGACATGGTCGCCTTCCTCGGCAAGAACCAGATCTTCGAGATGTGGGAGCCCGAGGCCGCCGAGCGCATGATCGAGCAGGCGGCAGCACGGGAGATGGCGCGGGCTGCGGCCCGCCGGGCGGCCGCGTCATGAGCCACACCCCCGTCATGCTGGCCGAGGTGATGACCCATCTGCGGCCCGCCCCGGGGGAGGTGCATCTCGACGGCACTTTCGGCGGCGGCGGTTATGCCAGCGCGATCCTCGAGGCGGGGGCGACGCTCTATGCCCTCGATCGCGACCCCGAGGCGATCGCCCGCGGCGCCGCGCTGGCCGCCCGCTTCCCCGGCCGGCTGCATCTGATCTGCGCCCGCTTTGGTGAGATGCTGCGGGTGATGGCCGAGAGCGGCGTGACCGCGCTCGACGGCGTCGTGCTCGACCTCGGCGTCTCCTCCTTCCAGCTCGATCAGCCGGAGCGCGGCTTCTCCTTCCGCGCCGAGGGGCCGCTTGACATGCGCATGGGCCGCGAAGGGGTGACCGCGGCCGATCTGGTCAACACCCTGCCCGAGCGCGAGCTGGCCGACCTCTTGTGGGAGCTCGGAGAAGAGCGCCACGCCCGCCGCATCGCCAAGGCGATCGTCGCCGCCCGCCCCTTGGCCAGCACCATCGCCCTCGCCGAGGTGATCCGCTCCGTCGTGCCGCGCGACCCCTCGGGCATCGATCCCGCCACCCGCAGCTTCCAGGCGCTGCGGATCCGCGTCAACGACGAGCTGGGCGAGCTTGAACGCGGCCTCGATGCCGCGCTCTCCCTGCTCGCCCCGGGCGGGCGGCTGGTGGTGGTGGCCTTCCATTCGCTCGAGGATCGCATCGTCAAGCAACGCTTCCGCGCCGCCGCCGGCCGGCTGCCCGGAGCCTCGCGCCATGACCCCCGCGCGCTGCAGGCCGAGCCGCCGCCCGCCCGCTTCCGGCTGCTCACGCCCCGCGCCGAACGGCCGAGCGCGGCCGAATGCCGCGCCAATCCCCGCGCCCGCTCCGCGCGGCTGCGCGCCATCGCCCGCCTTGCGGAGGCCGCATGATCATCCGCATCCCGACCCTGATCGCCGCCCTCTGCATGGCCGGGGCCGTCGCCTACACCTTCGAGGTGGCGCGCGAGGTGCAGGGGCTCGAGCGCCGGCTGCGCGCGATCCACGCCGAGATCGAGGAGGTGCGGGTCGAGACCCAGACCCTGCGCGCCGAATGGGCGCGGCTTAATGACCTCGACCGCCTGCGCAGCCTGGCCGAACGGCATCTGCCCGACCTCGTGCCGATGCAGGCGGCGCAGTTCCAGCGCCATGAGGAGGCGATGCGGCGCCTGCCGCCCGCCATCGTCTTCGCCGGCCCGGCCGGTGCCTTCGCCCCGCGCGCAGAGGATGCCGGCCCGCTGCCGGTCGACGGCGCGCCCGCCCCGGCGCTGGCCGCGCTCGCCCCCGCCCCCGCTGCCCCCACCCCGCCCGCCGGCACGGCGCGGACAGAGGCGGCACGCCCCGCAGCCGCCCCGGGCCAGGCCGCCGCCGTCTCCGCCCCGGCGCAGGCTGCCAGCCCGTCTTCGCCCGCCCTCCGCGCCGAACCGACGCGGACAGACCCGCCCCCCGCCCGCCCCGCGCCCCGTCCGGCCCCCGAATCCGCGACGCTGCTCGCCGGTGCCGCGCGCCCC
>JANWYF010000155.1 GCA_025057055.1 Rhodovarius sp. | reverse complement strand
CGTCTCTTCGGCGGCGGGCGGGCGCATATCGCGCTGGTGGGCAGCGAGGATCCTCTGGAGGCGGGCCTTGAGATCTACGCCGAACCGCCGGGCAAGAAGCTCGCCGCGCTGTCGCTGCTCTCGGGCGGGGAGCAGGCGCTGACCGCGCTCTCCCTGATCTTCGCGGTCTTCCGCTGCCATCCTGCACCGGTCTGCGTGCTCGATGAGGTCGATGCGCCGCTCGACGATGCGAATGTCGAAAGGCTCTGCGACCTGCTCGAGGCGATGGCCGAGGAGGGGCGGACGCGCTTCCTGATCGTCACCCACCATCCGCTGACCATGGCGCGGATGCATCGCCTCTATGGCGTGACGATGCAGGAGAGGGGCGTCTCGCGGCTGATTGGGGTTGACCTGCAGGCGGCGATGGCGATGGCGGAGGGCGAGGCCGAGGTCAGGCGCTGACCCGCCGGCCGCGCCCTGGCCGTCAGCGCGGCGGCAGGCGTTCCAGGATGGCCCGCATCTGTGCGATCTCGCGCTCCTGTTCGCGGATGATCGCCTCCGCCAGGGCCCGTACTTCCGGATCCCGTCCGTAGCGCAGCACGATGCGTGCCATCTCCACCGCGCCCTGGTGGTGGGGGATCATGGCCGCCAGGAAATCGCGATCGGCATCGCCGCTGTAGCGGATGTCCATGCTGCGGTGCATGCGGGCATTGGCCTCGCGGAACTCGCGGGTCGACGGCGCCTCGGCAGCGCGGCCCGGAGGCGGGCCATGCCCGGCGTGCTGGGCGGAAAGCGGGGCCGGCAGCAGCGCGAGACCGAGGGCCAGGGACAGAGCCGGTAGGAGATGGCGCGTCATGGATGCTCCTCCTGATCATGGGCAAGATGCTCGAGAATCGGGCAATCCGGTCGCGCATCGCCGTGGCAGTGCTCAGCCAGATGGCGGATGGCGGCGAGAATGCCGCGCAGCGCCTCGATCCGTGCCTCGAGCGCAGCCGCGTGCTCGAGGGCGAGGCGCTTGACATCCGCGCTAGCGCGGCCGCGGTCCTGCCAGAGCGCGAGCAGCTGACCGATCTGGCGGACACCGAAGCCGAGGTCGCGCGCGCGCCGGATGAAGCGCAGCCGTTCGATGTCCTTCGGGCCATAGACGCGATAGCCGCCCTCGCTGCGCGGCGGGCGCGGGATCAGACCCTGCTCCTCGTACCAGCGGATCATCTTGGGCGAGAGGCCGGAGGCCTTCGCCGCCTCGCCGATGTTCATGCCCTGAGCCATGACAGCCTCAAGGCGTTGCCGACGACACAGAGGGAGGAGAGCCCCATCGCCGCCGCCGCCAGCACGGGTGAGAGGCTGGGCCCACCCCATGGCGCGAGCACACCGGCCGCGACCGGGATCAGCACCACATTGTAGCCGAAGGCCCAGGCCAGGTTCTGCCGGATATTGGCGAGCGTCGCCCGGGCGATCCGCACGGCCGAGGCGACCGCGCCGAGGTCCTGGCGCATCAGCACCACGGCGGCGGCCTCGATCGCAATGTCGGTGCCGCTGCCCATCGCGATGCCGACATCCGCGGCGGCGAGGGCGGGGGCATCGTTGATGCCATCGCCGACGAAGGCCACCCCCTTCTGCCCGCGGAGGGCCGCCAGCTTGTCTTCCGGGAGCAGCCCGGCCTGGACGTCATCGATGCCGAGCCGGGCGGCGATGGCGCGCGCGGTGGCGGCCCGATCCCCGGTCAGCATGCGCAGGCCGAGGCCGAGCGCGCGCAGGGCAGCGATCGCGGCCGGGGCGGTCGGGCGCAGCGGATCAGCCACCGTCAGCACCCCTGCCGGCACGCCGTCCAGCGCGATCAGCACGGCGGTCTCCCCTTGAGCCGCGCGCTCCTCTGCCACCTCCTGCAGCGGTGTGGGATCGATGCCGGCTGCCCCCAGACAGTGCGCGCTGCCGACCAGGACCTCCCGGCCCTCGACGCGGGCTGCCACCCCCTGGCCGACGATGATGCGGACATTCTCGGCGGCGGGCGGTGCGGGGTGGGCGGCCAGGATCGCACGCGCGATCGGATGTTCGCTCTGCGCCTCCACCGCGGCGGCAAGCCTCAGCAGCAGCTCCGCCTCGAAGCCCGGCCGCGGCAGGACGGCCGAGAGGGCAGGACGGCCCTCGGTCAAGGTGCCTGTCTTGTCGAATGCCACCAGGCGCACCGCCGCCAGGCGCTGCAGCGCCTCCCCCTCGCGGAAGAGAATGCCGAGCCGGGCCGCGCGCCCCATGCCGACCATGATCGAGATCGGCGTGGCGAGCCCCATGGCGCAGGGGCAGGCGATGATCAGCACGGCGACCGCGTGGGTGAGGGCCGCTCCGACTCCGGCGCCCGCGCCGAGCCAGACGAGGAAGGTAAGAGCCGCCAGCGCCATCACGACGGGAACGAAGACTGCCGTGATGCGATCGATCAGCGCCTGGATCGGCAGCCGCGCCTCCTCCGCCTGCTCGACCATGCGGATGATGCCGGCAAGCCGCGTCTCCTCTCCCACCCGCAGGGCACGGATCAGCAGCACGCCGTCGCGGTTGACCGAACCGCCGAGCACCTCCTCGCCCGGGCCGCGGGGAACCGGGAGCGGTTCGCCGGTGAACATGGACTGGTCGAGCCAGGAATGGCCCTCCTCGACCACGCCGTCGACCGGCAGGCGCTCACCGGGGCGGATCAGCAGCCGGTCTCCGGGGGCGAGGGCAGCGACCGGCACCTCCTCCAGGCTGCCGTCGGGGCGGAGGCGGCGGGCACTCCGCGGGGTCAGGGCGGTGAGGGCGCGGATCGCCTCTCCGGCACGGCCGCGGGCGCGCGCCTCGAGCCAGCGGCCCAGCAGCACCAGAGCCACGATGACGCCGGCGCTCTCGAAATAGACCGCCGCCGCGGCATCGAGGACGAGGACGGCCGCGGAATAGGCGAAAGCCGCGCCGCTGCCGAGCGCGACCAGGCTGTTCATGTCCGGCGCCCGCGCCCGCAGGGCGGCCAGGCCGAGCCGGAAGAAGCGCGCGCCGGGCCCAAACAGGATGGCGGCCGCGAGCACGGCCTGGATGACACGGCTCAGGCCGTGGCCCAGCGTCTGCCCCACCCAGTGGTGAAGGGCAGGCAGCAGATGCCCGCCCATCTCGACCAGCAGCAGGGGGGAGGCGAGCCCCAATGCAACCAGCGCGTCCCGCCTGAGCCGCGCCGCCTCCGCCCGCTCGCGGGCGCTGCGCTCTTCGGCCGAGACCCAGGGGCGGGCGGAATAGCCGGCCTCGGCCACCGCGGCCAGGAGATCCTCCAGACGGGCGCGGCCCAGCACCTCGGCGCGGCCGGTGGCGAGGTTGACCTGCGCCCGGGCCACCCCCGGCACGCGGGAGAGCGCCTTGCCCACCCGCGCCGAGCAGGCGGCACAGGTCATGCCTTCGATCGCCAGGCTCGTTGTGTGCTCCGCTGCGGCGCTGCTCATGCCGCGAAGGTGGGCTTTACCATTCTGGGAAGGTCAAGACCGTCTTGACCTTCCCACGCGGGAAGCACCGAAGCTCGCGGCATGACCGACATCACCCTGACCCTTCCCGATATGGTCTGCGGCGGCTGCGCCCAGGCGGTCACGCGCGCGGTGCAGCGCCTGGATCCGGCCGCGCGGGTGGAGGCCGACCCGCCGACCCGCAGCGTGCGCATCGCAACCCGCCTGGGCGAGCCGGAGCTGCGCGAGGCGCTGGCGCGCGCCGGTTTTCCGGCCACCGAGAACGCCGTGCGGGAGGCGAGGTAAGGGCGGCAACCGCCCCGGCCGCCGCAGCGGCAGGTGGCCGGCCAAGATCCCCTGGCGACATCCCCTATCCCGGCGGTGGCCGGCCCTCCCCGGGGGCTGACCGCGGCCTGTGATCCCGCGGCGGAGCAGGCAGCCCTCCGCCCTGCCCGCGCCGCCCGCCGGCCGGCCCTGCGCAGGTCGCATGGCCGCCTCGGCTTGCCATAGCGAGGAAGGGCTCTAGCCTGCCCGCCGGAATGGCCAGGAGTTGCCGCCGCATGCCCGCCCTTGCCGATCGCTTGAAGGAAGTCCAGGTCTCCGCTTCCGTCGTCATGGGGGTGAAGAGCCGCGAACTTGCGGCACGGGGCATTCCGGTGATCGCGCTCAACGCCGGAGAGCCCGATTTCCCCACGCCGCCCCATGCGATCGAGGCCGCGCATCAGGCCGCCCTGCGCGGGGAGACCAAATACCCGCCCCAGGACGGCACCCCGGCGCTGAAGGCCGCGGTGCAGCGCAAGTTCAAGCGCGACAACGGGCTCGACTATGCGCTCGATGAGATCATCATCGGCAATGGCGGCAAGCAGGTCATCTTCAATGCCCTGATGGCGACGGTCAATCCGGGCGATGAGGTGGTGATCCCCTCGCCCTACTGGGTCTCCTACGCCGAGATGGCGAAGGTCCCGGGCGGGCGCCCGGTGCCGGTGCCCTGCCCGCAGAACAATGGCTTCAAGCTGCGGCCCGAGGATCTGGAGGCAGCGATCACCCCGCGCACCAAATGGGTGATCCTGAACTTCCCCAACAATCCGACCGGCGCAGCCTGTACGCGCGAGGAGATGCGCGCCCTGGCCGAGGTGCTGCTCCGCCACCCCGAGGTGTGGGTGATGACGGACGACATGTACGAGCACCTGATCTATGACGGCTTCGAGTTCTGCACCATCGCGCAGGTGGAACCCGCGCTGAAGGAGCGGACGCTGACCGTCAACGGCGTCTCCAAGACCTATGCCATGACCGGCTGGCGCGTCGGCTTCGGCGGTGGGCCGCGGGCGCTGATCAAGGGCATGAACAACATGCAGGGGCAGGTCACCTCCGGCGTCTCCGGCATTTGCCAGGCGGCGGCCGCGGCGGCGCTCGACGGGCCGCAGGATCTGGTGGCCGAGCGCGCCGCCGAATATCGCGCCCGGCGCGACATGGTGGTGGCGATGCTCAACGAAGCCCCCGGAATCACCTGCCACAAGCCGCAGGGCGCCTTCTACGTCTTCCCCTCGATCGCAGGCTGCATCGGGCGCACCAGCCGTGGCGGGCGGCGGATCGAGACCGACACGGACTTCGCGCTTGCCCTGCTCGAGGAGAAGCACGTGGCGGTGGTGCAGGGGGCGGCCTATGGCATGAGCCCCTATGTGCGGATCAGCTACGCCGCCGATATGGCCACCCTGCGCGAGGCCTGCGCGCGCATCCAGGAGTTCTGCCGGGAGCTGTCGTGACCGAGGCCAGGATCCGCCCCGGACGCGACGAGGATGCCGCCGCCTATATCCGTCTGATCGGCGATGCCTGGGCGGAATATCCGGGCATCGTCTTCGACGTCGACGCCGAATTGCCGGAACTCCGCCACCTCGCCTCCTGGTTCGCAGCCCAGGGCGGGGCGGTCTGGCTGGCCGAAGGTCCGGAAGGGCCGCTTGGCATGGTGGCGACACGGCCCCTCGGCGCCGATCAGGCCTGGGAGATCTGCCGGATGTATGTCGCCCGGCCCGCGCGCGGCAGCGGGCTTGCGCATCGCCTGCTCGACATCGCCGAGGCGCATGCCCGCGCGCAGGGGGCGGAGCGTCTGGTGCTCTGGACCGACACGCGCTTCACCGCGGCCCACGCCTTCTACGAGAAGCGCGGCTATGTGCGGCAGGGGGCGATCCGCATCCTCGATGACCTCTCGAAATCGCTGGAGTTCCGCTACGCGAAGCCGCTGGCCGGCACGGTCGTCGATCTGCTCGATGCCGCCGCGGCGCAGAGCGCGGAACGGCGGCTGAGCGAGATCCTGATCGCCTGCGTCGAGGAGGGGGCGGGGCTCGGCTTCCTGCGCCCGCTCTCGCGCGAGAAGGCACGGGCGCACTGGCGGCGCATCGCGGCCGAGGTCGCGACCGGCCAGCGCCTCCTGCTGGTGGCTTGGGCCGAAGGCGTGCTGGCCGGCAGCATCTCTCTGCATCTCGCGCTGCCCGAGGACCGTCCCCACGCGGCGGTGGTCGAACTGCTGCTCGTCGATCCGGCCCTGCGCCGCCGCCGTATCGGGGAGGCCCTGATCCGTCGGGCCGAACAGGCGGCTGACCGGCTGGGGCGCCGCCTGCTGCTGGCCGAGACGAGGGAGGGGAGCAGCGCGCAACGGCTGCTGCTCCGCCTGGGCTACCGCGAGGGCGGGCGCATCCCCGGCTTGAGCCTGGACGAGACGGGGCTCGCGCATGATGCGGCCCTCTTGTGGCGGAGGGTCGGCGCAGAGCCTGCCCCCTCCAGCGGCCGCTGAGAACGCCCGAGGCGCCCGCTCCGCATCGCGCCCTCCAGCACGGCGGAGCACGCCGGCGAGGCGGTGGAGCGGCGGTGGCGGCAGATGGGCCGATGCGGGATGGGCGAACAGCGCCCCCGGCGGCCGCGGCCCACAGGCCCCGGCGCGCCCGAAGGGTCAGGGCGGGGAGAGCCCGGCCTCGGCCAGGGCGGCGGGGGTCATGGCAGAGGCGATGGCATCGAGGAGCCGCGCTGCCGCCGGCGGGGCATCCGCGAAGAGGGCGGCGGAGAAGCGGGTCGGCGCATTGGCCTCCGGCGGCAGAGGCCCCACGATCTCCACCCCCGGCACCGCCATCAGCTCGCTGATCTGCTGGATCGCGGCTGCGGCCTCGCCACGCGCCACCGGTTCGGCGGTGAAGCCCGCCGGGATGATCATGGCCTTGGCGCGGATCTCCTCCGCCATGCCGAGACGTTCGATCAGGTCGGCGAAAAACAGGCCGCTGGCACCCGACTGCGAATAGACGATGGAGGGTAAGGCCCGCAGCGTGGCCAGGAAATCCGGCAAGGTGGCGATGGACGGATGCGGCGCCCCGGCCCGCACTGCCAGCCCGACCCAGGAGAGGGCGAGCTCCCGCCGGCTCTGTCCATCCAGGATGCCGCGCGCGGCCAGATCGCGGATCGCCTCATCGGTCAGGATCGCAAGCTGCGCGCGCGCACCGGCGGTGATCTGCTCCCGCAGACGGAGGGTGGTGCCGAAGCCGACAGCGGAGGCGGCGACCGGCGGATCCAGGCGGGGCAGCAGACGCAACAGGAGCGCCTGCACACCGAGGGTGGAGAGGATGCTGCAGGGCGATGAGTGGGCCGACATGCGGCAACGCTAGAGCAGCCGGCCGGGTGCCGGAACCCGCCGGGCGGCATCCTTGGGCTGCGGAGCGCGCGCCAGGCTGCCCGCCATCCATGCCGGCGGAACGGCCCTCCGGCGCAGCTGCCGCGGCGGCGAGCGGGGCGGGGCGAGATCAGAAAAGAGAAGAGGGCGGCCGTTGCCGACCGCCCTCCCTCGGGCTTCTCTCCCTGGGCGGGATCAGAAGTCCATATCGCCCATGCCGCTGCTCGGGTTGGAGGCGGCGGGCTTCTTCTCCGGCCGTTCGGCCACCATCGCCTCGGTGGTGATCAGCAGGGAGGCCACGGAAGCGGCATCCTGCAGGGCGGTGCGCACCACCTTGGTCGGGTCGATGATGCCGGCCTCGACGAGGTCCTTGAACTCGTCCTTCTGGGCGTCATAGCCCCAGTTGTAGTTCGGGTTGCGCAGGATCTCGCCGGCGATCACCGCGCCGTCCTTGCCGGCGTTCTCGGCGATCTGCTTGGCCGGGGCCTGGATCGCGCGGCGCACGATCTCGATGCCCACATCCTCGTCGCGGTTGGCGCCCTTGAGGTTGGCGAGGTTCTGGCTCGCGCGCAGCAGCGCCACGCCGCCGCCCGGCACGATGCCCTCCTGCACCGCAGCGCGGGTCGCATGCAGGGCGTCGTCGACGCGGTCCTTGCGCTCCTTCACCTCGACCTCGGTCGAGCCGCCGACACGGATCACCGCCACGCCGCCGGCGAGCTTGGCCAGCCGCTCCTGCAGCTTCTCACGGTCGTAGTCGGAGGTGGTCTCCTCGATCTGCGCCTTGATCTGCTCGCAGCGGGCCTTGATCTCCTCCTTGGAGCCGGCGCCGTCGACGATCGTGGTGTTCTCCTTCTCGATCCGCACCTTCTTCGCGCGGCCGAGCATGTTGAGCGTCACGTTCTCGAGCTTGATGCCGAGATCCTCGCTGATCATCTGACCGCCGGTCAGGATCGCGATGTCCTCGAGCATCGCCTTGCGCCGATCACCGAAGCCAGGCGCCTTCACCGCCGCGACCTTCAGGCCGCCGCGCAGCTTGTTGACCACGAGCGTGGCCAGCGCCTCGCCCTCCACATCCTCGGCGATGATGACGAGCGGCCGGCCGGACTGCACCACGGCTTCCAGCAGCGGCAGCATGGGCTGCAGCTGGCTCAGCTTCTTCTCGTGGATCAGGATATAGGGGTCATCGAGCTCGGCGACCATCTTCTCCGCATTGGTGATGAAGTACGGAGAGATGTAGCCGCGGTCGAACTGCATGCCCTCGACGACGTCGAGCTCGGTCTGGATGGACTTGGCCTCCTCGACCGTGATGACGCCCTCGTTGCCCACCTTCTCCATCGCCTCGGCGATCATCTTGCCGATCTCGGCCTCGCCATTGGCGGAGAGGGTGCCGACCTGGGCGACCTCGGCGGAGGTGGTGATCTTCTTGGACTTGGCGTTCAGCTCCTCGACGACATGGGCGACCGCCTTGTCGATGCCGCGCTTGAGGTCCATCGGGTTGAGGCCGGCGGCCACCGCCTTGGCACCCTCGCGCACGATCGCCTGGGCGAGCACGGTCGCGGTGGTGGTGCCGTCACCGGCGAGGTCGTTGGTCTTGCTCGCCACCTCGCGCACCATCTGCGCGCCCATGTTCTCGAACTTGTCGGCGAGCTCGATCTCCTTGGCCACCGTCACGCCATCCTTGGTGATGCGCGGCGCGCCGAAGGACTTCTCGATCACGACGTTGCGGCCCTTGGGGCCCAGCGTCACCTTCACCGCATCGGCCAGGATGTCCACGCCGCGCAGCATGCGCTCGCGGGCGGAGGTGCCGAACTTCACGTCCTTAGCAGCCATGGTCTTCTCTCTCTGTCGTCCGTGCGTTCCGATAGCGTTGGGAGATGTGCGTGGCGTAGCGGCCCCTTGGGTCGGCGGCTGGTGCCTGGTCGCAGCACACCATCGCCCGGGGCGGCTTGCTCCTGCTCACCCCGCCGGATGGGCCGATACCCGATCCCCCTCGAGCGTCAGGCAGCCTTGGCGACGGCCTCCTCGACCAGGATGCCCATGATGTCGGACTCCTTCATGATCAGGAGGTCCTTGCCGTCGATCTTGACCTCGGTGCCGCTCCACTTGCCGAACAGGATCCGATCGCCCGGCTTCACATCGAGCGGGCGGAGCTCGCCCTTCTCATTCAGGGTGCCGGGGCCCACCGCCAGCACGCGCCCTTCCTGCGGCTTCTCCTTGGCGGTGTCCGGAATGATGATCCCGCCGCGGGTCTTCTCCTCGGCCTCGATGCGCTCGACCAGCACGCGGTCGTGCAGCGGGCGGAACGTGACAGCCATAGCTGTTCCTCCAATGGGGGTTCCAGGATTGGCAACCCTCGCGCGCGGCGCCCTTGTGCAGCAGCGCCCCCGGCCACCGGCGACGCGGCTTGCCCACAACGGGCCGGGGACTGCTGGCAGCCACCGCCCGCGAGTGCCAGCGATCTATGGCAGGGCCCGAAGCCCGTCAAGGGTGTTAGCACTCACCAGGCGAGAGTGCCAACAACAGCAGCCGGCCCAGCGGCAAACCTGGCAGCACTCGCAGTCGGTGAGCGCTAAGCGTTTGTTTTGCCTGCATTTTTGGCTTGCATCCCAGCGGCCGGACGGTGTCATCATACGGTCGTGAAGGGCGCCGCAGCGTGCCCGCCCAGGGGAGGTCACACAGCAGCGGCGCCATACACAGAAGGAGACGACGTATGCTCGATGCTCTGGCACCGGTCGTTCGGATCCCCGACTGGCGCCTGACCACCGCGGAAATCCTCTACCACATGCCGGACCACCCGCATCTGCTGCAGACCTTCATCTGGCAGAAGCTGGACCGCGCCCCAGGCTTTCCGGAACTCACCCGCTTTCTCGAGTTCTGGCGGCGGGAAATCGAGGGGCCGCTGCATACCGTGCGCGTGGCATCGAGCGCGCTAATCCGCCCGGCCGAGCTGCGCTACGCCAACGGAGAGTTCCGCCTCCACTGACCGCAGGCTCGGCCGGACAGCCGGGCGGCGGGCACGGCACCCAAGCCTGGCGGGACGACGCCACAGCCGCGCCGCCCCGCCGGCCGGTCAGGGCATGGCGACGTCGATGCCCTGATAAAAGTAGTTCATCGAACGGATCTGATCATCGGTCAGTCGCTGCCCGGCGGCAATCACCTGGGTGCCGTCCTGGCGGAAGATCGGCCCGTCGAAAGGATGGAGCGTGCCGGCGGCCAGCGCATCGCGGATGCGGCTCGCCTCGCTCACCTCCTCCGGCGTCATATTGGTGAAGGGGGCAAGCCGGAACATGCCGGAGGCCAGCCCGCCCCAGGTATCGGCCGGCCGCCAGTTACCCTCGAGCATCAGCCGCGCCCGTTCGGCGTAATAATCGCCCCAGTTGTTGATGCTGCTGGTCAGATGCGCCCGCGGGGCGAAACGCGTCATGTCCGAGGCCTGGCCGAAGCCGAAGGCGCCGCGCTGTTCGGCGAGCTGCAGCGGAGCCGGGCTGTCGGTGTGCTGGCAGATCACATCGCAGCCCTGATCGATCAAGGCGCGCGCCGCATCGGCCTCCCGCGCCGGGTTGAACCAGGCATTCACCCACACCACGCGGATGCGCATCTGCGGATCGACGCTCCAGGCCCCGCGCATCACCGTGTTGATCGCATGGATCACCTCCGGCACCGGGAAGGAGGCCACATAGCCGATCTGCTTGCTGCGCGACTTGCGCGCGGCGATCACCCCCTGGACGTAGCGGCCCTCATAGAAACGGGCGTTGTAGATCGCGAGATTGGGGCCGGTCGCGGTCCCGGTCGCATTCTCCCACATCACGTTGGGATGCTGGGGCGCGATGCGCTGGGTGGGCGCGAAGTAGGAGAAGGAGGTGGTGAAGATCAGCCGCGCCCCGGCGCGCACCAGCTGCGTGGCCACCCGGTCGAAATCGGGCGGGGCGACGCTTTCCACCTGGGTGGCGGTGACGCGGTTGCCCAGCACCTCCAACATGCGGCGCCGGCCCTGGTCGTGCATGGTCGACCAGCCGAAATCCCCAACCGGGCCGATCAGGATGAAGCCGACATGGAGCGGCGCCTGGGCCCCGGCTGGCCGCCCGCCAAGGGCGGCGGCGCCGGCTGCGGCCGTGCCGGCGAGCGCCTGACGACGGGTGATCTGCATGCGTGAAACTCTCCCCCGAAACAGGTCATGGTTGGTTGAGGCGATCCTCATGCCGGCCCTTACCGGTCCGGCACGAAGGGGATGCCGAGGCAGGCCGGGCCGGCCGCGCCGCCCCGCCGGGCGCGCATGATCAGCACCAGCACCACCACGGTGAGCAGATAGGGCAGGGCCGACATGAACTGCGAGGGGATCGGCACCCCCGCCCCCTGCGCATGCAGCTGCAGGATGGTCAGCCCGCCGAAGAGATAGGCACCCGCTGCCGCGCGCCAGGGCAGCCAGGACGCAAAGACGACAATCGCCAGCGCGATCCAGCCCCGACCGCCGGTCATGCCGCTCGTCCAGAACGGGGTATAGACCAAGGACATGTAGGCCCCGGCCAGCCCCGCGCAGGCCCCGCCGAAGAGGATGGCCAGCAGCCGGATTCGCAGCACCGGATGACCCAGGGCATGGGCGGCGGCGTGGTTCTCCCCGCAGGCGCGCAGCACAAGGCCTGCCCGCGTGCGTGCCAGGAACCACCACACCCCGACCACCAGCAGGAAGGAGGCATAGACGAAGGGATCCTGCGCGAAGAGGATCGGGCCCAGGAAGGGCAGATCGGCCAGCAGCGGGACCTCGATGCGGCCGATGCCCTCACGCTGCACGCCGACGAAGGGCGCACCGATCACCCCGGAGAGGCCAAGCCCGAGGATCGCCAGCGCGAGCCCCGAGGCCACCTGATTGGCCGCAAGCCCGAGCACCAGTGCGGCAAACAGCAGCGCGAGCAGCATCCCGGCCAGCACCGCTGCCGCCACCCCGAGCGCCGAGGAGCCGGTGGTGATCGCCGTCGCGATGCCGGCGGCGGCACCGATGATCATCATCCCCTCAACGCCGAGGTTGAGCACCCCCGCACGCTCCACCACCAGCTCGCCGATCGCGGCGATCAGCAGCGGGGTGGAGGCGGTGATGACGGTCAGGATGATCGCCTCGAGCAGCGTCATGCCCGCCCCTCCCGCAGCAGCCGCAGCCGGTAGAGCAGGAGACTGTCGCAGGCGAGGACGAAAAACAGCAGCAGCCCCTGCAGCACCCGCGTCGCATCCAGCGGCAGGCGCAGCATGATCTGCGCATTCTCTCCCCCGATGAAGGTGATGGCGATGAACACCCCGGCCATCAGGCAGCCGATCGGGTTCAGCCGCCCGAGGAAGGCGACGATGATCGCGGTGAAGCCATAGCCTGGCGACATGCCGGGCTGCAGCTGGCGCACCGTCCCCGCCGCCTCCATCAGCCCCGCCAGCCCGGCCAGCGCGCCCGAGAGGGCAAAGACGCTGAGCACCACAGCCTGTTCCGAAAAGCCAGCGAAGCGCGCGGCCCGCGGCGCCTCCCCAACCAGCCGGATCTCGAAGCCCTTGAGGGTGCGCCGGAGCAGCAGCGCGAGGGCTGCCACTACCGCCAGCGTGATCGGCGTGCCGATATGAAGCCGCCCCCCCTCCGCAAGCAGTGGCAGGGTAGCGGAGGGGGAAAAGACCACGGTCTGGGGCATGTTGAAGCCCGCCGGATCGCGCCAGGGGCCGCGCACCAGCCAGTCCAGCAGCAGCTCCGCCACATAGACGAGCATCAGGCTGGTCAGGATCTCATTGGCGCCGAAGCGGGCGCGCAGAAGGCCCGGGATCAGGGCATAGGCCGCACCGGCGAGGGCGCCGAGCAGCATCATCGCCGGCAGCAGCCAGGGCCCCTGCGTCCCGCCGTGAGTGGCGATCGCGAGCCACCCGCCGGCCATGGCCCCGGCCAGGAACTGCCCCTCCGCGCCGATGTTCCAGACCTTGGCGCGGTAGCAGAGCGCAAGCCCGGCCGCGATCAGCACCAGGGGCGTGGCCTTCACCGCCACCTCCTGCAAGCCCCAGGAGTCGGAGAGCGGATCGAGAAAATAGACGGCCAGCGCATGCAGCGGGTCCTGGCCCAGGGCAGCGAACATCACGCCCGCCGCCAGCACGGTGAGCACGACCGCCATCAGGGGCGATGCGATCAGCAGCGCCGTCGGAGTCTCCGCCCGCTGTTCCAGCAAAAGGCGCATCAGGCGGCCTCCCGCAGCGGCGGAAAGCCTGTCCCGCCCATCAGCAGCCCAAGCGATTCGCGGTTGGCGGCCGCCCGCGGCAGCGCGGGTGAGAGGCGGCCCATGAACATCACCGCGATGCGGTCTGCGATCTCGAGCAGCTCATCGAGGTCCTGGCTGATCACCAGCACCGCGCTGCCCCGTTCGGCCAGATCCATCAGCGCCTGCCGGATCACCGCGGCCGCCCCCGCATCCACGCCCCAGGTCGGCTGCGCCACCACCAGCACGGCGGGCTGCCGCGCAATCTCGCGCCCGACCACGAATTTCTGGAGATTCCCGCCGGAGAGGGCGCGCGCCTCGGGATCGGCCGGGCCCTTGCGGACGTCGAAGGCGCGCACCACGCCCTCGACGAAACGCTGCAGCCGGCCACGATCGATCAGGCCGCGGCGGACGAAGCCGTTGGTCGCATGGCCGGACAGCAGAGCATTCTCCGACAGCGGCAGGCGCGGGGCGGCGGCGTGGCCCAGCCTCTCCTCCGGCACGAAGGCAGCACCGCGCCGGCGGCGTTCATTGATGCCGCACCGCCCGACCGGCACGCCGTCGAGAAGGATGGACTCGGCCCGCGGGGACAGGCGCTCCCCGCTGAGGGCGGCGAAGAGCTCATCCTGCCCGTTGCCCGCGACACCGGCGATGCCGAGGATCTCTCCCCCGCGCAGGGCCAGCGAGACATCGCGCAGGGCGACGCCATGGGAATCGGCCGGCGGCATGGAGAGGGCGGAGACCGCGAGCCGGACCGGCCCTGCGGCCTCCGGCGCCTCATGGTGCAGCGCCGCCACATCGCCGCCCACCATCAGACGGGCGAGCGAGGCCGCCGTCTCCTGCCGCGGGTCGCAGCGCGCCACCACCCGCCCGCCGCGCAGGATGGTCGCCGCCTCGCAGATCGCGCGCACCTCCTCGAGCTTGTGGGAGATGTAGAGCACCGCCCTGCCCTCTTCCCGGATGCGCGCGAGGGTGGCGAAGAGCCCCTCGCATTCCTGGGGGGTGAGGACGGAGGTCGGCTCATCCAGGATCAGGAGCCGCGGGTCCTGCATCAGGCAGCGCACGATCTCCACCCGCTGGCGCTCGCCCACCGACAGGCGCCAGACTTCGCGCTTGGGGTCGAGCGGCAGGCCATAGGCGCGGCTGGTTTCGGCCAGACGCTCCGCCACATCCGCTGGCCTGCCTCCGCCATCCAGCGCGAGCGCCACATTCTCCGCCACGCTCAGCGCCTCGAAGAGGGAGAAGTGCTGGAAGACCATGCCGATGCCGAGGCGCCGCGCGGCGCGCGGGCTCTCCAGCACGACGGGTCGCCCCTGCCACGACAGCCGCCCCTCGTCGGGCCGCAGCAGGCCATAGATGATCTTGACCAGGGTCGATTTGCCGGCGCCGTTCTCGCCCAGCAGGGCGTGGATCTCCCCGGGCTGGAGAGCGAGATCGACATGGTCGTTGGCCGTGAGCGCGCCGAAGCGCTTGACGATCCCTTGGGCCTCAAGGAGCGGCGGCGCGGCATCCATGACGGCTTTGTAACCTCAGGGCGGCGGCCTGTCGCGGGGGGGCGGGCGCCTTGTGGGGGTGGGGCGCGCGTGCTTCGCTCGAAAGCTGGGCAAGGAGGAAGGCAGGATGGCGCGATATCGGATCGTGACCCCGGCGGGGGCCAGCTTCACCGTGGCCGGCGGCGGCTATGCGCTGGAGATGGAGGCGCTGGCCGGGATGGATGCCGAGATCGTCGAGGCCCCGGCCGAACCGGCTGCCTTCATCGCCGCCGCCCGCGATGCCGATGCGGTCTACGCCAAGGGCATGCGCTTCACCGCCGAGGTGATCCGGGAGTTGAAGCGCTGCCGCATCATCGCCCTGGGTTCGGTCGGGGTCGACAGCGTCGATGTGCAGGCGGCGACCGAGATGGGGATTCCCGTGACCAATGTGCCCGACACCTTCATCGAGGAGGTGGCGGACCACGCGATGATGCTGCTGCTTGCCACGCATCGCCGCTGCATCGAACAGGACCGGCTGGTGCGCGAGGGGCGCTGGGCCGAGGGGCGGCCCATCCTTCTCCGGATTCCGCGCCTGGCCGGCCAGACCCTGGGCTTTATCAGCTTCGGGCGGGTGGCACGGGCGGTGGCGCGGCGCGCCCGCGCCTTCGGCCTGCAGATGCTGGCCTATGATCCCTTCGTCGAGGAGACGGTGATGGCCGAGGCCGGCGTCTTGCCCGCCACCCTGACCGAAGTGCTGGCGCGGTCGGACTTCGTCTCCATGCATGCGCCGGCCCGGCCCGAGTGCGAGCGCATGCTGCGCGAGGAGCACTTCCGGCTGATGAAGCCGACCGCGATCTTCCTCAACACGGGGCGCGGCAGCACGGTGGATGAGGCGGCGCTGATCCGCGCCCTCAGCGAGGGGTGGATCGCCTATGCCGGCCTCGATGTGCTGGCCGAGGAACCGCCGCGGCCCGACAATCCGCTGCTCGCCATGCGCAACGTGATCCTCTCGCCGCACAATGCCTCGGCCAGCGCGCGCTTCGACGAGGCGCGCAAGCGCCGGGTGGGGGCGGAAATCGCCCTGGTGCTCTCCGGCCGCTGGCCGATGTCCTGCGTCAACCCCTCCGTGCTGCAGAACAGCCCGCTGCGCCGCTGGCAGCCGGTCGGGATGGACCGCGGCCCGAACAGCTAGGCTGCGCCGGTGGGGGCTCGGTCGCACCGGCGCGGGCCCTCACGCCGGGTGCGCCGCGGCAGCCAGGCGCAGCGCCGGGGCCTTGCTCAGCGCGCGCGATAGGCGCGGTGGCAGTTGCCGCAGGTCGCCCCCGTCTCGCGCACCGCATTGCCGAAGGCGGTGGGATCGCCGCTGGCCGCGGCTTGGCGCAGCTGGGCCAGCACCGGGGTCATCGCGGCGGCGGCGCGCTGAAACCCCGCCTGATCGGTCCAGATCGCGGGCAGGGCGCGGGTATCGCCCTGCTGCGTGTTCGGCGGGAAACGGTCGGTGAAGGTGCGGAAGAAGGCCTGGATCGCATCCACCCGCTCCAGCGCCTGGCGGGTGTCGCCCCGGGACTGGGCCAGGGCTTGCATCGCCTCCATGTGCTGGCCGATGGCGCGCAGCCCCTCACGCCGGTCGCGGATGATCTGGGCCGGATCGCCGCCCTGGCCGAGGGCGGGTTGGGCGGCGCCCAGGCCGAAGGCCAGCAGGGCAGGAAACGCGGCAAGAGGAAGGAGGCGAGGCAGAAGGCGCATGGGCGGTCTGGTCTCCAGTCTCGTGACGGGGCACCTGATGGGCCCGGGCGGGTTCCTGCCATGCCCGCCCGCGCCCGGCAAAGCGAAAAGCGTAGGGGCCCGCCCGCTCTTGCGGGCCAAGCCCCTTCGGCGTATGCACCCGGGCGGTCCGGAGTGTAGCTCAGCCTGGTAGAGCACTGTGTTCGGGACGCAGGGGCCGGAGGTTCGAATCCTCTCACTCCGACCACCCATCGCCCGGGCCGGGCGGGCCGGTTGTCGGCCCTCAGCGCCCCGCCCCCCACAGGAGCAGCGCCCGGGCCGGAAAGACCCACAGCACGCCCGCCGCGGCGAAATAGGCGAGCTCAACCAGCCAATGGGTGCCGATGATGGCATCCGCCACAACGATGACGAGGGCGACATAGGCAAGGAAACCGAGGACCCCGATCAGGGCGGCAAGGCCGGCACGCGACATGACATGCCAGATAACCTTGCGTCTTTGCCCGGCAAGGCCGGCGGCAGCGCTTGCAGAGAGCCCTCGCGAAGCCCAATCTGTTCGCTCATGGAAAGATCTGCCGCCGATCCGGGCGATCAGCCGCCGCACGGCACTTCAGAGAAGGCCAGGAACCACGTGACCGACCACAGCGATGCCGCGCCCCCGATCGACCTGAAGGCGCATATCCGGGGCATTCCCGATTTTCCGAAGCCGGGCATCCTCTTCTACGACATCTCCACCCTGCTGCGGCACGGGCCCGCCTGGTCGGAGGCGATGCGCCGCCTGGGAGAACTGGTTGCGCCCTGGCAGCCCGAGCTGCTGGCCGGCATTGAATCGCGCGGCTTTCTGCTGGCCGCCCCGCTCGCCCTGCAGCTTGGCCTCGGCTTCATCATGCTGCGCAAGCCGCGCAAACTGCCCGGGGCGGTGCTCGGCCTCTCCTACGCCCTCGAATACGGCGAGGACCGGATCGAAATGCAGGCCGATGCGGTGCAGCGCGGCCAGCGCGTGGTCATCGTCGATGACCTGCTGGCCACCGGCGGGACGCTGGCCGCCGGGATCCGACTGCTCGAACAGGCCGGGGCGACGGTGGCCGGCGCCGCCACCCTGATCGAGCTCACCTTCCTGGGCGGCAGGAGCCGCATCCATGTCCCCTTCCGATCCCTCCTCACCTACGACAGCTGACGGCGCGGTCGGCGGGGCCATCGTGAGGGATGCCGCCGGCAATGCCTGGCTGCCGGGGGCGCTCGGCGCTATCGCCGCGGCCGGCTTCGAAGGGCCGCTCGCGATGGCGGTGGCGGCGGCCCCGACCGGGATCGTGATTGCCGACCCCAACCTGCCCGACTGTCCCCTCGTCTTCATGAACCCGGCCTTCCAGCGCATCACCGGCTATCCGCCGGAGGAGGTGCTGGGCCGCAACTGCCGCTTCCTGCAGGGCCCGAAGACCGAGCGCGAGGCGGTGATGAAGGTCCGTCGCGCGCTGCAGGCGCGCCAGCCGGTGACGGTGGAGTTCACCAACTACCGCCGCGACGGGCGCCGCTTCGTCAATGAGCTGCGCATGTCCCCGGTGTTCGATGCGGCAGGCGAGCTGGTCGCCTTCGTCGGCATCCAGCACGACGTCACCGCCCGGGTGAAGGCGGAACGCGCCGCCCTCGCCGCCCGCCGCAAGGCCGAACGGGCAAGCCGCGAGAAGAGCGACTTCCTGGCCTTCATGAGCCATGAGATCCGCACGCCGCTGCATGGCGTGATGGGCACGCTCTCGCTGCTGCTCGATACCGGCCTGGATGCCGAACAGCGCGCCTATGCCGAGACCGCCGCGCGCTGCGCGCAGACCATGCTGAACACGGTCAACGAACTGCTCGACCTCTCCCGCATCGAGGCCGGCCGGCTGGAGATCCAGCACGAGCCCTTCGCGCTGGCGGATGTCGTCGGGCAGGTGCTCGACCTGGTCGCGCCGGCCGCGGCGGAGAAGGGGCTCTCCCTCTCGGCCAGCCTGGACCACCAGCTGCCGGCGCGCATCTACGGCGACGGCAAGCGGCTGTTCCAGGTGCTGCTCAACCTCGTCGACAACGCGGTGAAGTTCACCACCCGCGGCAGCGTGGAGCTGCGCCTGGCTGCGCTGCCGGACGGCCGGCTCGGGGTCGCGGTCACCGATACCGGCATCGGCATCCCTCCCGCCCAGCGGGCGCGGCTCTTCCGCCGCTTCATGCCGGGCGAGACCTCGACCAACGGGCGCCAGGGCAGCGGCCTGGGCTTGGCCATCTGCAAGCGGCTGGTCGAGCTGATGGGCGGCCAGATCGCGGTGGACAGCACCCCGGGCAAGGGCAGCACCTTTTTCTTCGACCTCCCGCTCGAGCCAGTCCCCGACTCAGGGCCGCCGCCGGCCCGCCTGGCCCCTTCGGCCGAGGCGGCCGGCCGGGCCCTGCCGCAGGCCGCCGGGCGTATCCTGCTGGTCGAGGATGGGCGCGTGAACCAGCTGGTCGCCGCGGCGATCCTGCGCAAGGCCGGCTATACGGTGGAACTTGCGCGCGACGGGGCGGAGGCGGTCGCCGCCGCCCAATCGGCCGAATACGACCTGATCCTAATGGATGTGCGGCTGCCGCTGATGGATGGCTACGCCGCGACCCGCCAGATCCGGGAACTGCCTCCGCCCCATGGCCGGGTGCCGATCATCGCCATGACCGCCTCGGCCATGCCGGGGGATGCCGAACGCTGCCTGGAAGCGGGGATGGACGGCTATCTGGCCAAGCCGATCGACAAGCGCGCCCTGCTCGCCGCGGTCGAGAATGTCCTGCAGGCGCGCCCGCGCCGCCCGCGCGCGGCCCAGCCTGCCGCAGAACCCTCGGCCGGGCCGCCGCTGCTCGACCGGGAGACGCTCGAGGAGCTGCGCCAGGCCGTCGGCCCCGGTCGGCTGCCGCGGCTGATCCAGGTCTTCATGGAGGAGACACGGGCGCGTGTGGCCCGCATGACCAGCAGCCAGGACATGCAGCGCATCGGCGAGGAGGCGCATACCCTGGCTGCCGCCGCGGCCACCTTCGGCTGTGCCGCCCTGCGCGATGCCGCGCGCGCCCTGGAACGCGCCTGCCTCTCGGGCGATGCGGCAGCCCGGTCGAGGATCCTGGCAACCCTGCCCGCCCTCGCCGACCGCAGCCTCTCAAGCCTGCCGAGCTCGCTCGTGCCGCGCAGCTGACCCTCGCGTGCCGGCCCGCGCCCGCCTTGTGCGCCCGGCGGGCGGCCCAGCCCTGCCATCCTCCTTACAAGAGCGCCAGCCCCCTCGGCTTACCGAGGCGGCCGGTTGCCGCGACCGTCCGCGCCGCTCAACCGCGCGGCGCGCCGTTGGCCGGCCGGGACTGCGGCTGAGAGGCGGGCTGGCTGCGCTGACTCTGCGGCTGCGCGGGGCGGTCCTGGCTCGCGGGCGGGCGGGACTGGGCCGCCACCTGCGTCGCGCCGCCGCAGCTCGGCGGCGTATAGACCTGGGCCACCTGCCGCTCCCGCGCCAGGGCGGCCAGCTGGTCACGGTTGCGCGCCGCCAGCGCCGCCGGGAACAGATCCGCTTGGTTGCGGCAGAACAGCGAACCCTGGCTGATGCCGACCTGGGAATGCCCGTTGGCCGTGTTCGTGATGTAGCTGTCGAGCTGCCGCTGCGCCGCCGCCCCGTGCAGGCGCTGGAAATGCCGGCGCACATCATTGTAGGCCGACCCCAGCGCAGCGCGGTGCTGGGTGACGAAACGGTTGTATTCGTCCTGCAGGCCGCAGGTCAGGGCGACCACCATCAGCTTGCTCTGCAGCGCCCGCACCTCCAGCGCATTGGTCTCGGCCGGGGTGGCGCAGGCGGGACCGCGCTGCTGAGCAGCGGCGACGCCGGGCAGGCTGAGCGCCGCGGCAGTCAGGCCGGCAAGGAAGAGCCGGACGGCAGGAAGGCGATGGGCCGGCATGGGCAGCCTCTCTCCATGGGTTCCGGGCAAGCGTTCTAGCGGCGAAATCGCCGGCCGCGAAGCCCCATCGGGACCCAAGGGATTCAGCCTCTTGCGCCGGAGAGTGAGGATGCCGCCCGAGGTCGGTCGGCGCAGGAGATGCGCCGCAGGCGGGCCAGATCCTCCAGCCGCCGGTCGAGGAAGGCCGCGGTCGGCGCTAGGTCGGCCGAGCTATCGGTCAGCCAGAAGGCGACCGTTGCCGTATAGATCGCTGCCAGCGTGGCCCGCCGCGTATACCAGGAGAAATCGGCCGAACGGTCCCCGGCGGCATACCACATGGCATTGACGCTGCCCGCGGTCAGCCGCACCGCCAGGGGGGCGTTCCACGGCAGGGCGAGCAGCGCCATCGCCTGCCGCAGCGCCTCCTTGTGCGGGGCGACATGCGCGAGGCGCCAGAGGATCAGCCAGCGGATGCGCTTGGGCGTCGGCAGGCCCGACAGGCCTTCCGCCGCCGCGGCGCGCTCCATCTCGGCATCGACCTGCCGCACCCAGGCAGCGATGGCATCGCGCGGGCCGCGGGGGAAGGCATTCTCCGCCAGCGCCGCATCGCCCGCCGCCCGGATCAATGCGGCCTGGGTCCAGCCCAGCCGGGGCACGAGCGGCAGCAGCCTCTGCAGGATCGCCGCTTCCTCCGCCGTGCCGATCGCTGCTGCGCTCATGCCTGCCCTCCGCCATGGCGCGACAGCTCCTCGACGAAACCGAGGCGCGAGAGGTCGCGCATGCGCATCAGATACAGGATGCCGTCGAGGTGGTCAGCCTCATGCTGCAGGATCCGGGCCGCCAGCCCCTCGGCCGTGCCGGAGACCGGCGCGCCATCCGGCCCCAGCCCCGACCAGGCGACGCGCCGGGCCCGTGGAACCACGCCGCGCAGCCCGGGGATGGAGAGGCATCCCTCCCACCCCTCCTCGACTTCGGCATCCAAGGGGCTGACGAGGGGGTTGAAGAGCGCCTGCACCCCCTCCGCCCCCCGCCAGAGGATGAGGCGGATCGGCTCGTGCACCTGCGGTGCAGCCAGGCCCACCCCCTGGGCATCGAGCATCGTCTCGGCCATGTCCTTGAGCAGGCGGCGCAGATCAGGCGTGGTGGGATCGGAAACCGGCTCAGCCCGCCCGAGGAGGACGGGATGCCCGAGCCTGGCAATCTTGAGAATGGCCATGGCTCCTATCTGGCGGATATGTTCGGTGCAAAAAGGGGCTTCACCGCAGCGACGGCCGGTTCTATGAGGCGCGGATGATGCGCTGCCGCCCTCCCACGGCCGGCAGTTCCGTCATATCTTGAGCAGACGACCCGGGGCGTTTCGCCCCAAACCCCACCCTTTCGAGAGAGGAGTGCAGGCCGCGTGCAAGTCATCGTTCGGGACAACAACATCGAACAGGCCCTGAAGGCGCTCAAGAAGAAGCTTCAGCGCGAAGGCATCTTCCGCGAGATGAAGCTGCGCCGCCACTACGAGAAGCCCTCCGAACGCCGTGCCCGCGAAGCCGCCGAAGCGATCCGCCGCGCCCGCAAGGTCGAACGCAAGCGCCTCGAGCGCGAGGGGTTCTGACCGCCGCTGAGGCGGGCCGGGGCCCGCTTCAGCGCCCGGCCGTGCCCGCCCTGCGCGCGGAACGGATCGCCTCCCACACCCGCTGCGGTGTTGCCGGCATGTCGAGCCATGTGACCCCGAGGCCGGCCAGCGCATCCAGCACCGCCGCCATGACCGCCTGCGGGGCCGCGATGGCGCCGGCCTGCCCCACCCCCTTGACGCCGAGCGGATTGACGCTGGCGGGGCAGCCCGGCAGCAGAACGACCGGCAGGTCGGGCAGATCGGCCGCCCGCGGCAGGGCATAGTCCATCAACCCGGCGCTCAGCAGCTGGCCCTCGCCGTCATAGGCGATGGCTTCCATCAGCGCCTGGCCAATGCCCTGCGCCACGCCGCCCTGGATCTGCCCCGCCGCCAGCAGCGGGTTGACCACCACCCCGGCATCATCAAAGGCCAGATAACGCAGCAGGGTCACCTCTCCCGTCTCGGGGTCGACCTCGACCTCCGCCACATGCGCCCCGTGCGGAAAGGTGCACAGCGCGCTCTCATGCGCGGCACTGGCCGAGAGGCCCGCGAGCGACGCGACCGGCAGCGAGGCGCCGGAGGGCGCGAGGTAGCGCCCCTCGCTGTAGCGCAGGGCGGCAGGATCGGCCTGCAGCAGCCGCGCGGCCTCGGCCCGGCCGGCCTCGATCAGGGCGGCTGCCGCCTCGACCAGCGCGCGCCCACCCTGGTGCAGGCTGCGCGCCCCGCCATGGCCGCCGCCGCGCTCGATTCGCGCGGTATCGCCCTGCACCAGCAGGAAGGCCTCGGGCGGCAGGCCCAGCTGGTCGGCCGCGATCTGCGCGAAGGCGGTCTCATGCCCCTGGCCGTTGGAATGGGTGCCGATGGCGATCTCCACCCGCCCGTCGGGTTTTACGGTGAGCCGCGCCCATTCGCCGAAGGCCCCGCGCGCTGTCTCGAGGTAGCAGGCCACGCCGAGGCCCCGCAGCCGGCCGCGCGCCGCGCTCTCCGCCCGGCGGGCGGGCAGGCCGGGGCGGTCGGCCGCCGCTTCGGCCGCGGCCAGGTTGCGCGGGAAGGCGCCGTCGGCGATCGCCATGCCCATGGCGGTGGTATGGGGATGCGCCGCGACCAGGTTGCGCGCGCGCAGCGCCGCGGGGTCGAGGCCGCACTGGCGCGCCGCCGCCTCCACCAGCATCTCGATGATGAAGTTGGCCTCGGGCTTGCCCGCGCCGCGATAGGCCTCGATCGGGGCGGTGTTGGTGTAGGCGCCGCGCACCTGCACATGGATCGCGGGGATGGCGTAGCCACCGCCATAGGCCGTGCCGGCCGCCTGGGTTGGGCAGGCCGGACCATGGGGCGAGGCATAGGCGCCCAGCTCCGCCACCGCCGCGATGCGCAGCGCGAGGAAGCGCCCCTCCGCATCGAGCGCGAGTTCGGCCAGCGCATGCAGCCCCCGGCCGTGGCAAGAGGCGGCGAAATCCTCCGCCTGGTCGGAGACCCAGCGCACCGGCCGCCCGAGCAGGCGGGCGGCGAAGAGCAGGCCGATATGCTCGGGGAAGGGGATGTTCTTGAGCCCGAAGCCCCCGCCCACATCGGGCACCTCGATGCGCAGAGCCGCTTCCTCGATGCCCATGCAACGCGCAATCTGCCGGCGCATGCCATGCACAGCCTGCCCGTTGCAGAGCAGATGGGTGGGCGAGAGGGCAATCGCCGCCCGCGGCTCGATCGGGGCCGCGCTGACCCGCCGGTTGGCGATGGAGAGGCGCGTGATGTGGGCGGCGCGGGCGAAGGCCTGCTCCACCGCGAGGGCATCGCCCTTCTGCCAGTCGAAGGCAAGGTTGCCGGGCGCCTGTTCATGCAGCTGCGGCGCCCCTGGGGCGAGCGCGGCCCAGGGGTCGGTCACGGCGGGCAGGGGCGCATATTCCACCGCCACCGCCTCGGCCGCATCGCGCGCGGCAGCCGGGCTGTCAGCCAGGACGAAGGCAACCGGCTCGCCGACATGACGCACCACCCCCTGGGCCAGCACCGGCCGTTCGGCGCGCGCGATCGGGACGCCGATCTCGGCCGGGCAGGGCAGGCGGCCGATGCCGGCGGCCGCTAGATCGGCCGCGGTGATCAGGCGCACGGCCGCAGGGGCGGTGATGGCGCCCAGGCGCGCATGGGCGTGCGGGCTGCGCACCACGGCGAGCCAGGCCGCGCCCGGCACCTCGACATCGGCGACGAAACGGCCCTCTCCGGTCAGGAAACGCCTATCCTCGAAGCGCCGCAGCGGCGCGCCGATCCAGCTCATGGCGCAGCGGCCAGGGGCGGGCCCCGGCGATGCCAGTCGCTGGCGCGCTGGAAGGCATCGGCCGCCAACAGCAGCCGCCCCTCGCCGAAGGGGCGGGCGGCCAGCTGCAGGCCGATCGGCAGGCCGGCGGGGTCGAAGCCGCAGGGGATGCTGATCGCGGGCAGGCCCAGATAGTTGAAGGGCCGGGTATTGGCCGGGATCGCCATGAAGCGCCCCCAGTTCGCCGGATCGGCGTCGATGTCGGTCTCGGCCAGGGTGGGCGCGCGGATGCGCAGCGTGGGCGTGGCCACCAGCTGATGGCGCGTCAGCGCCCGGTCGCAGAAGGCGCGCAGCAGCGCCCCGCGGCGCGACAGCGCCTCGATGTAGAGGCTGGCCGGCAGCGCATAGCCGCCATAGAGCCGGGCCGAGAGGTGGATCGCGTAATCCCCGGGGCATTCGCGCATCCATGCGGCATGGATCGCCGCCGCCTCGGCGCGCGAGACGACCGCGCCATAGGCGGTGATGGCCGCCATCTCCGGCACCGCGATCCGCTCGATCCGCGCACCCAGCCCGCGCAGCAGATCGAGCGCGCCCTCGAAGGCCGCGAGCACGGCCGCGTCGGCCCCATCCAGGAACCCCTCCTCGATCACCGCCACCGACAGGCCGCGGATGTCGCCGGAGAGCATCGCCTCGTAATCCGGCACCGGCTCGCGCGCACTCGTCGGATCCTCCGGGCAATGGCCTGCCACCTCGCGCAGGAACCGCGCACAATCCCGCGCCGTGCGTGCGATCGGCCCGACATGGTCGGCCGAGAAGGAGAGCGGCATCACGCCGCTGCGCGGCACCCGCGTCTGGGTGGGCTTGAGGCCGGTGACGCCGCACAGCGCGGCGGGCAGCCGGATCGACCCGCCGGTATCCGACCCGAGCGCGGCCGTCACAAAGCGCGCCGCCACTGCCGCCCCCGACCCGGAGGAGGAACCGCCCGGGCAATAGTCGCCGTGCCAGGGGTTGCGGCAATGGCCGAAATGGGCGTTGTGGCCGGTCGGGTTCTGCGCGAACTCGGCCATGTTCAGCGTGCCCATGTCGATCGCCCCGGCATCGTCGAGGCGCGAGAGGACGGTGGCGGTCACGGTCGGGACGAAGTCGCGGCGGATGCGGCTGCCGCAGGTGCTGACCCGGCCCTGGCGGTAGAACATGTCCTTGTGCATCATCGGCACGCCGGCGAGCGGCGGCAGCCGCCGGCCCTCGGCGCGCATCACATCGACCGCCCGCGCAGCCTCCCGCGCCGCCTCGGCATCGAGGCGGATGACGCTGTTGACCGCGCCATCATGGCGGGCGATGCGCGCCAGGCAGGCCTCGATCAGGGCCTCGGCGCTGATCTCGCCGCGTGCGATCGCATCGGCGGCCTCGGTCATCGAGAGGGCATGGAGCGGCCCCTCGGGCGGGGCAGAGGGCGATGCCGCGACGCGCTGCAGCGGCGCATCCCGGCATTCGGCCAGGGCGGCGGCAAAGTCCGCCGGCTCCTCCTCGAAGCGGAGGCTGCCGCGCAGGGCGGCCAAGGCCGCGATCAGGCCCTCGAGCTCGGCCAGGCCGTGCCGCGCCGCGGCGTTGGGCAGCGCAATGCCCTGCCAGCGGGCGATCGCCTCGATCGTGGCGGGCACCAGGGCGGGTTCGGACATCGGCAGGCTCCGAGAGGCTCGAGCGGAAGGCTTCCACCGAGGGCCGGCAGTGGCAAGGGCGATCGCCCGGGCCGGCGCGTGATCGGCCGCGCCGAACCGGCTATAGCCCCGCCATGCCCGTGCAGATCATCGCCATCGCCCCGGCCGATGCGGGGATCAGGCTCGACCGCTGGTTCCGCCGCCACTACCCGGCGCTGACCCAGGGCGCGCTGCAGAAGATGCTGCGCACCGGGCAGATCCGCCTGGACGGGAAGCGGGTCGAGGCCGGGACCCGGCTCGCCGCCGGGCAGGAGCTCCGCATCCCGCCGATGCCGACCACACCGCCCCCGCCGCCACGCCCGGCGATCGACCCGGCGGCGGCGGCGGATCTCCAGCGTCGCGTGCTCTACCGCGACGACAGCGTGATCGTGCTCGACAAGCCGCCGGGGCTTGCGGTGCAGGGCGGGCCCGGCATCACCCGGCATTTGGATGCGATGCTCGATGCCCTGCGCTTCGGGGCCGAGGAACGCCCGCGCCTGGTGCATCGGCTGGATCGCGACACCTCGGGCGTGCTGCTGATCGGGCGCAGCGCCGCCGCCGCCGCTGCCCTGGCCGCCGCCTTCCGCGGGCGCGATGCGGTCAAGACCTACTGGGCGGTGCTGGTCGGCGAACCCTCCCCGCCGGCCGGGCGCATCTCCCTGCCGCTGCAACGAGAACGCGGCCCGCGCGGGGAACGCACCGTCGCCGCCGAGGAGGGCCAGCCCGCCCATACCGACTACCGCGTGCTCGAAGCGGCGAAACGCCGCGCCGCCCTGGTGGAGTTGCGGCCGCTCACCGGCCGGACCCATCAGCTGCGCGTCCATGCCGCCGAAGGCCTGGGCTGCCCGATCCTCGGCGATGCCAAATACGGCGGACCGGCGGCGCGGATCGAGGGGCTGCCCGAACACCTGCATCTGCATGCCCGGGCGATCCGCATCCCCCATCCGGAAGGCGGCGTGCTGGAGGCGGAGGCACCGCTGCCCCCCCATATGGCCGACACCTTTGCCTTCTTCGGCTTCGCCAACCCCCGCCCTGCCCCGGCGCGGCGCAGCCGCGGCTGATGCGCGAGTTCCTGCCCTGACCTATGCTGCCGCCATGAAACGCTTCTGGGAGGAGGTGCGCCTCGAACGGCGGGGGGCGCAGCTTGCGATCCTGCTGGATGGGCGACCGGTGCGGCTGCCGGGCGGGGCGCCGCTCAGCGTCGCCGAGGAGCCGCTGGCCCAAGCCCTGGTCGAGGAATGGCGCGCCGCTGGCGGGGCGAAGGGGGGGGAATTCCGCCTCGAGGACATTCCCTTGACGCGCCTGGTCGGCACGGCGCAGGAGCGCATCGCCCCCGACCCCGCCCCGGTGATCGAGGAGCTGTTGCGCTACGGCGGCAGTGACCTGCTCTGCTACCGCGCGGAGGATCGGCGCCTGGCCGAACGCCAGCAGGCGGAATGGGACCCCTGGCTTGCCTGGGCGGAAGAGGTGCTGGGCGCGCCGCTGCGCGCGACCACGGGCATCCGCTTCATCCCGCAGCCGGAGGCGAGCCTGGCGGCCCTGCGCGCCGCCCTCTCCCGGCAGTCACCGCTCGCCCTGGCCGCGCTGGGGCTCGCCGTGCCTGCCCTGGGCAGCCTCGTCCTTGGCCTTGCGCTCGCGCATGGGGCGCTGGCGGCGGAGGCGGCGCATCGCCTCTCCATCCTCGATGAGCTCTACCAGGAGGAGCGCTGGGGCAGCGATCGCGAGGCGCTGGCCCGGCGCCGCGCCATCGCGCGGGATGTGGCCTTGGCCGCGCGGCTGATCGCGCTCACCACGCCGGGCTGAGCGGGCGCGCGCCCGGCTTGTCCCGACCACCGCGCGGGGCT
>JANWYF010000089.1 GCA_025057055.1 Rhodovarius sp. | reverse complement strand
CAGACGATGATGCAGTTGTCCGCCCGGTCGCGGACCACCTCCATCTCGAACTCCTTCCAGCCGATGACGCTCTCCTCGATCAGCACCTCGGTCGTCATCGAGGCATCGAGGCCGGCGGTGACGATCTGCTCGAACTCCTCGGTGTTGTAGGCGATGCCGCCGCCCGTGCCGCCGAGGGTGAAAGAGGGACGGATCACGCAGGGCAGGCCGATGACGCGCAGGGCAGCGCGCGCCTCCTCCAGGCTGTGGGCGATCCGGCTGCGCGGGCTTTCGATGCCGATCTTCGCCATCGCGTCGCGGAACTTCTGGCGGTCCTCGGCCTTGTCGATCACCTCGGCGCGGGCGCCGATCAGCTCACAGCCATAGCGTGCGAGCACGCCTGCGGCATCGAGCTTGAGCGCGGTGTTGAGCGCCGTCTGCCCGCCCATGGTGGGCAGCAGCGCATCGGGCCGTTCCTTGGCGATGATCTTCTCGACCATCTCGGGCGTGATCGGCTCGATGTAGGTCGCATCGGCAAGCCCGGGATCGGTCATGATGGTCGCCGGGTTGGAGTTCACCAGGATCACCCGGTAGCCCTCCTCCTTCAGCGCCTTGCAGGCCTGGGCGCCGGAGTAGTCGAACTCGCAGGCCTGGCCGATCACGATCGGACCGGCGCCGATGATCAGGATCGAGCGGATGTCGGTGCGCTTGGGCATGGCGGCCTCTCAGGATCGGTGGCGGGCGGCGAGCAGAAGCAGCGGCGCCAGCAGCAGATGCGGAACGGCCCAGAAGGCCAGGAAGAAGCCCCGCTGATCGGCGGGAACGAGGAGCAGCGTCGCAGCATGCAGGGCGGCGGAGATGCCGAGGGCCGACCACGCCGCCCGGCGCGCGCCCAGGCGCGCGCGCAGCGCCCAGGCCAGCGCGAAGAGCACAGCGGCCGAGTAGCTGAGCGCGAAGAGGATGATGACGATCTCCATCTCAGCCGCACCCCGCCGCCGCCGCTGCGCCCCCGCAGCCTTCGGCGGCAGGGGTCGGCACCGCGCCGCCGCGGCCAAGCCCGTGGGGGCCGACCTGCCCGCCCACCACCGCCCCTGCCGGCATCCGGCGGGGCGAGGTGGCGCCGCGCCGCGCCGCCACCGGCCGTGGTCCGCGCCGGTCGCCGCGCCAGGCCGAGAGAGCGGCGGCCTGCCTCGCCCGCGCCCGCATGGCGGCGCCGCATGGGGCCAGAGGCGGCAAGAGAAGCCCGGCCGGCGGGGGCGATGGAGAGGTCGCGACCGGCAGCGCAGTGGGTCCGCGCATGGCTCGGTGGCGGTCGCTGCCGCCGCGCTAGGCCGCGCGCCCCGCCGCCCCGCGCTCCATCAGCTCGACGAAGCGGCGGAACAGGTGGCGGCTGTCAGACGGGCCGGGCGAGGCCTCGGGGTGATATTGGACCGAGAAGGCGGGGCGGTCGGTGCAGGCGATGCCCTCATTCGTGCCGTCGAAGAGGCTCCGGTGCGTCACCACCACGCCCTCCGGCAGCGAGGCCTCATCGACCGCGAAGCCATGGTTCTGGCTGGTGATCTCGACCCGGCCGGTGGCCAGGTCCTGCACCGGCTGGTTGGCGCCGCGATGGCCCCGCTGCATCTTGTAGGTGCGCGCCCCGAGCGCCAGCGCGAGCAGCTGATGACCCAGGCAGATGCCGAACAGCGGCACCCGCGCCGCCAGCACGGCGCGGATCGCCGGCAGGGCGTATTCGCCCGTGGCCGCCGGATCTCCCGGGCCGTTCGAGAGGAAGACGCCATCGGGCTGGAGCGCCAGGATCTCCTCCGCCGTGGCGGTGGCCGGCAGCACGGTGACGGCACAGCCGACCTCGGCCAGGTTGCGCAGGATATTGCGCTTGGCCCCGTAATCGATCGCCACCACCTGAAAGCGAGGGGGCGGGGCCGGGCGATAGCCCTCCCCCCAGGCCCAGAGGCCCTGATCCCACCGATAGGCCTGGCGCGTCGTGACCTCCCGCGCGAGGTCCATCCCCTCAAGCCCTGGCCAGGCGCGCGCCTGTTCGATCAGGGCCGGGATGTCGAAGCGGCCATCGGCCGGGAAATGCAGAACGCCTTTCGGCGCCCCGCCATCGCGGATGCGCTGCGTGAGCGCCCGGGTATCCACCCCCGCGATGCCGGGCAGCCCGTGCTGGCGCAGCCAGGCTTCGAGGTGCTGGGTGGCGCGCCAGCTCGCCGGCTCCGTCACGTCCTGCTTGACCACCAAGCCACGGGCAGCCGGGTTCAGCGCCTCATGGTCCTCGGGGTTGCAGCCGACATTGCCGATGTGTGGGAAGGTGAAGGTGATGATCTGCCCGGCATAGGAGGGATCGGTCAGCGTCTCCTGGTAGCCGGTCATGCCGGTGTTGAAGCAGATCTCGGCCACGCGGGTGCCGTGGGCGCCAAAGCCGCGCCCCCAGAACAGAGTGCCATCCTCGAGCACCAGGACCGCTGTCGCCCCCTCGGGCGGGCGGTGAGGATCGGCCTGGTCGGCCTCGGCCGCCGGGGCGCCCGGCAGATCGGCCAGGCTGAGGCCGGTGGCGGCAATGATCGCCGGCCAATGCTTGGCGGGAATGGCCCGGGCCTGGCGCCACTTGCGCAGCGCCTCCGTGCCCAGGTGAAGACGCGCCGCGGCAGCCTCCGGGCCGCCGAGCAGGGCGATGATCTCTTCGACGCTGCGCATGGCCCCCCTGTGCCCAATTTTCCCAGGCGGGGCAACACAAAAAGGGTTGGGAAAAACTTTCCCAGCCTGCAGGTCAGCTGCGCGGCGGGCGCGGGGCAGCACCCCCCGGCCGCCCGGCATCGAAGCCGAGGAAACCGACCTCCGGCCGCGGGGCCCCACCGTCATTGGCCCAGAGCTGGGGACGCAGAGCGGGCGCGGGGTTGGCCGGGGCGGCCGGCGCCTCGGCTGTGGTCGGACGGGCCGGCGCAGCCGGCGGCGAGGCTTCGGCCCGGGCGCGGCGCGGCCGGGGATCGGCCTCCGCCGGCGGCGGCGGATTGCCCGCGCTGCCGCGCAGAGAGAGCAGGTAGAAGATCATCTCCGGCCGCCCGTGGTCGACCGCCGACTCGAGCGGCGTCAGCCCCAGCGCATTGCGCGCGTTGGTATCGGCCCCGCGCCGCACCGCCTCGCGCGCCGCCGGCACATCGCCGCGGGCGATCGCATCGAACAGCGCATCATTGGGGTTCATCGCCCCGGGCGGCTGCTGCGGCGGGATCACCACCGAGGGCCGGGCCTGCAGCCCCGGCAGTCCGGGCGGTCGCTCCCGCGGCGGTTCGGGCGGGGGGCGGAGTTCCGTCGCGCTGCCCAGAAGCCCCGGCCCCGGCTGGGCAAGGGCGGCGGCCGACAGCAGCAGGGCGACAGGCAGCAGGATCGCGCGGAGGGAGGGCATGGCGGGATGCTACCGCCCCTCCCGCCGCCAAGCCAGCACCGCCAGACCCAGCAGCAGCGGCAGCAGCAGCCAGCCGGGCAGCAGCGGCGTGGCGGCGATGCCGAGCGTGGTGTGGTCCGCATTGCGCCGCAGGCCGAGCCAGCCCTGCTGCCCGCCGCCGGCCGTCTCCCGCCCCTGGGCCACGCGGCGCAGCTCCGGCACCGCGCTGCCATCGCCCAGCCAGCGCACGGCACCGCCGGTTGCCTGCACGATCGGCGCCAGCCGATCCGGCAGCGCGCGCAGATCGGCAAGCTCCGGCCCATTGGCAGGGGCGGCGGCGGCGAAGGCCAGGCGCTGGCCGTCGCTGACCTGCCACATCCCGCGCTCCTCGGCCGGCAGCTCCGCGCTCGCCCGGCCTGGCGCAAAGGGCCGCAGCGGCGCGCGCAGCAGCCGGCCGTCGGGCCCCACCACGGTGATCTCGGGCGGCGGATCGGCCGAGAGGCTGCGCCGCTGCACAACAAGCCGGCCGGCCTCGATGCGGGCGGTCAGCTCCTCCTCCTCGAGCTCGGGCTCGCGCATCAGCCAATGGGCCAGGCGCCGCAGCAGCTCCTGATGCGGCCCGCCGCCATCATGCCCGCGCGCCCAGAGCCAGATATGATCCGACAGCATCAGCGCGACCCGCCCCTGCCCCACCCGATCGAGCAGCAGCAGCGGATGGCCGTCTGGGCTTTCCATCACCGCGGTGCCGGAACGCTGTTCGCTCGCCAGCAGCCGGTACCAGCGCCCCCACTGCCCGCCGGGCGGCGGCTGCAGCCCCTCAGTGACCGGATGGCGCCGGCCGATCTCGGTGATCTGCGGGCGGAAGGCCTCCTCGCGCAGGGCGCGCGGCGCCGGCAGGGGGCGGGCCGGCAGCACGGCGCCGAGCGGTGTCGCCGCCAGGCTCGGCGGGCCCGAGAACTCCGGGCCGACGCTGACCAGCAACGCCCCCCCCGCCCGCACATAGTCGGCGATGTTGCGCATGTAGGCGGGCGGCAGGATGCCGCGGTTGGCGAAGCGGTCGAAGACGATCAGGTCGAACTCACGCAGCTTGACCTGGAACAGCTCGCGCACGGGAAAGGCGATCAGCGACAGCTCGTTGAGCGGGGTCAGATCGTCCTTCTCGGGCGGGCGGAGGATCGTGAAATGCACCAGATCCACCCCCGGATCCGCCTTGAGCAGCCGCCGCCAGGTGCGCTCGCCGGCATGCGGCTCGCCCGAGACCAAGAGCACGCGCAGCCGATCGCGCACGCCGTTGATGGTGACCACGGCGCGGTTGTTGGCCTCGCTCACCTCGTCGGGACGGGTCTCGGCCACCAGTTCGATCACGGTCGGGCCGCCGCGTTCGATCGGAACCTCGATCCGGTGCTCGCGCCCGATCGGCACCGATTCCTCGCGCGGCTGGGCACCGCCGCGGCGGATCGCAAGCCGCGCCGCACCGGCCGGCTGCGCCACGCCCAGATCCTCGATCGCCACGCGCAGCTCGACGCTGCGCCCGATGATGCCATAGCCCGGGGCCTCGATCACCCGCAGCCGCCGGTCGGTCTGCCCCGGGCGGCCGGGCAGCAGCAGGTGGAAGGGCGCATCAAAGGGCGCAGTGGCCGGCACGTCATGGACCTGCCCGTCGGTCAGGGCGAGCACGCCGGCCAGCCGCGCCCGCGGGATATCGGCCAGGGCCTGTTCGAGCGCGCTGAAGAGCCGCGTGCCCTGGTTGCCGGCCTCGGGCACCTCGAGGGTGCGCAGCTCCAGCCCATCCAGGCGTGACAGCCGCTCCTGCAGCCGCCGCCGCGCCTCGGCGATCGCCTCGGCCCGGCCCGGAACCAGCCGCGTGCTGTCCGAAAGATCGACGACCAGCACCGCGATGTCGGGGCGCAGCTCCCGCGTCTCGGAGACGAGGCGCGGCTGGAGCAGGGCGAGGAAGAGGGCCAGGAAGGCCGCCGCCCGCCACCACGCCCCGCGCGCCCGCCGCAGCAGCGCAGGCAGGAGCGCGAGCAGCGCCGCCGCCCCGGCCGCGGCGATCAGCCAGGCCGGCAGCAGCGGGGCGAGATCCAGCCGGGTGATCTCCTGCATCATTGGCCGAGGCGCTCCAGGATGGCCGGCACATGGACCTGGTCGCCCTTGTAGTTGCCGGTCAACGCGTAGATGACGAGGTTGGTGCCGAAGCGATAGGCGAGGGTGCGCTGCCGCGCCCCGCCCGGCACGGCGGCGTGCAGATGCTGCCCGCGCGCATCCACCGCCCAGGCCCCGGCCCAGTCATGGCCGCCGATCACCACCGGAGAGACGCTGTCGTTCGCCCGGTCCGTATCGCGCGCGACCCAGACCTGCCCGCCGGTGAAGCGCCCGGGCAACTCGCTGAGCAGATAGAAGGCGCGGCGCAGCACGTGATCCTCCGGCACCGGGGCGAGCGGCGGGATGGCGAGCCCCTGCGTCACGCGCCGCAGCGCCGCCCTCGCCCCAGGCGCGAAGCCCTCGCCCGAGCCTTCGCTGCGGGTGTCGAACAGAATGATCCCGCCATGGCGCATGAAATCGTTGAGCGCGGCGATCGCGGCGGGGGAGAGAGGCTGGGCATCCGGCGGCACCGCCCAATACAGCAGGGGGTAGAAGGAGAGGTCGCTCTCCCCCGGCACCACCCCGACCGGTTCGGCCAGTGTCACGGCGGTGCGGCGGTTGACGAAATCCGACAGGCCGATCAGGCCGGCGCGCTGCAGCTCATCTAGGGCGGGATCGCCGGTGATCACATAGGCCAGCCGGGTGTGATTGGCCGCCGCCCCCTCGGGCAGGGGCTGCCCCGCGGCGGGCGCAGCCGCCAGCAGCAGGGCAAGCCCCCAGGCCGCCGGCCGCGGCCGCAGCCTGAGGCGCAGCGGCAGCAGCCCGCGCAGCCTGAGGGCGATCAGCAGGTCGACCGCCAGCAGGATCAGCGCCGCCGCCAGCAGCCAGGGGCCGAGATCGGCCTCACGCGGCAGCGTCTCGATCCGGCCGAGGCGCGCCCCGGCCGGCGGTTCGGCCAGCACCGGCGGAGGCAGGGCGGGGCCGAGATTGAGCGCGCGGCGGAAGGCGGCATCGGCCCCCGGCGGCCCATACCAGCCGGGCGGATGCCGCGGTGAGGGAGCAGGCAGCCCCTCCCCGGGCGGGAGTGCCGCCGCTGCCGGGAAGGGTGGCGTGGCCCGACCGAAACCGTCGAGGGATTCCAGCGGCGCCAGTGGGCCCTCACCCTCCGGCCCGCCCGCCACCCCGGCCGAAAGCGCGACCAGCCGGCGCAGCATCTGCACGAAGAGGCCGGAGAGGGGCAGCGAAGACCAATCCGCGGTGGCGGTGACGTGAAAGAGCACGATACGCCCGCGGCCGCGCGCCTCGGCAGTGACGAGCGGGGTCCCATCTGCCAGCCGGGCCCAGATCCGCTCGGAGAGCCGCGGCGAGGGTTCGGCCAGCACCTGCCGTTCGATCAGCACCTCGGCCGGGGTGGGCAGGCCGGCAAAGGGAGAGTGCTCGGGGAAAGGGGCGAGCGGTTGCGGCTGTTCCCAGGTCAGCCCCCCGCCCAGGGCGCGCTCGGCCCGCAGCCGCACCGGCAGCAGCCCATCCGGCCGTTCCGCAAGGCGCGAGCCGGCAAAGCGGATCAACATGCCACCCTGCTCGACCCAGGCTGCCAGCGCCTGTTCCTCCCGCCCCGGGGCAACCGGGCGATCGGCCAGCACCAGCACCGACAGCGGCCGGGAGAGCAGCGTCTCGACACTGCCGCGGCGGAGTTCGACATAGGGCTCAAGGGCGCGGGAGATGTAGAAAAGCTCCCCGATCAGCGGGGCATCCGCGCCCTCCTCGGCGCCGGGCAGAAGCCCGACGGGGCGCCGGCGGAAGCGTTCGTCGAGCAGCAGCACCGCCGCGGCCTGGGCTTCGTTCTCGATCTCGAGCCGCACGATCTGGTTGCGCAGCTCGATCGGCAGGGTGAGGGCGCCGGCCGCCTCGGTCGCGCCGGCCGGCAGCGGAAGCAGGATGCGGCCGAGCGCCCGGCCATCGGCGGTGCGGGCGAGCACCGCCACCTCTCCGGCGGCGGGCTGGGGGGTCTGGCGCAGCAGGACCCGCAGGCGGTCGGGCTCGGCCCGCGCCTCGGCCAGGATGCGCCGCGGCCGGTCCTCGGCCCGCAGCAGTGTCAGCGCCGAGGCCCCGCGCAAGGCGGCCGCCAGCGCCGGGGCGGGCAGACCGTCGCTCACATGCAGCGCGGCGAAGGGGCCGGGATGGGCCGCCCGCCAATCCGCCAGCGCACGTGCCGCCCCCTCCGGATCGGTGGGCCAGGGCTTGGGGCGCAGCGCGGAGAGCCGCGCGCGCAGATCCGGCGCCGGCATGGGCCCGATGACGCGCGGGGGGTTGCCGCCTTCGCCGGGGGCGGTGGCGAGCAGAGCCACCGGCCGGTCCTGCCGGGCCGCGGCCTCCAGCGCGGCCTCCGCCGCCGCCATGCGCGCCCCCCAATCCGCACCGCTCGCCCAGCCGTCGTCGACAACGACGAGCAGCGGCCCCTCGCCCTCGACCCCGCCCTGCGGGCCGAGCGTGGGCCGGGCCAGACCAAGGATGACCAGCGCCGCGGCGAGCAGCCGCAACAGCAGCACCCACCAAGGGGTGCGGGCCGGCGTCTCCTCCGTGACCGGGAGGTCGCGCAGCAGCGCAACCGGCGGGAAGCTCTGCGGGCGGGGTTCGGGCGGGGTGATGCGCAGCAGCCAGTAGAGCACCGGCAGGGCGAGCAGACCGACCAGCAGCCAGGGCGCGGCGAAGGTGATCATGGCGGGGAGAGCGCCTGCCAGAGCGCGAGCAGCACCGCCGCCGGCGGCTGGTCGGTGCGGTGGGTGGCAAATCCCCAGCCGAGCTGGCCGGCGAGCTGCCTCAGCCCGGCCCGATGGGCGGCGAGCCTCTCGGCATAGAGGCCGCGCACCGCCTCGACCCGCGGCAGCAGCATCGGCGCCTCGCCGGCAAGCCCCTCGAAGCGGCGGCGACCGGCATAGGGCAGCGTCTCCTCGGCCGGATCCATGACCTGCACGATCTGCCCGCGCGGGCTGCGCGCCGAGAGGGCGGCGAGCAGCGCCCGGGTCTCCTCGAGCGGGTCCAAGAAATCGCCGAAGAGGACGATGCGGCCATGGCGCGGGATGGCCTCGGCCGCCGGCGGCGCTGGCGGGCCGGGCAGGGCGGCGGCCAGGGCCGCCAGGGCGCGGCGCCCGGAGAAGGGCCGCGCGCCGGCCCGGGCGAGCTTGACCCTCTCCCCGCCGCGCAGCAGCAGGGCAGCGAGCGCGAGCAGCAGCAGATCGGCCCGTTCTGCCTTGGTCACCGGCGAGAGGTGGCTGCGCCAGCCCATCCGTGGCCCGCCATCGCGCCAGAGCAGGACGGTCTGCGCCGCTTCCCATTCGGTCTCGCGCACATAGAGGCGATCGGCCTTGGCCGATTGCCGCCAGTCGACGCGGGAGGCGGCATCGCCCGGCAGATAGGGGCGGAACTGCCAGAAGCTGTCGCCCTGGCCGGCGCGGCGGCGGCCATGCACCCCGCCCATCACGGTGGCGGCCACGCGCTCGGCCTCCACCACCAGGGGGGGCAGATGCGCGCCGGCGGCTTCGGCGCGATGGGCAAGCGCGGGGCTAGGCAAGGGCGGCCTTCAGGGCAGCGATGACCTCGGGCAGCTTCACCCCCTCCGCCCGGGCCGAGAAGGAGAGCGCCATGCGGTGGCGCAGCACGGGATCGGCCAGCGCCAGCACGTCATCCAGGCTGGGGGCGAGCCTGCCCTGCAACAGGGCGCGGGCACGCGTGGCAAGCATCAGCGCCTGCGCGGCGCGCGGCCCGGGACCATAGGCGAGATGCTGGGCCACCGCCGGCAGCGCCGCCGTCTCCGGCCGCGCTCCGCGCACCAGCCTCAGGATCGCATCGAGCACCCCCTCGGGCACCGGCAGCCGGCGGATCAGCCGCTGCGCCGCGATCAGCTCCTGGGGCGAGAGCACAGGCTCGGCCCGCACCTCCTCCGCCCCGGTGGTGGCGAGCAGCATCGCCCGCTCGGCGGCCTCGTCGGGGTATTGCACGTCGACCTCGAGCAGGAAGCGGTCGAGCTGCGCCTCGGGCAGGGGATAGGTGCCCTCCTGCTCGATCGGGTTCTGGGTGGCAAGGACATGGAAGGGCTCGGGCAGGGCGAGCAGCTGCCCGCCCACCGCCACCCGCTTCTCCTGCATCGCCTGCAGCAGCGCCGATTGCGTGCGCGGCGAGGCGCGGTTGATCTCATCGGCCATCAGCAGCTGGCAGAACACCGGCCCCTTGATGAAGCGGAAGCTGCGCCGGCCGTGCGCGTCCTCCTCCAGCACCTCGCTGCCCAGGATATCGGCCGGCATCAGGTCGGGCGTGAACTGCACCCGCCTCTCGTCGAGGCCGAGCACGGTCCCGAGCGTCTCAACCAGCTTGGTCTTGCCGAGGCCAGGCACCCCCACGAGCAGCACATGCCCGCCCGAGAGCAGGGTGATCAGCACCTGGTCGATCACCGCCTCCTGGCCGAAAATGATGCGCCCGATGGCCGCGCGCAGCCGCGCCAGGCGATCTGCCATCGCTTCCGCTTCGGCAAGGATCTCTGCCGCTTGGCCGCCGAGCACGTCTCCCATCCGCAGCACCTCATGCCTATATGGGCCCCGAGATATGGTTCTCGGACCTGCACTGGGAAGCTTAGGGTGGCCGATCCGTCGGACAAAGCACAGATTGGTGGGGCGGGAGCACAGGCCGGGGCGGTGGTGCCTCTCCCGCGGGCAGGGCTGCGGGCGAAGCATGATTGCGGCCATTTCGACATCCGCATCGCCCGCGACGGCACCTGGTACTACAAGGGCAGCCCGATCGGCCGGAAGGAGCTGGTCTGCCTCTTCGCCAGCGTGCTCAAGCGCGACCCGGACGGGCGTTTCGTGCTGGAGACGCCGTTCGAACGCGGCACCATCGAGGTCGAGGATGCGCCCTTCATCGCGGTTGAGCTGTTCTGGCAGCGCGACGAGCTGGGCTGCCAGGTGTTGAGCTTCCGCACCAACCTCGACGAATGCGTCACCGCCGGGCCGGAGCATCCGATCCTCGTGCATCTTGCCCCCGGCACCCGCGAACCGCGGCCCTACATCACCGTCCGGCCGGGCCTCGAGGCCAAGATCAGCCGCCCCGTCTTCTATGAACTGGTCGCTTTGGCCGAGCCCGAGGTGATCAACGGGCGGGAGGTGCTCGGCGTCTGGTCGCAGGGCGTCTTCTTCCCGATCGACGAGGCTCAGCCTAAGGAACTGGCTGCCGAGTGATGCAGAGGGCCGAGATCGAGCGGCGTCTGAGCGATCCGGCGCGGCTCTACGCCATCGGGCCGACCGGCCCGCAGGCCGAGGCCTTCCCGCCCGCCGGCCTGCGCCCGGCCGCCGTGCTGGTGCCGATCGTCTTGTATGCCGAACCGGTCATCCTGCTGACCCGCCGCAGCGCCCACCTCCCGCGGCATGCCGGGCAGGTCGCCTTCCCTGGCGGCCGCATCGAGGAGGGGGAAACACCCGAACAGGCCGCGCTGCGCGAGGCCGAGGAGGAGATCGGCCTGCCCCGCCACTGGCCACGCCTGATCGGGCGCATGCCGCTGCATCTGACCGGCACCGGCTATGCCGTGACACCGGTGGTCGGCCTGCTGGAGCCGGGCTTCCCCCTCGCCCCCGACGCCAATGAGGTGGAGGAGACCTTCGAGTTCCCTCTCGCCACCCTGCTCGACCCCGCGGCGCCGCGGCGCGAAGCGCGGGAATATCAGGGCCACCGGCGCGAATACTGGGTCTGGCCGCATGAGCGGCATCACATCTGGGGCGCGACCGCGAGCATTCTCCTCACCCTCGCCCGGCTGCTCCGGCCCGGGGAATGACATGCCGCCGCGCGTGGTCTGCTGCGGGCAAGCGCTGCTCGACCACTGCTTCTACGTCGATGAGATCGAGCAGGCGCCAAGCAAGGTGACCGCCCGTCGCTACCGGGCGACGGTGGGCGGGATGGCAGCCCATGCCGCGATCGCCGCCGCCCGCCTCGGCGCCCGGGTCCATTTCTGGGGCCGCATCGGCGAGGATGCCAACGGAGAGGCCGTGGCCGCCGCCCTCGCGGCAGAGGGGCTCGAGCTCTCCGGGCTGCGGCGCATTCCGGGCGCGCGCACCCCGCTCTCGGCCGTGCTGGTCGACAAGCGCGGGGAACGGGCCATCGTCACCTGGCGCGGGGAGGGGCTGTCGGCCGAGGCCGATTGGCTTCCGCTCTCCACCCTCGACGGGGCGGGCGCCGTGCTCTCCGATCCGCGCTGGCCCGAGGGGGCGCGCACCGCCTTCGCCGCCGCGCGCAGCCGCGGCGTGCCATCCGTGCTCGATGCCGAGAAGAGCGAGGCGCGGTTGCTGGTCGAGCTGGTCCCGCTCGCTGATCACGTGATCTTCGCCGAAGGCGGCCTGGCCGTGCATTCGCCCGGCCTGCCGGCGGCGGAGGCGCTCTGCCGCATCCTCTCGCGCCATGCCCTGGCGAGCGTGGCGGTCACCCGCGGGGAGCGGGGCGTGCTCTGGCTCGCCCGGGGGATGGACCGGCCGGCGCATCTGCCCGCCTTCCCGGTCGAGGCCACCGATACCACCGGCGCGGGCGATGTCTTCCACGGCGCCTTCGCGGTGGCGATCGCCGAAGGCCGGCCGGTGCCCGAGGCGCTGCGCTTCGCCGCCGCCGCCGGGGCGTTGCGGGCGCGCGACGGCACCACCCCCGACCGGGCGATGGTGGACGCCTTGATCGGAAGCGGCACATAGGGGCCATGCCGATCCTGCTGGCCGCGCTCGCCTTCCTCCTGCCGCTGGCCGCGCTGCTGCTGTGGCGGCATTTCCGCCCCGGCCAGGAGCCGAGCCTCACCCTGGTGATCGCCGCCTTCCTCGCGGTGGCCATCGGGCTGGGCGGCGCGATCTTCTATGGCATGAGCCGCAGCCTGGAGCGCGGCGAGCGCTACATCCCCCCGACCTGGCAGGGCGAGGGCGAGCGCGTCTTGCCCGGCCGCGGGGCGGGGGCGCCGTGACGCCGCCCTTTCTCTCCCGCGGCGCCGCGGCGGCGGTGCTCGCGGCCCTGCCCGGGGCGCGGGCGGTGGGCGGGGCGGTGCGCGATCACCTCGCCGGCTTGCCGATCCAGGATGTCGACATCGCCGCCCCCTACCCGCCGGAGGAGGTCATGCGCCGGCTGGCCGCGGCGGGGCTCAAGGTCTTCCCGACCGGTCTCTCCCACGGCACCGTCACCGCGGTGCTCGATGGCGACGCGGTGGAGGTGACCAGCCTGCGCCGCGACGTCGCAACCGACGGCCGCCATGCCGAAGTCGCCTGGACCGGCGACTGGGCCGAAGATGCAGCCCGGCGCGATTTCACGATCAACGCCATGAGCATGGAGGCCGACGGCACCCTGCACGACCTCTTCGGCGGGCGGGCCGATCTGGCGGCGGGACGGGTGCGCTTCGTCGGCGATCCCGCCGCCCGCATCGCCGAGGATTACCTGCGTGCGCTGCGCTTCTTCCGCTTCCATGCGCGCTATGGCCGGGGGGCGCCCGACCCGGCGGCGCTGGCCGCGATCCGCGCCGCTGTGCCGGGCCTCTCCCGCCTCTCGGCCGAACGGGTGTGGATGGAGATCAAGCGGATCCTGGCCGCCCCCGATCCCCGCGCCGCCCTCGCCCTGATGGCCGAGACCGGCGTGCTGGCCGCCATCCTCCCCGAAGCGGGGCCGCCGGCGCGGCTCGATGTCGCGATCGCCCACGGCCTGCCGCCGGACCCCCTGCTCCGGCTCGCGCTGCTGCTGCCTCGGGGCACCGACATCGCTGCCCTTGCCGCCCGGCTGCGGCTGTCGGGAGAGGAGGCGGCACGGCTGCGCGCGCTGCACCTGGTCCACCGCCTGCCCCCGCCCGGCGAGCCCGATCCGACCGCACTCCGCGGCTGGGCAGCCCGGCTGCGCGCGCAGGATCCGCACGCCGATGCGCGACAGGCGCTCTACGTCTGGGCGGCCGAGGATCCGGCGCGCGATCCCCAGCCCTTGCTCGCCGCGCTGCCGGCCGGGCCCGCACCCGTCTTCCCGCTGCAAGGCCGCGATGCGCTGGCCCTGGGTCTGGCGCCCGGCCCGCGGATCGGCGCTCTGCTCGCCGCGGTGCGGGAATGGTGGCTGGAAGGCGGTGCCGTGGCCGACCGTGCCGCCTGCCTGGAGCGGCTGCGCCAGCTGGCCAGCGAACCCCCGCCCTGATACCGGGCGGGGCATGTCCCCGGCCCTCTCCATCCTCGCCCGGCTCTGGCGCGAATGCCTCGCCCCGCTGGCCGGCCGCATCCTCTTCCTCGGCTTCTGCACGCTGGGGCTGGCGGCGGTGACCGCCCTCTATCCGGTGGTGATCCAGCAGGCCTTCGACCGCTTCGCCCGCGGCGACTCCGACGTCGCCTGGCTGCTGCCCCCGGTCATCATCCTGGTCACCGCGCTGCGCGCCGCGCTGCTGCTCGGCGAACAGTTGACCGCCCAGCACATCGCCCTGCGCACGCAGGAGAGGCTGCAGATCGACCTCTTCGCCGCGCTGACCCGCGCCGATTGGGAGCGCATCGCAGCCGAGGCGCCGGCCCGCCACGCCGCCCGCTTCACCACCGATGCCACCGCCATCCGCGAGGCGCTGCTACGCGGCATGGGCGGGGTGTCGAATGCGCTCACCATCCTCGGCTTGGTCGCTGCCATGCTCTGGCTCGACTGGAAGCTCGCCCTCATCGCCGCCCTCCTCTACCCCATCGCCTATTGGCCGATCACGCGCCTTGGGGAGGCGATCCGGCGTGCCTCGGCGGCGATGCAGGAGCGGGTGGGCGATGCCTCGGCCCTGGTGGCGGAGAGCATGGCAGCAGCCCGGCTGGTGCGCGCCTATCGGCTGGAAGCGCAGGAAGAGGCCCGCGCCCGACGCGCCTTCGCCGACCTCCGCCGCGCCCTGTTCGCGATGGGCGCGGCCCGGGCGAGGCTCGATCCGATGCTCGAGGTGCTGGGCGGCCTCGCGGTGGCGGCGGTGCTCGCCTTCGTCGGCTGGCGCGTCACCTTCGGCGATGCGACGATCGGCCAGTTCACCGGCTTCGTCGCCGCCCTGCTCATCGCCTCGCAGCCGGTGCGCGCGCTGGGCAGCCTGAATGCCGCGCTGCAGCAGGGGATCGCGGGGCTTGCCAGCGTCTATGGCATGATCGATGCGCCGCGCCGCGTGGTCGATGCGCCGGATGCCCGGCCCCTGCCGCCCGGGCCCGGCCATGTCGTCTTCCGCGACGTCTGCTTCCGCTACGCCGGGGCGGCGGCGGCAGCGCTCGATCGCTTGAGCTTCGAAGCACGGCCGGGTCAGACGGTGGCGCTGGTCGGCCCTTCAGGGGCGGGCAAATCGACCGCGATGATGCTGCTGCCCCGCCTGCTCGAGGTCGAACAGGGCGCGGTGCTGGTCGATGGCCTGGATGTGCGGCGCGTCACCCTGGCCAGCCTGCGCGATGCCATCGCCTATGTCGGTCAGGAGGCGCTGGTCTTCGACGATACCGCCTATGCCAACATCGCCTGCGGCCGGCCGGGCGCATCGCGGCAGGAGGTGGAGGAGGCCGCCCGCGCCGCCCGGGCGCATGAGTTCATCACGGCCCTGCCCCAGGGTTACGAGACGGTGCTGGGCCCGGGCGGGGGGCGGCTGTCGGGCGGGCAGCGCCAACGCATCGCTCTGGCCCGCGCCCTGCTGCGCAACCCGCGCGTGCTGCTGCTCGACGAGGCGACCAGCGCCCTCGACGCCGAGAACGAGGCCGCGGTGCAGGAGGCGATCCAGCGCCTCTGCGCCGGCCGCACGAGCCTCGTCATCGCCCATCGGCTGGCCACGGTGCAGCGGGCCGACTGGATCGTGGTGATCGAGGGCGGGCGCGCGGTGGAGCAGGGCACCCACGCCGCGCTGATGGCGCAGGATGGCCTCTACCGGCGGATGGTGCTGGCGCAGAGCTTCGCCTGACGCGTCGCGTCCGCACCCTCAACCTGCCGCGGCCAGCAGCCGCTCCAGCCACTCCCGGTCGAGCCCGAGCAGCCCTGCCCCGTCGCGCTCGAGCCAGGAGAGGAAGGCCGCGTGCCCGTCGGCGGTTGCGACGTCGAAGACGCTGCGCAGGACAGGATCGCGGCTCCAGGCATATTCGAGCAGCCGCGGCAGGCGCGGTGCCTGGGCAGAGGCCGGGGCGCAGAGATGCGCCTCCAGCGTGGCGAAGGGATCCCCGCGCCAGCTCGCGTGCCGGTCGGCGAAGTAGCGGCGGGCCAGGCGCGGGATCGGCCGGCCCGAGGCGAAGCGGGCATAGCGGTAGGGAGCGGATGACCAGCGGGCATAGCCGGCCGCCTGCAGCAGCCCGGCGTATCGGTCAGCCAGGGCGCGCAGCGCCGGATCGGTGATCGGCCGGAACATCTGGGTATGGCGCGAGAGGATCTCGGGCCGCGTCGGGTCGAAGCCGCTGAAATGCATGATCTGCAGCGGCTCCCCGTCGACTTCGAAGAACTCTCCGTGCCGGGTCAGGCGATGCTCGGGCAGGTTCCAGTAGGCGAGGTTGAGGCCGGGATGGCGTTCGATGTGCACCTGATCGGAAAAGCCCGGCACCAGATCCATGAAGCGCTGGTCGACGAACAGCCCCTCCTCCGGCCGCTCCAGGCAGTTATGCGCCAGATGCTCGCCCCACCAGGCGAGCAGGCGCAGCGCCTCGGGGCGCTGGGCAGCCGCGATGAAGCCGAGGTTGAAGGCACCGGCGCGCATGATCGAGAGGTCATTGGGCGGGAGCCTCGCGCCGGCCGGGCGACGCAGATGCGGGGTGAGCACCAGCGCCGCCTCTCGCCACAGCCGCTCGAGCAGCTGCGGCGCGCGCGCCAGGACCAGCATGTCGGGGTCGAGATAGACCACCATCGTGAAGCCGAGCTCGCCCAGCAGCAGCCTGAGCAGGCTCGGCTTGAGGGCGGTGCAGAACTCGGTCACCTCGTAGCGGAAGGCGAAGCTCGGGAAATCCGGAATGCCGATCGCCTCGGCCGGCAGCACCTCGAGCGTCTCCGGCAGGGCGGCATCCTCGGGTAGCGGCCCGTCGGCCAGGCAGAAGATGAAGCGCGCCTCCGGGTAGTGACGGCGGATGCTGTCGTGCAGCACGCGCACCTGCGCGAGGTAATTGACCGCCGCGATCGTGCAGAAGGCGACCGCGCCTGCCGCCGCGGCCGGGGCGATGCCGCCATGCGGCCGCTCCTCGGCCGCGCCTGCCGCATCCCCTTCCGCCGGCCGGCCGGAGAGGGCCTTGAGCGCGCGGCCCTGGGCGGCATAGCCCCGCAGCTCGCGCCAGGCGTCGGATCGGCTGGGATCGAGCTCCAAGGCACGGGCATAGGCCGCAAGCGCCCCCTCGTGATCACCGGCGAGCTTGAGTGCATGGCCGAGCTGGACATGGCCGTCGGCCATGAGCGGGGCGAGTTCGACCGCGCGGCGATAGGCGGAGAGGGCTTCGGCCAGCCGACCGGATTCCTTCTCGGCATGGCCGAGCTGGACCCAGATCTCGGCATGCTCGGGCTCGGCCTGGAGATACTCGGCATACAGCCGCGCCGCCTCCCGCCACTGGCGCGCATCGCGCGCCGCATCCGCCGCGGCGAGCAGCCGTCCGGCCCCGGTCAGCGCATGGCGCGGCAGCCGCCGGCCCTCGGCGATGAGGGCGCGCATCGCCTGCGCCTCGAGCACCGCATCCTCAAGCCCGGGATCCAGCGCGGCCGCCTGCTCATAGGCGGCGAGCGCGGCATGCGCATCGCCTTCGACCTTGCGCAGATGGCCGATATTGAGCGCGATGTCGGCATCCCACGGCGCGAGCGCCTGGGCCCGGGCATAGGCCTCTCCGGCGCCGGCCAGATCGCCGCTCTCCTTGCGGCTGTGGCCGAGCTGCATCCAGGCCGCGACATCCTCCGGCTGCCGTTCGACCACCAGGGCGTAGAGCCGTGCTGCCTCCTCCCAGCGGCGGGCCGCCATGGCGGCATCGGCCAGCGGGCGCGGATCCTCCGGCGGGGCGGGCGAGTGAGCCGAGGGGGCATCGGCAGCAACGCCGCCGCGCCGGCGCATCCAGGGCAGCCACAGCGGAGCCATCGGCGCCCCCGTCAGCGGCGCTGAGCAGGCGCAGCCGCCGGGGAGCACCGCCCGATCGGGGCAGCCGGGACAGTCTGGACAGGGCGGACCATGCCGGGGCTTTAGGCAGAAAGCGCCGCCGCGTCCACCGCCGGGGCAGCGGCCGCCACCCCCGCCTGCCAGCCGACATCGAGCGTCGCCACCTCACCGAGCGTCATGCCGCGGCGGAGCGCCTCGCGGATGATCGGCCAGGAGGTCCAGGTCATGGTGAGGAAGGGCATGGGATCGCTGCGCGACCAGGAGACATCCCGCGCCCGCGCCAGCATGGAGAGGCTGCGGCGCAGCGTGCCCTTGCGGTGGAGCAGGGCGGACCAGGCCTCGGTCAGCACGGCATAGGCCTGCTGCATCAGCCGCTCCGGCCGGTGCCGCAGCGGCTGGCCGGGCTCGAGGATGGCAGGCGCGATATCTTCGGTGCGCCAGAAATGCAGGCCGGAGGTGGTGCGCGGGTTGCACTCGATGCCCCAGGGCCGGCCTCGCTCGTCCAGGATGAAGTCGAAGCTGATGAAGCCGGTCCAGCCGGTGGCCGCGACGAAGCGTTCGATCCACTCCTCGGTTGCGGCGTGCTCGATCCGCTCGAAGGCAATGGCGACCGAGCCCGAGAACAGCGCCCCGCGATAGAGGCTGGTGGAGGCGATGCGCCCGCCATGGGCGAGGGTGCAGGAGGAGATGACCTGCCCCGCGATCCGCCGCTGCACCACAAAGCCTGGCTCCTCGGGCGGGGCATCCCCGGCCCGCAGCACACGCAGCCCGCGGCCCGAGCAGGAATGCAGCGGCTTGATGACGACATCGCTGCGGGCCGCGAGCGCCCGCGCCGCCGCGCTGCCGGAGGGGTGGCTCTCCGGCACCGCGAGGCCGATCGCCTGCGCCGCCTCGATGAAGCCGAGCTTGCTGTGCATGCGCAGCACGGTGGCGGCCGGCATGGTGAAGACCGGCACCGGCCCCGCGAGATGGGCGACATGCACCGTCTCCTCCGAGACCGGGAGGATCAGCCGCGCCCCCTCGGCCTCGGCAATGCGGGCGAGAGCGGCGATGTAGCCCGCGTGATCGTGCGCCGGGGCCGGCAGGCGGTGGCGGGCGGCCACCATGCGGGAGGCCCCGACAAGGGTGCGGGCAAAGGGTTCGGCCACCACCACCCGCCAGCCCGCGCCGGCGAAGCTGCGCGCCAGATCGAGCGCCTTGGGCAGCCGGCCGAGGGTGAGCACCACCGTCCCGCTCATGCCGGCGCCCGCCTCATGCCCGGCGCCGGCGGAGCCGGACCATCACCTGCCGCACCGGGCGGGTGGTCAGCCGCGCCGCCGGACGCACCTCCTCGGGGGCCAGGACTTCGACATCATAGCGGCGGAAGAGCCGCGCTATCATCAGCACCGCCTCGGCTTGCGCGAAGGCCGCCCCGGCGCAGACCCGAGGCCCGATGCCGAAGGGGATATAGGCGCCCGGGGTCAGCTCGCCCTCGCGTTCGGGCAGGAAGCGATCCGGGTCGAAGGCGTCAGGGTCGCGCCAGTAGAGGCGATGCCGGTGCAGCACCCAGGGGGCCACCATGATCAGCGCCCCGCGCCGGACGCGATAGCCCGCGATCTCGGTCCGCTCCATGGCGACGCGGGGCAGGAAGGTGATCGGCGGATACAGCCGCAGCGTCTCGCGGAACACGTGGCGCGTCAGGACCAGCCGCTTGGTGTGTTCGAAGGAGATCTCGGCCCCGCCCGTCACCTCCTCGACCTCCGCGCGCAGCCGCGCGAGCAGCCAGGGCTGGACCGCGAGCAGGTAGAAGGCCCAGGTCAGCGCGCTGGCGCTGGTCTCATGCCCGGCCAGGAACAGCACGCCCAGCTGGTCGATCAGCTCCTCGCGCGAGAAGCGGCTGCCATCCTCAAGATCGCGCGCCTCGATCACCTGCTGGCAGATGTCATCGAAGGCAGCCCCGGCGGCCAGGTGGGTATCGAGCAGATCGCCGAGATGGCGGCGGATCAGCCGGCAGGCCGCCAGCACATGTGGCGGCTGGGCCACTTTCTTGAACGCAGGGTCGAAGATCAGCCGGCGGATCCTGACCTGGGCGACGCTGCGCTCGAACAGGCTGAAGGCGTCGAAGACGTCATGCGCGACCTGCGAATCGAGCGTGGTCGAGAAGACGGTGCGGCAGATGACATCGGCGGTCAGGTGCGACATGGTGAGATCCAGGCTGACCGGCCGGCCCTCCGCCGCCGCTTCGTCGAGCTTCTCCTCCATCGCCGCGGCCGCCGCCTGCATCGCCGGGAAGGCGCGATGGACCCGCATCATCGAAAGAGAGGGGTCAAGCATCCGCCGCTGCCGCTGCCAGGTCGCGCCCGAGGAGACGAAGATCGAATCCCCGATCAGCGGATCGAGCGCTTCGACCATCAGATCGGATTTGGGGAAGATCCCCTCCGGATCGGACAGCACCCGGCGCACCTCGGCCGGATCATTGACGATCAGGATGGACCGGCGCGACCAGCCGAGCCAGCCCGCCTTCACCCGATAGGCCGACCGCGGCAGCAGGGTCAGCAGATCGCCATCGCCCCGCAGCAGCACGCGCACCAGATTGACCACCGCCGCCCCGGGCGTCGGCCGAGGGGGCACGAAGGGCACATGGCCCGCCGGGGCGGGCTGCACGGGCACTGCCAGGCCGGTTGCTGCGCTCATCGTATCGATGGCGCAACTTTACACGCCCGACTGTCAAGTGTCATCATCGGGCATGCCGTGCCAGCGCGGCAGGCCCGAGTGAGCCAAAGCGCCCATGGAACTGCATCTGTTTCATGCCCTGATCGCCCTGCACATCGTCACCGGTTCGATCGGCGCCATCGCCTTCTGGGTGCCGGTTCTGGGCCGCAAAGGGGGAGAGGCGCACCGCCGCTGGGGACGGATCTTCACCATCTGCATGCTGGCCACCGGCAGCTGTGCGATCGCGATGTCGCTGCTGACGCTCTACGAACCGATCGGGACCCACCCGCATCTCGAGGGGCGGTTCGATACCCTCTTCATCCGGGCGATCTTCGGCTGGCTGATGCTCCACATGGGGATCCTCACCGTCAACCTGGCTTGGTATGGGTGGGAATGCGTGCGCAACCGGCGCAACCATGCGGCCAATGCCCGCCCCCTCAACCTCAGCCTGCAATGGGCGGTGCTGGCGGCGGCGATCAACTGCGCGATCCAGGGCTCGATCGCTGGCCAGTATCTGATGCTGGGGCTGGCCGTCGTCGGCGTGGCCACCGGCGTGACCAATCTGCGCTTCATCCGCCGCAGCCGCCCGGGCCCGCTCGCCTGGCAGCGCGAGCACCTGAAGGGCCTCGTGGGCTGCGGGATCTCGGTCTATACGGCCTTCATGGCCTTCGGCGCGGTGCGCCTGATGCCGGAGCTCGCGCTGCACCCAGGCATGTGGGCCATTCCGCTCGTCGTCGGGCTGGGCATGATCCTCTATCACTGGTGGCGCCTCGGCGCCTTCGGCCGGCGCGCCGCCGCCTCCTGACGGCGATGGCGGCGGCCCGCCTCAAGGGGGCGGCATGCGGGTGATCGTCATCGGCGCCGGGGTCGGGGGCATGGTGGCCGCCGCCGAACTCGCCCGCCGCGGGGCGGAGGTGCTGGTGCTCGAACGCCAAGCCAGCCATGGCGGCAAGATGCGCCAGCTCTCGGTGCAGGGGGTGGGCATCGATGCCGGCCCGACCGTCTTCACCATGCGCTGGGTGTTCGAGGATCTTTTCGCCGATGCGGGGCGGCGCCTGTCCGACCACCTCCGCCTGCATCCGGCCGAGGTGCTGGCCCGCCATGCCTGGCGCCGGGGCGGGCAGCTCGACCTCTTCGCCGATCCGGCGCGCAGCGCGGAGGCGATCGCCACCTTCGCCGGCCGAGCGGAGGCCCAGGGCTTTCTCGCCTTCGCGGCCGAATCGCGGGGGCTCTTCCTCGCCCTCGCGCGGGGCTTCATCGCCGCCGAGCGCCCCTCCCCCCTCACGCTCGCCGCCCGGCTCGGGCCGGCGCGGCGTGCCGCCCTGGTCGCCGCGCGCGCCTGGCAGCCGATGTGGCAGCGCCTGGGCCGGCATTTTCGCGACCCGCGGCTGCGCCAGCTCTTCGGCCGCTATGCGACCTATGTCGGCTCCTCCCCCTGGCTGGCCCCGGCCGCCCTGATGCTGATCGCCCATGTCGAACAGGAGGGGGTGTGGCTGATCGAAGGCGGGATGCGCGCACTGGCCGATCAGCTGCGCGCCCTGGCCGAGGCGCAGGGCGCGCGCTTTCGCTGCGGGGCCGATGTGCGCCAGATCCTGATCGAGGGCGGACGCGCCGCCGGCGTGCTCCTGCCGGGCGATGAGCGCATCGGCGCCGATGCCATCCTCTTCACCGGCGATGTCGCGGCGCTGCCGGCACTGGGCGCGGGGGGGGCAGCGGCGGTGGTGCGGCGGGAACAGCGCTCGCTCTCCGCCATCACCTGGTGCATCCGCGCCCCTACCGCGGGCTTTCCGCTGAGCCACCACAACGTCTTCTTCGGCGAGGACTACGAGGAGGAGTTCCGCGCCATCTTCCAGCGGCGGGAGGTGCCGGATCAGCCCACCGTCTATGTCTGCGCCCAGGACCGCGGCCTGGCCGAGGTCGCACCCGGCGCGCCGGAACGGCTGCTCTTGCTGATCAACGCCCCGCCCGATGGCGATCTGCGCCGCTTCGACACCGCCGAATATGCCGCGCGCTGTTTTCAGATGCTGCGCGGCTGCGGGCTGGAAATCCAGCACGCCGCCTCGAACACGGTGGCAACCACCCCTTCGGGCTTCAATGCGCTGTTTCCGGCAACCGGCGGTGCCCTTTATGGCCGCGCCAGCCACGGGCTGCGGGCAACACTCGGGCGCCCGGCGGCGCGGTCGGCCCTGCCCGGGCTCTATCTGGCCGGCGGGTCGGTCCATCCGGGGGCGGGGGTGCCGATGGCCGCCCTCTCTGGCCGGCTGGCGGCAGCGCGCCTGCTCGAGGATGCCGCCGGCAGGCGGGGCGCCATCCGCTTCCCGGCCCCCGGCTGAGCGGGCAGGCGCAGCTGAGCGGCCTGGCCACCCCGGCCGTGGCCGAAGCCAGAGGCGTGACGGAGAACGCCCCGGCCCCGGCACGCTCCCCCAGCCGGCCCGCCCTCTGCCGGAGGGCGGTGGAGGCTCTCCAGCCCCGGCTCGCCGCCCGATGGCCAGGAGAGGGAGCGGCTCGGGCCAGTCCGGCGAGCGCAGGCCGGGGGCGCGAGCGGCCCCGCGGCCGCTCCCTCAATCGAGTGTGGCGCCCGAGGCCTCGACCAGGCCCTGCCAGACCCGCTCCTGTTCGCGCCAATAAGCCCCGAAAGCCTCGGGCGAGGGGTCGAAGACCGGCTCGAAGCCCAGGGGCTCGAGACGGGAGCGATAGTCCTCGCTCTGCACCACCTGCAGCAGGGCCTGATGCAGCCGGGTGATGGCCGCAGGCGGGGTGCGCGCCGGCGCCACCACCGCGTACCAGGACTGCATGTCGATGCCCGAACCGGGCAGCAGCTCGCGCATCCCGGGCACATCCCGGAGTTCGGGCACGAAGGTGATGCGCTCGGCGCTGCCCACCGCGAGGGGGCGGAAGCGACCGGAGCGCACATGGGGCATCAGCGCCGGGATGACATCGAACATCATGTCGATCGATCCGGCGAGCAGATCGGTGATGGCGGGGCCGCCACCGCGGTAGGGGACATGGGTGATCTCGATGCCGGCGGCCCGGTTGAGCGAGGCGAGGGTGAAATGGCTTACCGTCCCGGTGCCGGAGGAGCCCATGGTGATCCGCCCCGGTTGGGCGCGTGCCGCCGCCACCAGCTCCTGGAAACTGCGCCAGGGCCGGTCGGCGTTGACGACGAGCAGCACCGTGCCGGTCGAGACCCGCGTCACCGGCGCGAAATCCCGCAGCGGGTCGAAGGTCATCGAGCGGCGATAGAGGAACTTGTTCGCGGCCAGGATGGTGGCGGTGCCGAGCAGGATGGTATGCCCGTCGGGCTCGGCCCGGGCCACCGCCTCGGCGCCCAGATTGCCGCCGGCGCCGCCGCGGTTCTCGACCAGGACGGGCTGGCCCAGGATGGGCTGCAGGCGTTCCGCGAGCAGCCGGGCGGTGATGTCCACCGCCCCGCCGGGCGGAAAGGGGGCGATGATGCGCACCGGGCGCGTCGGGAAGCCCTGGGCGCGGAGGGGGGTGGCAAGGCAGGGGCCCATCAGGGCGGCGCCCAGCAGGGCGCGGCGGCGCAGTGTAGTCATGGCAGCAAGATAGGGCGACTCGCAGCGCGGCGGTATCTGCCAGCCTAGGGGCGGGCTGCGGGAACAGGCCAGAGCGGGCGCCCCGGCCCCGCGGCCAGCCACATACCGCGCGGCGGGCCGGCGGCCGGGCTCGGCGGGGCCGCGGCGGCCGGGCTGCGGCCCGCAATCGGCACCGGCGCGGCGCGATAGGCATCGAGCCCGCGCCCGGCCCCGGCGGCCGACGGCAGCAGCCGCGCGGCTTCGGCCCGGTTGGACAGCCCCGCCGCCCCCGAGCCCCCAGGCGTGGCCGAGGCGGGCCGCAGGGCGGCCAAGCTCAGCCGGGCCGCGGCCAACCTGGCCTGTTCGGCCGGCCAGGCAGCGGCGACCCGGGCCCGATAGGCCTCGGCCAGATGCGGGGTGTGCGAATGGTAATGCCCGGCGGCGAGCAGCCAATCGCCCCGGCCCTCCTGCAGCTGGCGCAGGTAGCGCGCGGCATAGCGGGCATTGGCGAGGGGGTCGAAGGCCTCCTCGAGGCTGGCGAAGGCCTGGGGGTGGTGATGGAGGTTGACCTGCAGGCAGCCGACATCGATCAGCCGGACCCCCCGGCCCTGCAGCTCGCGCACCGCGGCAACGGCTGCCGCCCGGTCGGGGAAGAATCTGCCCTGTCCCTCGGCGTGGACGGTCCAGGGCCAGGGCTCCCGCTCGCCGGTCGCAGGGTCACGGCGGCCGGATTCCACCTGCCCGATCGCCTGCAGCAGGCCGGGGGGGATGTTGGCCTCGCGTTCGGCCAGGGCGATCGCGGCGCGGCAGAGGCCCGGGGCGGCCAGGGCGCGCGGCGGCTGGGCTAGGGCGGTCACGGTCGCGGCGGCCAGCAGCAGGGCGCATCCGCGCCGGCCTGGCCGGCGGTGGCGGAGCCAAGAGGCCAGAGCCGCGGTGAAGGGACAGGTGCGCATGCCGAGTCCCGCGCAAGCGGCATGCCAGCCCTGCCGATAGCTAAGAGGTTCGGTTATGTTGCGCCGCGAAAAGTCGCTTGCATGCGAACGATCCCGGCGCTATAGAGAAGGCCGCAGCGAGGGAATGCCTCTCTCGCCTGCCTTTCTTGGACGTTTCCTCCCTACAACTCGGCGGGGCCCCTGGCCCCGCCATTTTTTTTCGTGCCGCCGAAACGTCATCGGTCCTTGCGTGCAGGCCCGGCGCCGGCACGGTAGTGCCGTCGGCCAGGAGGGTTCGCAACCATGGATCGACGTTCGCTCTTCACCGGCGCCGCCGGGGCCGTGCTGGCCGCCAGCCTGCCTGCCGGGGCGCAGCCCGCAGCGCCGCAGCCCGCCGCGCCCGCCACCGGCAATGTCATTTTCTTCCATCCCGACGGTTTTGGGGTGAACCACTGGGGCGCGCTGCGCTTCGTCGAGAAGGGGCCCGACGGCCGGCTGGAATGGGACCGGCTGCCGCATATGGCGGTCTATCTTGGCCACATGAAGGATGGGCTGACCGGCACCTCGCATGGCGGGGCCACCACCCATGCCTTCGGCATCCGCGTGCAGGCCGACAGCTTCGGCATGGACGGCAGCACCCCGATCCGCAGCCTCTCCGGCTTCGACGGTTCCATCGCGCGGGAGGCGATGGCGCGCGGCAAATGGGTGGGCCTCGTCAATTCCGGCGCGGCCTATGAGCCGGGCACGGCGGCCTTCGTCGCCAGCACTGAACGGCGCGCCAACCTGGCCGAGATCACCCGGCTGGTCGCTGAGTCCGGGGTGCAGGTCCACATGGCCGGCGGCGAGCGCTGGTATCTGCCGCGCGGCGTGCAGGGCCGCCACGGGGAGGGCGCGCGCGAAGACGGCCTCAACCTGATCGAGATGCTGCGCGGGCGGGGCTATCACATCGTCTACACGCGCGAGGAGCTGGCCGCCCTGCCGCCCGATGCGACGCGGGTGTGGGGCATCTTCGCCCACGACCACACTTTCCATGACCGCAGCGAGGAGGCCCTGGCCCGCGAGGGCCTGCCGCACTACGTCCCGACCGCGCCCAGCATCGCCGAGATGAGCGAAGTGGCGCTGCGCATCCTCTCCCGCGCGCCGCAGGGCTTCCTCCTGGTGGCCGAGGAAGAAGGCTGCGACAATTTCGGCAATGTCAACAACGCGGCGGGCAGCCTCGAGGCCGGCGCGCGCGCCGATGCGGCGATCGGGCTCTTCCGCCGCTATGTCGCAGCCAACCCCAATACGCTGATGCTGACCTGCGCCGATTCCGATGCGGGCGGGATGCAGGTGATCGGCCCCGGCGCCGGGCAGCAGGTGATCCGCGAGGGCCAGAACCTGCCCGAGCGCGACCGCAACGGTGCCCCGCTCGACGGCCAGCGCGGCACCGGCACGACCGCTTGGCTTTCGGCCCCCGACAAGGCCGGGCGGCGGCATCCCTTCGCCATCGCCTGGTCGACCCTGACCGATGTCTCGGGCGGGATCCTGGTGCGCGGCGTCGGCCTGAACGCCGAGCTGATCAGCCAGGCGGGCACCATGGACAATGTGGATGTCTATCGCCTGATGCACCGCACCCTCTTCGGCAGCAACCTGCCGGCCTGAGGGGCAGAGGGCCGGTCAGGCCCGCCGATAGCGGGCGAGGGTGAGGATGTCGCGCGTCAGCGCCTCCTCCACCTCGGCCCGGCCGGCCGGCGTGCGCACCAGCGCCACCACCCGATCAAACCAGGGCCCGCCGGTGGCGCGGGCCCGAAACAGCGCCGCGAGCGCCGCCGCCGCCGCCCCCTGACCGCGGCAGCACAGGCAGGCCGCGGGATGGGCGGCTTGCTCCCCCTCCCCTGTGCGCGCGAACACCGCCGCCGGCAGGTCGGGCGGCAGGTCAGGGGGAAGCGCGCCCTCGGCCAGCAGGGCGGTACCGGCTGTCAGCGGCGGCAGCGTGTCGGTCACGCTCACCGGCACCCGGGCGTCGATCCGCCAAGTCATGGGGCGCTCCTCACGCCTGATAGACATAAGGATATCTTTATGTCATGTCTATCGCGTGATGGAGGCGCTTCTCACCCAACTCCGCGCGGCGGCCGAACCGACCCGGCTGCGGCTGCTCGCCCTCTGCGCCCGCGGGGCGCTCTGCGTCAGCGACCTCTGCGCCGTGCTCGGCCAGTCCCAGCCGCGCCTGTCGCGCCATCTGAAGCTGCTGGTCGAGGCCGGACTGCTCGAGCGCATCCCGGAAGGCGCCAACGCCTATTTCCAGGTCCCTGCGGGGGCCTCGCTCGTCCATCAGCTGCTCGCCCGCCTGCCGGAGGATGAGCCGACCCTGGCGCATGACCGCCGGCAGGCCGCGCGCATCGCCGCCGAACGCGCCCGCGCCGCCAGCGAGGCCTTCCGCCGCCACGGCGCGGATTGGGACGAGATGCGCGCCCTTGGCCTGCCCGCGGCGGCGATCGAGGAGGCGATCCGCGACGCCCTGCCAGCCCCCCTGGGCCGGCTGCTCGACATCGGCACCGGCACCGGCCGACTGCTCGAGCTGCTCGCCGAACGCGCCGAGACCGCCTTGGGCATCGATGCGAGCCGCGAGATGCTGGCGCTCGCGCGGGCCCGGCTTGCCGAGCGGGGGCTCGGCGCGCGCTGCTCGGTGCGCCAGGCGGACATGTATCACCTGCCCCTGCCCGATGGCGCCTTCGATACCGTGGCGCTGCAGATGGTGCTGCACTACGCCGAGGACCCGGCCGCCGCGCTGGCCGAAGCCGCGCGTGTGCTCCGCCCGGGCGGGCGGCTGCTCCTCGTCGATCTCGCTGCCCATGCCCGCGCCGACATCGTCTCGGCCCATGCCCATCGCTGGCCGGGCTTCACCGACCAGCAGATTGCCGGCTGGCTGCTGCCGGCAGGCTGCATGGCGCGGCCCCTGCGCGAGATCCCGGGCCCGCTCGCCGTGCGGATCTGGCTCGGCGAACGCATCCGCGCCGCCCTGCCCGCCCAGCCCGCCCTCGAGCTGTAAGCCGCCATGACCCGACCGCATCTGCTCGAAGCCCTGGCGAGCGAAGTCCTGCTCTGCGACGGCGGGATGGGATCGCGCGTGCAGGGGATGGCGCTCGACATCGAGCGCGACTACTGGGGGCAGGAGAACTGCACCGATATCCTCTGCCTCTCCCGCCCCGACATCGTGCGGGAGATCCACCGCAGCTACTTCGCCGCCGGGGCGGACATGGTGCTGACCAACAGCTTCGGCGCAAGCCCGGTCACGCTCGGGGAGTTCGGGCTGGCCGACCGCGCCTTCGAGATCAACCGACGGGCGGTCGAACTCGCCCGCGAAGCCGCCGAGAGCTTCGCCGACGGACGCCACCGCTGGGTGGTGGGCGACATCGGGCCGGGCACCAAGCTGCCGAGCCTCGGCCACATCACCTATGACGAGCTGGAAGCCGCGCTGACTATCCAGTGCCGCGGGCTGATCGCCGGCGGGGCCGATGCCCTGCTGACCGAGACCAACCAGGACACCCTCTACATCAAGGCCGCGGTCAATGCGGCCAAGGCGGCGCGGGCCGAGGCCGGCTCCGACATCCCGATCCTCGTGCAGGTGACGGTCGAGACGACCGGCACCTTGCTCGTCGGCCCCGACATCGCCGCCGCGGCGACCGTCGTGCACAGCCTGGATGTGCCGCTGCTCGGCCTCAACTGCGCGACCGGCCCGCAGGAGATGGCCGAGCATGTGCGCTGGCTGGCGCAGAACTGGCCCGGGCTGATCTCGGTCCAGCCCAATGCCGGGCTGCCCGAACTGGTCGAAGGGCGCACCCACTACCCGCTCGGTGCGGAGGAAATGGCGGTCTGGCTCGAGCGCTTTGTGGCCGAATACGGCGTCAACCTGATCGGCGGCTGCTGCGGCACCACCGACCGGCACATCGCCGCCCTCGATGAGATGCTGCGCCGGCGCGCCGGCAGCCGCCGCCGCCCCGCGCCAGTGCCGCGCCGCGCAGTCTGGGTGCCCTCCGTCGCCTCCCTCTACTCCGCCGTGCCGCTGCGGCAGGAGAACAGCTATTTCTCGATCGGCGAGCGCTGCAACGCCAACGGCTCCAAGGCCTGGCGGGAGCGGCAGGCGGCGCATGACTGGGACGGCTGCCTCGCGATCGGGCGCGAACAGGTGGCAGAAGGCTCCAACGCGCTCGATCTCTGCACCGCCTTCGTCGGCCGCGACGAGCTGGCCGAGATGTGCGAGGTGGTGCGCCGCTTCACCGCCAGCATCAACGCGCCGCTCGTCATCGATTCGACCGAGACGGCGGTGATCGAGGCCGCGCTCAAGCTGCACGGCGGCAAGCCGATCATCAACTCCATCAACTTCGAGGAGGGCGAGCGCGCGGCTGAGGAGCGCATGATCCTGGCCCGCAAGTTCGGCGCCGCCGTCATCGCGCTGACCATCGATGAGGGCGGCATGGCCAAGACCGCCGAGGACAAGCTGCGCATCGCCCGCCGCCTGGTGGACTTCGCCTGCCGCCGCCACGGGCTGCCGCCCTCGGATCTGCTGATCGACCCGCTGACCTTCACCATCGCGACCGGCAACGAGGACGATAGGAAACTCGGCCTTTGGACGCTCGAGGGCATCCGCATGATCCGGGAGGAGTTCCCGGACATCCAGATCATCCTCGGGCTGTCCAACATCTCCTTCGGGCTGAACCCGGCCGCACGGCATGTGCTGAACAGCGTCTTCCTCGATCATGCGGTGAAGGCCGGCATGACGGGCGCCATCGTGCATGTCAGCAAGATCAAGCCCCTGCATCAGATCCCGCCCGAGGAAGTGGCGGTGATGGAGGATCTGATCTTCGACCGCAGGCGCGAGGGCTATGACCCGCTGGCCCGCGTGCTGGAGATGTTCGCCGGGCGCAAGGCCGGCGATGCGGGCGCCAGGAAGCGGGCCGACACTCCCGAAGAGCGCCTCAAGGAGCGGATCGTCGATGGCGATCGCAAGGGGCTCGAAGAGGACCTCGCCGCGGCCATGGCCAAGGGCCACAAGCCGCTCGATATCATCAACAACATCCTGCTCGAGGGGATGAAGGTGGTGGGCGACCTCTTCGGCGCAGGCAAGATGCAGCTGCCCTTCGTGCTGCAATCGGCCGAGACGATGAAGGCCGCCGTCGCCTACCTCGAGCCTTTCATGGAGCGCGTCGAGGGGCAGGAGAAAGGCACGATCGTGCTCGCCACCGTCAAGGGGGATGTGCACGATATCGGCAAGAACCTGGTCGACATCATCCTGACCAACAACGGCTACAAGGTCATCAACCTCGGCATCAAGGTGCCGCTGCAGGATATGCTGGCGGCGGCCCGCGAACACCGCGCCCATGCCATCGGCATGTCGGGGCTGCTCGTCAAATCGACCGTCGTGATGAAGGAGAACCTCGAGGAGATGTCGCGCCTGGGCGTCGACATCCCGGTGCTGCTGGGCGGGGCGGCGCTGACGCGCAACTTCGTCGAGGAGGATTGCGTGAAGGCCTATGCCTGCGGGCGCGTGGCCTATGCGCGCGATGCCTTCGACGGCCTGCACCTGATGGACAAGGTGATGGGCAACGACTTCGACGGCTACCTTGCGGCCATCCAGGCGCGGCGCAAGGGCAAGGCGCGCAACGAAAAACGCGTGCTGGGCCAGGCCGACCCGCGCGGCTTCGCGCCCGTCGATATCGGCTACGCGCAGGCGCGCCGCCGCCGCCTGACCGCGGGCCTGCCGATACCGAGGCCACCCTTCTGGGGGCCGCGGCGGATCGAGGCGAGCCCGCGCGCCCTGGTGCCCTTCATCAACGAACGCAGCCTCTACCAGTTCCAATGGGGCTTCCGGAAGGCGGGCCGTTCGCTCGAGGATTTCCTGGGCTGGGCAAAGCAGGAGCTGCGCCCGGTGCTCAAGCGCATGCTCACGCTTATCGAGGAGCAGGACATCCTCCAGCCGCAGGCGATCTACGGCTACTGGAAATGTGCCGGCCAGGGCAATGACCTGATCCTCTTCGAGGAGGACGGCGTGACCGAGGTCGCGCGCTTCACCCTGCCCCGGCAGCCCAAGCCGGATGGCGAATGCATCGCCGATTTCGTGCGCGACATCGAGGACGCGGAGCGCGACGTGATCGCCCTGCAGGTCGTGACGGTTGGCCAGAAGGCCTCCGATACCGCGCGCGCCTGGTTCGAGGAGAACCGCTACCAGGACTACCTCTACCTGCACGGCCTGTCGGTTGAGATGGCGGAGGCGATGGCGGAATACGTCCACAAGCGCATCCGCGCCGAATGGGGCTTCGCCGGGGAGGACGATCCCGACATGGAGCGGATGCTCCAGCAGGGCTATCGCGGCGGGCGCTACTCTTTCGGCTATCCGGCCTGCCCGCGGCTTGAGGATCAGGCACCGCTGCTCGCCCTGCTCAAGGCCGACCGCATCGGGGTTTCGATCAGCGAGGAATGGCAGCTCCACCCGGAGCAGAGCACAAGCGCGATCGTGCTGCACCACCCGCGGGCGAAATACTTCACGGTCTGAGCCCGGGGCGAAGGGCAGGGCAGCGCTGGCGCCGCCCGGCGCAGCGCGGGGCCTGCCAGGCTAGGCCGATGCCGGCACGCAGTCATCGGCGGGCACGCCGGCCGCAGCCATCGCGGCGGCCTGGCGTTCCGCCATCGTCGCCTCGTCGAAACCCTCGATCAGCTCGAGGAACATGCGGTGCCAGTTCTGGCGCGCGCGCAGCCGGGTGAAGGCCGAACCGAGGCCGATCGCAGCCCTATCCATCAGCGGAAACTCGCGCGGGATGCGCACCGATTGTCCGGTGCGCGCGGCCTCCTCCTTGAGCGATTTGTGCACGCTCTCCGCCACCCGGCGGCCGAGCTGCAGGTCGTTGAGGTCCTGGATCGGCCCCACCTCGTCGCGCAGGAGAGGGGCATAGAGGAAATCCGCCCAGCGCTTGAGCGCCATGATCGTCTCCCGCGACAGGCCGCGGAAGCCCCAGCTTTCGAAGGCGACCACCGCCTTGTCGTTGTCCCCGTCGCGGATCGCCTCGAAGAGCATGATCACGCCTTTGATGAAGCGCGGCGAGAAGACGCGGATGACGCCGAAGTCGAGCAGGGCAATCCCGCCCGGATCATGCGCCGAAGGTGGCCGCACCAGGTAATTGCCAAGGTGCGGATCCCCATGCAGCACGCCGTAATTGTAGAGGGGATGATACCATGCGCGGAACAGCGCAGCAGCGTAGAGGTTGCGCTCCTCCTGCGGTGGGTCCTCCTCCAGCCGGCGCAGGATCGCCCGTCCCTCCTGCCAAGTCATGGTCAGCAGCCGGCGGGTGGTCAGCTCAGGGATGTTGCGCGGCACCCGCACCAGGTCATGGCCGGCCAGCATGAAGGCATACAGGCGCTGGTGCGCCGCCTCGCGCGTGTAGTCGAGTTCCTCGCGCAGGCGGGCCGCCATCTCCTCGTAGACCTCGCTGTTCTCCAGCGTGCGGTCGAGACGCTGGTAGAGGCTCATCGCGAGGCGCAGCTGCTTGAGGTCGGCCTCCACCACGCTCGGCATGTCGGGATACTGAAGTTTGCAGGCAACCAGAGTGCCGTCGCGCAGCCGCGCCTTGTGCACCTGCCCGAGCGAGGCGGCGGCCGCGGCCTCCTGCCCGAACTCGGCGAAGTGCTTCTGCCAATCCGGGCCGAGCTCGCTCGTCATCCGCCGCTTGACGAAGCTCCAGCCCATCGGCGGGGCGTTGGACTGCAGGGTGGCCAGTTCGCGCGCGTATTCCTCGGGCAGGGCGTCCGGGACGGTGGAGAGGAACTGCGCGACCTTCATCATCGGGCCCTTGAGGCTGCCGAGCACCGCCTTGAGGTCGCTGGCGTGGCTCGCCTTGTCGGTCTTGATGCCGAGCAGACGCTCGCCCGCCACCCGGGCCGCGATCCCGGTGACCGCGCCCGAGGTGCGCACCATCCGCCGCACCTCGCCGAACAGGCTGTGCTCAGCCATCGCTGCGCTCCAGCTCGTCGATGAAACCCGCGATCACGTCGAGGCCACGCTGCCAGAAGCCGGGTTCGGCGGCGTTCAGGCCGAAAGGGGCGAGGAGTTCGCGATGGCGCAGCGTGCCGCCGGCCTCCAGCATGGCGAGGTACTTCTCCTCGAAGCCGGGCACCGACCCTTCGCGCCAGACGCCGTAGAGCGCATTCACCAGGCAATCGCCGAAGGCGTAGGCGTAGACGTAGAAGGGCGTGTGGATGAAGTGCGGGATGTAGGACCAGTAGCAGGCGTAGTCGGGCGTGAGGTCGAAGGCCGGGCCCAGGCTTTCGGTCTGGACCGAGAGCCAGAGCTCCCCGATCCGTTCGGCGCTCAGCTCACCCTGCCGGCGTTCCTCGTGCAGCAGCGTCTCGAAGCGGTAGAAGGCGATCTGCCGCACCACCGTGTTGAGCATGTCCTCGACCTTGCCGGCGAGCAGCACGCGCTTGCGCACGGGGTCGGTCTCGGCCTCCAGCATGGCGCGGAAGGTGAGCATTTCCCCGAAGACGCTCGCGGTCTCGGCCAGGGTGAGCGGGGTGGAGGACATGAGATAGCCCTGCCGTGCCGCCAGCCGCTGATGCACGCCGTGGCCCAGTTCGTGCGCGAGCGTCATCACATCCCGCGCCTTGCCGTGGTAGTTGAGCAGCAGATAGGGATGGATGGAGGGCACGGTCGGATGGGCGAAGGCGCCCGACGCCTTGCCCGGGCGCAGCGCGGCGTCGATCCAGGGCTTCTCGAAGAAAGGTGCGGCGAGTTCGGCCAGCTTGGGGCTGAAGGAAGCATAGGCAGCGCGCACGCGCTCCACCGCCTCGGCCCAGGGGATCGGGCGGTCGGCATCGCCGGGCAGCGGCGCATTGCGGTCCCAGTGCTTGAGCTTCTCCAGCCCGAGCCACTTCGCCTTCATCCGGTAATAGCGGTGCGACAGCCGAGGATAGGAGGCGCGCACCGCCTCGACCAGGGCATCGACCACCTCGTCCTCGACCATATTGGCGCGGTTGCGGAAGCTGCCGGGGCGCGGGTAGCGCCGCCAGCGGTCCATCACCTCCTTGTCCTTGGCCAGGGTGTTGGTGATCAGCGCAAAGAGCCGGATGCGGCTGCCGAACGCCTCCGAGATGCCGCGGGCGGCCGCCTCGCGCAGCTTGCGGTCGCGGTCCGAGAGCAGGTTGAGCGCGGCTGAGACGGAGAGCTCCTTGCCCTCGACCGGGACGGTCATGGTGGCCAGCGTCTCATCGAACAGGCGCGTCCAGGCGGCGCGGCCGGTGACCTCCTTCTCGTGCAGCAGCCGCTCCATCTCGTCGGAGAGCTGATGGTCGCGGAAGACGCGCAGGTCCCGCAGCCAGGGGCGATAGCGCGCCAGCGCGGGGCTGTCGGCCATCCGCTCCTCGAGCAGCCCCTCCTCGAGCAGGTTGAGCTCGAGGGTGAAGAAGACGAGATGCGAGGAGATGGCCGTCACCCGCTCCTGCACCGTCTGGTAGAAGCGGCCATGCTCCGGGTTCTGGGCATCGGCGGCGAAGAGCAGGCTCGCATAGCTCATCGCCCGGCCGAGCAGCTCCTCGATCCGTTCGTATTCGGCAATCGCCGCCGCCAGCTCTTCCCCGGACAGCTTGGCCAAGCCACCGGCATAGGCCGCATGGAAGGCCCGCGCCGCGCCCTCCGCCTGCTCGAGGTCCTGGGCGAGGCGCGGATCCTCCTGACCGGCATAGAGGTCGGAGAGGTCCCAGCTCGGCAAGGCTCCAACCCCGCCGGCAGCATCGAGGGGGGCCAGCGGGGTGGACGAGAGATCTGGGAAAGCTGACATGCCTGTCATATATGCCATTCGGCGCCGGGGCCAAGCCGGGCCGCCCGGCATCCCGCGATTTCCGGGGGGGAGACGATGGAGCAGTCCGTGCGCGCGCCGGCCGAGGAGGCGATCGGCGGCTGGCGGAGCCTGCCGCACATGATGCTGGGCCTTGCCGCCCGCCATCCAGACAAGCCCATGCTGCGCGCTTGGCGCGGGGAGGAGTGGGAGGCGATCCCGTGGGGAGAGTTTGCCGCCCGGGTGGCCCGCGCGGCCGCCGGGCTGCGGGCGGCCGGGGTCGCCCCGGGCGATCGCGTGCTGCTGGTCAGCGAAAACCGGCCGGAGTTCCTCATCGCCGATGTCGCCATCATGGCGATCGGCGCGGTCACAGTGCCGACCTATACCACCAACACCATGGCCGATCACGCCCATGTGCTGCGCGACTGCGGCGCGCGCATCGCCATCGTCAGCACCGCCGCGCTGGCCGAGCGGGTGCTGGCCGCAGCGGCCGAGGCGGCAGGCCTCGATACCCTGATCTGTATGGAGGAGCCGGGCGCCGTGCCGCAGGGGGTGCGGACGCTCGGCTGGGACTGGCTGCTCTCCCACGCCGCCGATCCCGCCGCCCTGCTCGCCGAGGTCGAGCAGATCCCCCCCGGGCGGCTTGCCTGCCTGATCTACACCTCGGGCACCGGGGGCAGCCCGAAAGGCGTGATGCTGCCGCATCGCAGCATGCTCTCCAACGCCGAGGGGGTGCGCCAGATCCTGGGGCCGCTGCAGCTGGACGGCGAGCGCTACCTCTCCTTCCTGCCGATGTCGCACAGCTACGAGCACACGGTGGGCGGCTTCATCCTGCCGATGATCGGGATGGAGGTGGTCTATTCCCGCGGCGCCGATCGGCTGGCGGCCGAGATGGCCGAGTTCCGCCCGGGGGCGATCACCGCCGTCCCCCGTCTGTTCGAGGTGCTG
>JANWYF010000034.1 GCA_025057055.1 Rhodovarius sp. | reverse complement strand
GACCGCGAGCGCTGGGTGCTGCGCGGGCTCAACGCCACCTTCCGCAAGGGCGATGCGGTGGGCATCCTGGGCCGCAACGGGGCGGGCAAATCCACCCTGATCCGCCTGCTGGCCGGCATCGAGTCGCCCACGCGCGGGGTGGTGCGGCGGGAGATGAGCATCTCCTGGCCGCTCGGCTTCGGCGGGGCGGTCCATCCTGCGATCACCGGGGCGGACAATTGCCGCTTCATCGCCCGGATCTACGGCAAGTCGCCCTCCTGGGTGGAGAGCTTCGTCGAGGAATTCGCCGAACTCGGCGAGTATTTCCGCATGCCCGTCGAGACCTACTCGAGCGGCATGCAAAGCCGCCTCGCCTTCGGCCTGTCGATGGCCATTGACTTTGACTGCTACCTGATCGACGAAGTGATCGCGGTGGGCGATGCCCGCTTCACCGAACGCTGCCGGATCGCGCTGGAGGAGAGGCGCAAGCGCAGCGCGCTGCTGATGGTGTCGCATCATTCGAGCATTCTGAAGGCCTTCTGCGACACGGCCGCCATCCTGCACGAGGGAAGGCTCACCTTCCATGAAGATCTGGACGAAGCCATCGCCATCTACAACGGGCTATGAACGCGCCCTGGCTGCCGGGCGCGGTCCGGACGGCAAGCTCGTGCTGGGCGGCTTCCGCACCCTGGAGCCGGAGCCGCAAGGCTTCCTGCCGCGGCTGCGCGCCGTCTTCACGCGCCGTCCCTACACCTGGCTCGTGCTGCTGCCCACGCTGATCGCGGGCATCTACCTCTTCTTCATCGCCGCCCCCCAATACGTCTCGGAGAGCCGCTTCACCGTGAAAGGGCGCCAGCAGCCCGCCAGCTCGCTCTTCGCCGAGGCGCTCTCCAGCGCGGGCTTCCGCACCGCGAACGAAGATGCCCAGGCGGTGCGCGACTATCTCCTCTCGCACGATGCGGTGGCCGCGCTGCGCGAGCGGATGGACCTGGTCGCGATCTTCCGCCGGCCGGAGGCCGATTTCTGGGCCCGGCACTGGTTCGCCAACCCGCCGGCCGAACGCCTGCTGGACTATTACCGGCGCATGGTCGATGCCGTGCTCGACGCCCAGACCGGCATCACCACCCTCACCGTGCGCAGCTTCCGCCCGGAGGACAGCCTGGCGATCAACCGCGCCCTGCTCGAACTCAGCGAGGCGCTGGTCAACCGGCTGAACCAGCGCATCCTGCAGGAGAGCGTGGAGACCGCCCGGCGCGAGGTCGCGCGGGCCGAGGAGCGCGTGGCCAGCGCGATGCGCGCGCTCTCTGAGTTCCGCGAACGCGAGCGCGCGCTCGACCCCAGCCGGTCGGCCGCCATCGCGGTCGAGACGATCGGGCGACTTTCGGCGGAGCTTGCCGCCGCGCGCAGCGAGCTGCAGCGCCTGCAGGCCTTCGCCCTGCCCAACAACCCGCAGGTGGTCAATCTCCAGAACCGCATCCAGGCGCTCGAGACCCAGATCGCCGAGGAGCGCCGCCGCACCGCGGCCAGCGGGGATGAGGGCTTCACCGCCCAGGTGGCCGCCTATGAGCGCCTGCGGCTCGAGGCGGAATTCGCCGGCCGCGTGCTGACCACGGCGGTGACCGGCTACGAACGCGCCCTGATCGATGCGCAGCGCCAGCAGATCTTCCTGCAGCGGGTGGTCGAGCCCAACCTGGCGGAACGGCACCGCTATCCGCGGCGCTTCCTCTCGCTTCTCTACGTCTTCGCGGGGCTGTCGATCATCTACGGCCTCGGCTGGCTGGTCATCTCGGGGATGAAGGAACATGCGTCCTAGGCTGCTTGCGCTCTTGGGCCTCATGCTCTGGGCGGCGCCGGTGCTGGCCCAGCCCGCCCCCCCGGCGCAACCTTCGGGCATGGGCACCACCCCGCCCGCGCCCCTCGCGCGGGATCTGGGCGGCACCCCGGCCTTCACGCGCCAGGGCCTGCCGACGGAGGCCGAAGCCGGTGCCCGGCCGGTCGCCCCGCTGGCCGACCAGGCCCGGCCGAGCGGTCCGGCCACCGCGGTCTTCGGCGCGAGCCTCTTCCTGCGTGACCAGGCGGTGGCTACCGATGCGCCCAACCCGGCCTACATCATCGCACCCGGCGATCGGGTGGCGGTGCGGGTCTGGGGCGCGGTGGAGGGAGAGACGGTCGGCCAGGTCGACAGCGCAGGCTTTCTCTTCCTGCCGCAGGTCGGGCCGGTGCGGGTGGCCGGGGTGGCGGCGGGCCAGCTGCAGCGCGTGATCGAGAGCGAGGTCAGGCGCATCTACACCCAGCAGGTGCAGGTCTATGCCGTGCTGCTCTCGACCCAGAGGGTGGGCGTCTTTGTTACCGGCTTCGTGCGCAACCCGGGGCGTATCGGGGGTAGTGCTGCCGACAGCGTGCTCGACTTCCTCACCCGCGCCGGCGGGGTGGATCCCGCGCGCGGCTCCTATCGCGACATCACGGTGCGGCGGGGCAACACCACGCTCGCTACCATCGACCTCTACCGCTTCCTGATCGAGGGGCATCTGCCCCAGATCCGCCTGCAGGAGGGCGATACCATCGTGGTCGGCCGCCAGCGCGCCCTGGTCGGGGCCGACGGGGCGGTGCGCAACAACTTCCTCTTCGAGGTGGCGGGGCGCAGCATGACGGGGCGGGAGCTGATGGACTACGCCCGCCCCCTGCCGGCAGCGACCAACGCCGTGATCCAGGGCACGCGCGACGGGCGCCCCTTCAATCGCTACGTCACCCTGCGCGAGCTCGAAAACGTCACCCTGATCGACCAGGATACGGTCACCTTCATCACCGACAGCCCAGCGCGGACCATCCGCGTCACGGTGGAGGGCAGCCGGATCGGCCCCTCGGTGCTGGTCGCCGACCGCGACACCCAGCTCTGCAACCTGCTCGACTACATCGCGGTCGACCCCGCGCTGGCCAATACCCAGGGCATTTTCCTGCTGCGCCCGCGCGTCGCCCTGCAGCAGGAGCGCAGCATGCAGGAGGCGCTGGACCGGCTAGAACGGCAGCTCTTCCTGGCCACCAGCCCGACCCAGGGCGTGGCGGCGATCCGCGCGCAGGAGGCGCAGATGGTCTCCCAGTTCATCCAGCGCGGCCGCCAGATCCGCCCCGATGGGCTCGTGGTGGTGATGGACCAGAACGGCCGCTGCGCCCCGGTGCGGCTGGAGGATGGCGATGTCATCGTCATCCCCGAACGGGTGCAGACCGTGCTCGTCTCGGGCGAGGTGACGGCGCCGCGCGCCGTGCTCTGGCAGCCCAACCTGCGCGTCGAGGATTACATCCGCCAGGCCGGCGGCTTCGGCCCGCGCGGGTCGATGTCGACCATCATGATCCGCCGCGCCAGCGGCGAACTGGTGCTGGATACCGACCAGCTGCCCCGCCCGGGGGATGAGGTGATCGCGCTGCCGCGGCTCGATCCGCGCTTGCTCCAGATCCTGACCGATTTCACCCAGGTCGCCTTCCAGCTTGCCTTCTCTGCCCGCGCCCTCACGCGCTGAGCGGCCGCGGGGCAGGGCGGGGGCGCGCCACCTGAGCCCCCCGCCTGCCCGGGCGGCGGGCAGGGAAGCGCCCGCCCTGCCCCCGCTGCCCGGCCGCCGGTGCCCGCCGTGTTGAGCGTTCATCCGGCGCTGGCCGGCATGGGGCTGATGGTTGCCGCCTCGCTCTGCTTCTCGGGCATGGCGGTGACCTATCGCGCCGCCATGGCCGAGGGCCTGCCGACCGTCTTCGCCCCCTTCGCGCGCGGGCTGTTCAGCCTGCTCTTCCTGCTGCCCTGGCTGTGGCGTGCCGGGCTGGCCGGCCTTGCCACACGCCGGCCTTGGCCGATGCTCGGGCGCTGCGCGGCGGGCATCTTCTCCTTCCAGTGCTGGATGATCGCGCTCATGCTGCTGCCGATTGCCGATGCGGTGGCGATCGCCCAGGCGCGACCGATCTGGGCCATCTTCCTGGCCGCCCTGCTGCTTGGGGAGGCGCTGCGGCGCGACCGGCTGGCGGCGGCACTGGTCGGCTTTGTTGGCGTGCTGATCATCGCCGGCCCGACCGGTGCCCTGAGCTGGGGCGTGCTGGCCGCGGTGGGGGCGGGGGTGGGCGGGGCGCTGGTCCTGATCGCCTTCCGCGCCCTGGCCCCGACCGAACCGCCACTGCGCGTGGTCACCTGGTATGCACTGGCCGCCGTGCTGTTCTGGGCGCCTGCCTGCGCCGTGTTCTGGGTGACGCCCAGCAGCACGGCGGTGCTGCTGCTGGTCGCGGGCTCCGGGCTGGCCGTGCTCGGCGACTGGCTGGCGAGCCTTGCTGCCCGCCGGGCCGAGGCCGGGCTGCTCGCCCCCATGGAATACAGCCAAATCCCGGCCGGCATCCTGCTCGGCTGGGCGGTCTTCGCCGAACTGCCGGGCTGGACGCTGCCGATCGGCGTCCTGCTGATGCTCGGGGCCAGCCTCTACCTGGCCCGCAGCGCGGGACGCTGACGGTCCGCCGCATCGCCCTGCTATGACATGGGCGTGTCCGCCCGCCCGCCCCGCCTGCTGCTGCCCGATGCGCCGGCGCTGATCGCCGCTGCCGGCCGCGCCACGCTGCTCACCCCGGATGGCGAGCTGCTGCAGGGCGAGGCCGCGCGCGCCGCACTGGCCGGGCTGCCGCCGCCGCTGCTGGTCCACGCCCCGGCCACTGCGCGCCGCCTCGATTGGCCGCCCTTCCCGCGCGCCTTCGACCTGCTGGAACTCTTCGCCTTCTGCCTGCCGGCGCAGCTGGCCGCCCCCACCCCGCGCGGGCTGGCCCAGGCGCTTGATCTGCCGCCGCCGGCCGATGACGCCGCCGCCGCCGCCCTGCTGCCCGAGATGGCCGCCAAGCTGCTGCGCCTGCTGGCCGAGACGCGCGACAGCCCGGCCGGGGCCGATGCGGCCGCCTTGGCCGCCCAGCTCCGGCAGGCGGCCGCCTGGCCCTGGGCGGAAGCGGTGCTGGCCGCGCTCGGCCGGCCCGACGCCAGCCCGGATCGCGCTGCCTGGAGCCCCTGGCGCCGCCTGCCGGAATGGGAGGAGGAGGCGCCGCCCCCGCCCCCCTCCAGCCTGCCCGTCACCCCGGCCGAGGCGCGGCGGCGGCTGGCCGAGATCCTGGGCGAGGGTGCCGAACCCCGCCCCGCCCAGGCCGATTATGCCTCCGCCGCCGCGGCGGCCTTCGCCCCGCGGGAGGCGGAGGGGCAGCCGCGCCTCGTGCTGGCCGAGGCCGGCACCGGCACCGGCAAGACGCTGGGCTATATCGCCCCGGCCTCGCTGTGGGCGGAACGCAACCGCGCCCCGGTCTGGCTCGCCACCTTCACCCGTAATCTGCAGCGCCAGATCGACCAGGAACTCGCACGCCTCTACCCGGATCCGGAGGAGCGGCGCGCCCGCGTCGTCATCCGCAAGGGGCGGGAGAACTACCTCTGCCTGCTCAACCTGGAGGAGGCGGCCGGCCAGCTCGCCCTGCCGGATCTGGCCGTGCCGCTGGCGCTGGTCATGCGCTGGGTCACCCACACGCGCGAGGGCGACATGCAGGGCGGGGATTTCCCGGGCTGGATCGCCGAACTCTTCGGCCCCGCCGCCATCGCGCCGCTGACCGACCGGCGCGGCGAATGCATCCGCAGCGCCTGCCGCCACTACCGCCGCTGCTTCGTCGAGCATTCGATCCGCCGCGCCCGCAACGCCCGGCTGGTGGTGGCCAACCATGCGCTGGTGATGGTCCAGGCCGCGCTTGGCGGCGGCGAGGATCGTCGGCCCCTGCGCTATGTCTTTGACGAGGGGCACCACATCTTCGACGCCGCCGATGCCGCCTTTTCGGCCGCGCTGACGGGGGCGGAGACGGCGGAGCTGCGCCGCTGGCTGCTGGGTGGGGAGGGCGGGCCGACCCGCGCCAAGGGTCTGCGGCGGCGCATCGAAGATCTGGCCGGTGACGTCTCGGACCTTCTGGCCCCGCTCGAGGCGGCGCTGGCCGCGGCGCGCGCCCTGCCGGGCCCGGGCTGGCATGCGCGGCTGGTCGAGGGCGGGGCGCCGAGCAACCCGACCCTGGCCTTCCTGTGCGCGGCGCGCATGCAGGTGCTGGCCCGGGCCGACCGCGACGACGGGCAATACGGCCTGGAGTGCGACCTCCATCCGGTGACGCCCGAACTCCTCGCGGCCGGGGATGCCCTGGCGGCGGCGCTGGCGCAGCTGGCCGAGCCGCTGCGGGAACTGGCCGACCGGCTCCAGGCCCGGCTGGATCGCGCGCCGGAGGAGATCGAGACCAGCGAGCGAATCCGGCTTGAGACCGCAATCCGCGGGATCGAACGCCGCGCCTTGAACCCGATTGCGGCTTGGCAGGAGATGCTGGCCGCGCTGCACCAACCCCCGGAGGTCGGCCGCCGCCCGGTCATGGTCCATTGGCTGGCGCTGGAGCGGCGGGAGGGGCGCGATGTCGATGCCGGGCTGCACCGGCATTGGCTGGACCCCACCGTGCCCTTCGCCCAGCATGTCGCCGCCCCGGCCCATGGCTTGCTCATCACCAGCGCCACACTGCGCGATCAGCTGCCGGGGCAGGACCCGGAAGAGGCCTGGGCTGCGGCCGAGGCGCGCACCGGCGCCCATCACCTGCCCGCACCCGCGCTGCGCGCCGCGGTCGCGGGCCCCTTCGACTACGCGGTGCAGACGCGGGCCTTCGTGGTCACCGACGTGGACAAGGCCCGCCCGCAGCAGCTGGCCGCCGCCATGCGGGCGCTCTTCCTGGCTGCGGGCGGGGGGGCGCTCGGCCTGTTCACCGCCATCCGCCGGCTGCGCGAGGTGGCGCAGCTGATCGGCCCCGACCTCGAGGCCGCGGGGCTTCCCCTCTATGCCCAGCATGTGGACGCGATGGACAACGCCACGCTGGTCGATGTCTTCCGCGCCGAGGAGAATGCCTGCCTGCTCGGCACCGATGCCATGCGCGACGGGGTGGATGTGCCGGGCCGGTCGCTGCGCCTCTTGGTCTATGAGCGCGTTCCCTGGCCGCGCCCGACCATCCTGCACCGGGAGCGGCGGCTGCACCTCTCGGGCGGGGACCCCAAGGGATATGACGACGAGCAGGCGCGCCACCGGCTGCGCCAGGGCTTCGGCCGGCTGATCCGCCGCGCCGATGACCGGGGCGTCTTCGTGCTGCTCGATGCGCGCGCCCCCTCCCGCCTGCTGGCCGGCCTGCCGGTCGAAGTGCGCCGGGTCAGCCTGCGCGAGGCGGTGGAGGAGACGGCCGCCTTCCTGCGCTGAGGGCGGCAGCGGTCAGGCCGCGCAGCCCTCCTCCTCTAGCAGATCGCGCACCAGCGCCTCCTCCACCCCCTCGACGGTGCGGCAATCCCCTGCCTCGTGCAGCAGCACGAAGCGCAGCGCCCCGGCGCGGGCCTTCTTGTCGGCGCGCATGCGCTCGACCAGCCGCGCGGCCGAGAAGCGCCGGGGCAGGTCACGCAGGCGCGCCGGCAGGCCGATTGCGCGCAGATGCGCGGTCACGCGTTCGGGCCAGTGCGCGGCGCACAGGCCGAGCCGGACCGAGAGCATGGCCGCGAGCCCGAGCCCGATCGCCACCGCCTCCCCGTGCAGCAGGCTGCCGTCGAAGCCGGCCTCGGCCTCCAGCGCATGGCCGAAGGTGTGGCCGAGGTTGAGCAGCGCCCGCCCGCCCTCGGGCGCCTCCTCGAACTCATCGCCGGCGACGATAGCCGCTTTCAGCCGGCAGGATTCGCGCACCGCATGGGTCAGCGCCTCCGCATCGCCGGCGATCGCGGCGGGGCCATGGGCCTCGCACCACTCCCAGAGCGGGCCCTGGATCAGGCCGTGCTTGGCGACCTCGGCCCAGCCGGCGCGCAGCTCGCGCTCGGGCAGGGTCGACAGCACATCGGTATCGGCCAGCACCGCGCGGGGCTGGTGGAAGGCCCCGATCAGGTTCTTGCCCTGCGGCGTGTTGATGCCGGTCTTGCCGCCGACCGAACTGTCCACCTGGGAGAGCAGGGTGGTCGGGCATTGCACGAGCGGCAGCCCGCGCAGCACGGTGGCGGCGGCGAAGCCCGCGAGGTCTCCGATCACCCCGCCGCCCAGGGCGATGACCGCCGTGCGCCGGTCAACCCGCGCGGCCAGCATCCCCTCGGCCAGCCGCTGGTATTCGGCGAAGCTCTTGCTGGCCTCCCCCGATGGGACCGCGAACTCGGCCAGGATGGCAAAGCCCGCGGCAGAGAGCCCTTCGCAGAGGCGCGGCAGGTGGAGCGGTGCGACCGCCGCATCGGCCACCACGACGCAGCGCCGGGCGGGCAGGATATCCGCCAGTTCCGCCCCCGCGCGGGCGAGCAGCCCGGGGCCGATCGCGATGCCATAGCTATGGCGGCTGAGCGCCACCTGCAGCCGGGCCGGAGGCCGGTAGGAAAGGAGGGCCTGTTCCACCCGGCGGGTGGTGGCCTCGGGCGTTTCATCGGTGCAGTCGACGATCACATCAGCCTCGGCGAAGAAGGGGTAGCGGGCGGCGGCAAGGCGTTCGAGCACCGCCGCCGGGTCCTGGTTGAGGAACATCGGCCGGTGTTCGCGCCCGGCCACCCGGCGCAGCAATACCGGCAGGGGGCAGCGCAGCCAGACCGTGGTGCAGGGCGCGGCCTTGATCACGGCGCGGGTGGCCGGATCGGCGAAGGCGCCGCCGCCGGTGGCGAGCACCAGAGGCGGGCCGGCCAGGAGCCTCGCGATCACGCGCCGCTCGCCGTCGCGGAAATGGGCCTCTCCGTAGCGGGCGAAGATCTCGGTGATCGGGAGGCCGGCGGCGGCCTCGATCTCGGCATCGGCATCGACGAAGGGCAGGCCGAGCCGGACGGCCAGCCTGCGGCCGATGCTGGTCTTGCCGGCACCGGGCATGCCGACGAGCACAATGGCACCGGCCCGGCCGGGCGAGGGGGCGGGGTTGGTCGGCACGATCTCTGCCCTCTAGAGCAGATCGCGAAGGGCTGGAATCGGCCCCGCGCTGCCTGCGGGCGGGTGGGGCCGGTTTCCAGCCTCGGGCAAACCGCTGTAGAGCTTGGGGGCGGCGCGGTGCCAGCCCGCCCTGCCGCGTCGCCGGAGACTGCCCGCACCATGCCCCGCCGCCCCCTGCTGCTTGCGACCCTGCTGCTGGTGCTGGCGGCCCTTCTGGGCCTTGCCTGGCTGGCCGCCTTTCCGCCTGCCGTCACCCCGGCGGTGGTGGAACGGGTGTTGCCCAACGACCGTTTTACGGTGCGGTAGTTAGGCTAGGCCGACACGCCTGCTTTGGCCAGGGCAGAACCATCGCAGGCTTGCGGCCGCCTGCGACGGCGAGGCGAGCCCAGGCCTAAACTTCCTGCATCGCGTAGCCGAAGCGCTGGAAGTCTTCCGCATAGCGCTCGTTGATCAGGGCGA
>JANWYF010000005.1 GCA_025057055.1 Rhodovarius sp. | reverse complement strand
CACGCCGATGTTGCGCCCATAGGCATCGAGCGCCTCCTTCTGCGCCGGCGGACAGCCCGCCACCACGCCGCCAAGCCGTGCGGCAGCAGCAAAGAGGGCCGCGGTCTTGCCGTGGATGACCTCGAGATACTGCGCCTCGCTCGTCGCGGTGTCGTTCTGGATCATCAGCTGCAGCACCTCGCCCTCGGCAATGGTGGCCGCGGCCTGGGAGAGGATGCCCAAGACCTCGAGCGAACCATCCTCCACCATCAGCTTGAAGGCGCGGGCGAAGAGGAAATCCCCGACGAGGACCGAGGGCTTGTTGCCGAAGAGGGCATTGGCCGAGGCCTGACCGCGACGGAGCTCGCTCTCGTCCACCACGTCGTCATGCAGCAGCGTGGCGGTGTGGATGAACTCCACGCAGGCGGCGAGCCAGACATGGCGGCGCCCCCCCGGCGGGTAGCCGCACATGCGCGCGGTGGCCAGGGTGAGCAACGGACGCAGCCGCTTGCCCCCCGCGGCGACGATATGCGCCGCAAGCTTCGGGATCAGCGCCACCTGGCTGTCCATCCGCTCGATGATCAGGCGGTTGACCGCCTCCATATCCTCCCGCACCAGGGCGATCAGGGCGGAGAGGGCATCCTCCTCCGGTGCCGGGCTTGCCGAGTCCATGCGCGCTGCGGCCCTCAGCGCTGGACCCAGGGCAGGCCGGCCGCCTTCCAGCCGGCCAGCCGGCCGCGATGGCCCTCGGCGTCAAGGGGGCCTTCGAAACCATCGGCCACGTTGAATACCCGGCCATAGCCGGCCGCCTGCGCCGCCTGCGCGGCCGCAAGGCTGCGCGCGCCGGACCGGCAGAGGAAATAGACCGCGTGATCGGGCGTCACACCCGCTTGGGCCAGCATGTCGAGGAAGCGGGGATTGACCTGCATGGAGGGATAGAGCTGCCAGGAGATGAGCACAGGGCGCTTGCCGGCGGCCGAGAGATCGGGCAGCCCGACAAAGTTCCATTCGGCATCGGTGCGCACATCCACCATCACCGCATCGGGCTGGGTGCGCAGGGCGTCCCAGCATTGCTCGGGGCTGATGTCAGGCACGACGGCCATGCCGGATCTCCTTCGGTCGCGTTCCCTGCTCAGGTATGGGCCGGCAGGCGCCCTCCGGCAACCAGGGTGAGGGAGGAAATGCGGGCATGAGTCAGGGGCGGGGCGTCGAACTTCTGCTGCTCGGGCTGCTGGCGCTGCTCTGGGGCTCCTCCTTCGCCTTCATCCAGGTCGGGGTGCAGGGCTTTCCCCCGGTCACCCTGATCGGGCTGCGCTGCGCGGTGGCGGCGGCGGCGCTGTGGCTGGTGCTCCGGCTGCGCGGCCTTTCCATGCCGCGCGACGCCATGGCCTGGCGGGATTTTGCGATCCAGGCGGCGCTGGCCACCGTCACCCCCTTCGTGCTGATCGCCTGGGGCTCCCAGCAGGTGCCTTCGGCCCTGGCCGTCGTGCTCGCCTCGACCTCTCCGATCTTCGCCTTCCTCCTCGGCTTCGCGCTGCGCCGCCTGGAGCAGCCGGACTGGCGCAAGGGGCTCGGTGTGCTGCTCGGCATGGGCGGCGTGATCGGCCTCGTGGCGCATCAGGGCCTCTCCGGCGGGTCGCTGCCCCATATGCTGGCCATCGTCTTCTCCGGCCTGCTCTTTGCGGCCTCGGGCTACACCGGGCTGTCGCATTTCCGCGCGAAGGACCCGCTGCTGCCCGCCCTGGGCGCCCAGAGCGTCGGCATGCTGGTGCTGCTGCCGGCGGGCCTTGCCCTGGAGCGGCCGTGGCAGCTGCAACCGGGGCCCGAGCATATCCTGGCGCTGTTCGGCCTTGCCCTGCTCTGTACCGCTCTCGCCTCGGTGATCTGGTTTCGGCTGCTGCGCACCCTGGGCGTGGTCGCCACCACCTCCCAGGCCTATCTGCGCGTCCCGATCGGGGCTGCCATCGGCGTTCTGCTGTTGGGGGAGGCCTTCCCGCCGGCCGCCCTGGCCGGCACCGTGCTGGTCATGGCCGGAGTGTGGCTGATGACACGTCAGCGCCCCGGCGGCGGGTGAGGGGGTATAAACGCCCCCCTCAGACGTGAAAACTCTCCCCGCAGCCGCAGCGCCCCTTCTCGTTCGGATTGACGAAGACGAAGCCGCGGCTCATCGGCTTGACCTCGTAGTCCATCACGCTGCCGATCAGATAGAGCGTGGCCTTGCGGTCGACCAGCAGGGTCACGCCGCGGTCGGTGATCACCTCATCGTTGGGCCCGGGCCCGTCGACGAAGGAGAGGTCATAGGCCATGCCCGAACAGCCCTTGGTCTTGATGCCGATGCGCAGCAGCTTGCCGGCCTCGGCCTCGGCGTAGAGGGCGCGGAGTCGCTCCGCCGCCGCCTCCGAGAGGGTGATCAGCGGCGGCAGGGCACGCCCGCGCGGCTTCTCGGTGGTCGTGCTCATCCGGCGTTCAGCTCCCCACGGTCAGAACATGTTGAGGGCAAGGCGCGCATCCTCGCTCATCCGGCTCGGATCCCAGGGCGGATCCCAGACCAGCTCCACCTTCGCCTCGCGCACTCCCGGCACGGCCGAAACCGCTTCCCGCACCCGCTCCGGCAGCTCCTGCGCCGAAGGGCAGGAAGGGGTGGTCAAGGTCATCTCGATCTTCACCGCCCCGTCATCGGCGATCTCGATCGCATAGATCAGCCCGATCTCGTAGATGTCGCAGGGGATTTCGGGATCGTAGACGGTCTTGAGGGCAGCGATCACCGCCTCCTCGGTCAGGGGCGGATGTTGTTCGCCCTCCGGCGTCCAGACGGAGACCTCACTCACTGCTCGCCTCCCTGCCCGAGTTCTCGAGCGCGGCATTCAGCGTGTGCCAGGCCAGTGTCGCGCATTTCACCCGGCTTGGATATTCATGCACCCCGGCGAGCGGCGAGAGCCGCTCCATGCCGTCGGCGATGTCGCCCTCGCATGCCGGGCAGCTGCCGGTCATGGCCATGGTGCGGAAGGCATCCGACATCCGCCGCGCCTGTTCCGCGGTCAGGCCGCGCAGCACCTCGGTCATCAGGCTCGCGCTCGCCATGCTGATCGCGCAGCCGCGCCCCTCGAAGGCCGCATCCGCGATGCGCCCCCCCTCCTCTACCGCCAGGAACAGCTCCATCCGATCGCCGCAGAGCGGATTGTCCCCGCGCGCGGTATGGGTGGCATTCTCCAGGCGGCGGAAGTTGCGCGGCCTGCGTCCGTGATCGAGGATCACCTCCTGATAGAGGTCGCGCAGATCGTCGAACATCATCCGAAGAACCTCCGGGCGGAGTGCAGCGCCTCGGCCAGGTAGTCGATCTCCGCCGCACGGGTGTAGAGGCCGAAGCTCGCGCGGCAGGTGCCCGCCTCGGCGCCCAGCCGGGCGTGCAGCGGTTCGGCACAATGCCGCCCGGCGCGCACCGCAATCCCGGCCCGATCGAGCAGCGTGGCCAGATCATGGGCGTGCACCCCCTCGAGGGCGAAGGCGAAGACCCCGCCGCGATCGCGCGCGCGGCCATAGAGGGTAAGCCCGGGCACCCTCGGCAGAACGGCCAGAGCATGCTGGACGAGCCCATGCTCATGCGCCTCGATCGCGGCCATCCCGATCGACTCGACGTAATCGATCGCAGCGTGCAGCCCCACCGCCTCGATGATCGGGGGCGTGCCGGCCTCGAACTTGGCGGGCGGGTCCGCCCAGGTGGCACGCTCCAGCGTGACCGAGGCGATCATGTCCCCCCCGCCCAGGAAGGGCGGCATGGCGGCGAGCAGCTCGCTGCGGGCATAGAGCACGCCGATGCCGGTCGGGCCATAGAGCTTGTGCCCGGTGAAGCAGTAGAAGTCGGCATCGATCGCCTGCACATCGACGCGCCGATGCACCGCGGCCTGGCTGCCGTCGAAGAGCACGCGCGCCCCCGCCTCATGCGCCAGGCGCGCGATGGCGCCGGCCGGTGTCACCGTGCCCAGCACATTGGACATGTGCGTCACCGCCACCAGCCCGACCCGCCCATCGGCCAGCAGATCGCGCAGGTGGTCGAGGTCAAGCTCCCCCGCATCGGTGATGCGGCAGATCCTGAGCTCCACCCCATGCGCATCGCGCAGCATCTGCCAGGGCACGAGGTTCGCGTGATGCTCCATCTCGGAGACCACCACCGCCTGCCCGGGGCGCAGCATGCCGCGGCCGAAGCTGTGCGCGACCAGGTTGATCGCCATGGTGGAGTTGGCGGTGAAGACGATGTCCTCGGCCCGCGGCGCGTTGAGGAAACGCGCACAGGCCGCGCGCGCGGCCTCATAGGCGGCGGTGGCGCACTCGCTCAGGTGGTAGGCGCCGCGATGGACATTGGCGTAGGCCTCCTCCATCATCCTGCTCATCGCCCGGATCACCTGCCTCGGCTTCTGGGCCGAGGCGCCGCTGTCCAGAAAGACCAGCGGCCGGCCGCGATGGCTGGTCGACAGGATCGGGAAATCCGCCCGGATCCTCTCCACATCCAGCGCCGGGGCAGGCAGGCTGTCGGTCACGCCGGCTGCCTCCACCACTGCTGCAGCGCCTCCTCGAGCACCGCGCGGCAGAGCGGATCGGCCAGCCCCTCCAGCGCCTCGGCCAGGAAGGCCTCGACCAGCATGGCACGCGCCTGCTCCTGCGGGATGCCGCGCGCACGCAGATAGAAGAGCTGGTCAGGATCCAGCGCGCCGATGGTCGCGCCATGGCTGCACTTCACATCGTCGGCGTAGATCTCGAGCTGCGGCTTGCTGTCCATCTCCGCCTCCTCGGAGAGCAGCAGCGCCTGGTTCATCTGATAGCCGTCGGTGCGCTGCGCCTCGCGCGAGACGAGGATCTTGCCCTGGAAGACGCCGCGCGCGCGCCCGCGCAGCACGGTCTTGTAGGTCTGGCGGGAAGTGCACTCAGGGGCCGCGTGATGGAGCGAGGTGGTGGTGTCGGCATGCTGCCCCTCACCCAAGAGCTGCGCCCCGTTCATGTGGCAGGCCCCCTGCGGCCCCTGCAGGGCGGCGTGGATCTCGTTGCGCGCAAGCCGCGCCCCGGCCTGCAGGGTGAAGTTGTCGTAGGTCGCCCGGGCACCGATCGCCGCATGCACCGAAGAGAGGAAGAAGGCCGCCCGCCCCTCGCGCTGGAGGCGGACATGGGTGAGCACCGCCCCTTCGGCGAGCGCGATCTCGAAGACCGGATTGTGCAGATAGGCGAGGTGATCCGGCCCCTCCGCGCTCTCGAGCAGGGTCAGCCGCGCCCCCGCGCCGAGGCGGATGACATGGCGCGGATGGAAGGCGATCGGCCCAGCCTCATCGGTGACGATGCTGAGCAGCTCGACGAGCCCCGCATCCTCCCCCGCCGGCACTTCGAGCACCATCCCGGCCTCGGCGAAGGCGGCATTGAGCGCGGCGAGCGGCTGGTTCATCGGATCGGTCAGCTCTCCCAGCACGGCCGCCACCTCCGACAGCGGACGGACCGGCAGGGTTGAGAGATCCCCGCGCAACACGCCATCGACGAAGAGGAGGCGTGCCCGGCCGCGCGGGGCGCCAAGGGCGGGGGCGGCCCGCCCGCCCTCGGGACGGGTGAATGTCATCTGGGCCAGCGGCGCCAGATCGGTGTACTTGAAGGCCTCCACCCTCCGGTTGGGCAGGCCGCGCGCAGCCAGGGCGGCACGTCCGGCCGCGCGCAGCCCCTCCGCCCAGGCCGGCACAGGCATCGCTTCGGCCGCGCGCAGGAAGCCGCGCGCATTGTCGATCGGCGCGATCGCGTTCATGCCGCAACCTGCCCGTAGCCGCGCTGCTCGAGCTCGAGCGCCAGTTCCGGCCCGCCCGAGCGGATGATGCGCCCGCCCACCAGCACATGCACCCGATCGGGGACGATGTGGTTGAGCAGCCGCTGATAGTGGGTGATCACGAGGGCCGAGAACTCCGGCCCGCGCAGCGCATTGACCCCATCGGCCACGATCTTGAGCGCATCGATGTCCAGGCCGCTGTCGGTCTCATCCAGGATCGCAAGCCTGGGCGAGAGCAGGGCCATCTGCAGCACCTCGTTGCGCTTCTTCTCCCCGCCCGAGAAGCCGACATTGACGCCGCGCTTGAGCATCTCCTCCGGCATGCCGAGAAGCTTCATGCGCGCCCGCGCCTCCTTGAGGAACTGCATGGCATCGAGCTCGGGCTCCCCGCGGGCGCGGCGCTGCGCATTGAGCGCGGTGCGCAGGAAATTGGCGTTGCCCACGCCCGGCAGTTCGACCGGATACTGGAAGGCGAGGAAGACGCCGGCCGCCGCCCGCTGTTCGGGTTCCATGGCGAGCAGATCCTGCCCCTCGAAGGTCACCCGGCCGGCCGTCACCTCATAACCTTCCCGCCCCGCCAGGACATAGGCGAGCGTGCTCTTGCCCGACCCGTTCGGGCCCATGATGGCATGGACCTCCCCCTTCGGCACGGTCAGGTCGATGCCCCGGAGGATCTCCCGCCCCTCGACCGCGGCCCTCAGCCCCTCGATCTGCAACATGATGCTCACCCCACGCTCCCTTCCAGGCTGATGGCCAGCAGTTTCTGCGCCTCCACCGCGAATTCCATCGGCAGCTCCTTCAGCACCTCGCGGCAGAAGCCGTTGACGATCAGGCCCACCGCCTCCTCTTCCGACAGGCCGCGCTGCCGGCAATAGAACAGCTGGTCCTCCGCGATGCGGCTGGTCGTCGCCTCGTGCTCGACCTTGGCGGTCAGGCAGCGGTTCTCGATGTAGGGCACGGTGTGCGCCCCACACTCGTTGCCGATCAGCAGGCTGTCGCACTGCGTGAAGTTGCGCGCGCCATGCGCCTTGGGGCTGATCCTGACCAGGCCGCGATAGGTGTTCTGCCCCCGCCCCGCGCTGATCCCCTTGGAGACGATGGTCGAACGCGTGTTGCGGCCGATGTGGAACATCTTCGTCCCCGTGTCGGCCTGCTGGCGGTTGTTGGTGATCGCAACCGAATAGAACTCGCCCACGCTCTCATCGCCCTGCAGGATGCAGGAGGGGTATTTCCAGGTGATGGCCGACCCGGTCTCGACCTGCGTCCAGGAGATCTTGGAACGCGCCCCGCGGCAGAGCCCGCGCTTGGTGACGAAGTTGTAGATGCCGCCGCGGCCCTCGGCATCGCCGGGATACCAGTTCTGCACCGTGCTGTACTTGATCGTCGCATCCTCGAGCGCGATCAGCTCCACCACCGCGGCATGGAGCTGGTGCTCATCGCGCATCGGCGCCGTGCAGCCCTCGAGGTAGGAGACATAGCTGCCGGCATCGGCAATGATCAGCGTGCGCTCGAACTGCCCGGTGCTCTTGGCGTTGATGCGGAAATAGGTCGAGAGCTCCATCGGGCAGCGCACCCCTTTCGGGATGTAGACGAAGCTGCCATCGGTGAAGACCGCGCTGTTCAGCGCGGCGAAGAAGTTGTCGCCCTGCGGCACGACAGAGCCCAGATACTGCCGCACCAGCTCGGGGTGCTTCTGCACCGCCTCGCTGATCGAGCAGAAGATGATGCCCTCCTTCTCGAGCCTCTCCTTGAAGGTGGTCGCAACCGAGACCGAGTCGAAGACCGCATCCACCGCCACCGGCGCCCGGCCCTCGGCCGGAACCTCGCCCGCTCCCTCCACGCCGGCAAGGATCGCCTGCTCGCGCAGCGGGATGCCGAGCTTCTCGTAGGTGCGCAGCAGCTCGGGGTCGACCTCATCCAGGCTCTTGGGCTTCGCCTTGGTCTTGGGCGCGGCGTAATAGTAGGCGTCCTGGTAGTTGATCGGCGGGTAGCGGACCGCGGCCCAGCGCGGCTCCTCCATCTTCTGCCAGATCGCGAAGGCCTTGAGCCGCCATTCCAGCAGCCACTCCGGCTCCTCCTTCTTGCGCGAGATGAAGCGAATGATGTCCTCGTTCAGCCCTTTCGGGGCGAACTCGGTCTCGATGTCGGTGGTGAAGCCCCACTTGTAGCCGCCCTCGGTGACGGACTGCACGGTCTCGATGGTCTCGGTGACGGCGGGCATCGCTGGTCCTCGGTTGTGGTCGTGGTCTGGGCGGTGGTGTGGTCTCGGATCAGGCGCGGGCGCAGGCAGCTCAGAGGGTCAGGGCGTTCTGCCGGTAGCTGGCGATGGGCTCAGGGGCGACAAGATCGGCCACCGTGATGCGCTCGAGCGTCGCGCGCACCGCCCGGTTGACCGGCTCCCAGCGGCCATGGACGGGACACAGCCCGGAAGATTCGCAGCTCGCGGCCGAACCCTCGACACAGGCGGTGAGCGCAATCGGCCCTTCGAAGGCGATGATCACCTCCGAGAGCGGAATGGCATCGAGCGGGCGGGTTAAGCGATAGCCGCCGCGCGCACCCCGCATGCCCTCGACCATGCCGGCCTGGCCCAGGATCTTGAGCACCTTGGCCACGGTGGGCTCCTGCAGGCCGGTCGCCTGCGCAAGCTCAGGCACCGCCACCACCCGCCCGGCTTGGCTGCCCGCGGCAAGGCGGGTGAGCACCACCACCCCGTAATCGGTCAGCTTGGACAAGCGCAGCATCGCCGGTTTCCCTGGCCCCGTCGCCTCCCTGAAATAGGACCCATTGCGTCCGATTTCCAGCCTCCCCCAGGGCGAAAATCGGCGTTCCGGGCGGATTGCCGGCCGGGGCCGGGCCGCCTATCGGTGCGCTGCAGCCGCGAAGGGAGGGAATGGCATGGCAGGAAAGATCGCACTCGTCACGGGGGCGGGCAGCGGCATCGGCCGGGCGGTGGCACTCGCCCTGTTCGGGGCAGGCTATCGCGTGGCGCTGGCCGGGCGGCGGCTGGCCCCGCTCGAGGAGACGGCCGCCCTCGCCGGCCCAGGCGTAGATGCCCTGCCCTTCGTCTGCGACGTCTCGGACCCCGCGCAGGTGGCGGCCCTCTTCGCGGCGATCAAGGCGCGCTGGGGGCGGCTTGATCTGCTGTTCAACAATGCGGGGATCAACGCCCCCGGCATCCCGCTCGAGGATCTGCCGGTCGAGAAATGGCTGGAGGTGGTGGCGGTCAACCTGAACGGCAGCTTCTTCTGCGCCCAGGCCGCCTTCCGGATGATGAAGGAGCAGACCCCGCAGGGCGGGCGCATCATCAACAACGGCAGCATCAGCGCCCATACCCCGCGGCCGGACAGCGCGCCCTATACCGCCACCAAGCATGCGATCACGGGGCTGACGAAATCGCTCGCCCTCGATGGGCGCAAATACAATATCGCGGCCGGGCAGATCGACATCGGCAATGCCGCCACGCCGATGACCCAGCGCATGCAGCGCGGGGTGAAGCAGGCCGACGGTTCGATCCGCGTCGAGCCGGTGATGGATGTGGCCGAGGTCGGCCGCGCCGTCGTCTTCATGGACAGCCTGAGCCTGGAGGCCAATGTGCTGACCATGACCATCAAGGCCACCGCCATGCCCTTCGAGGGGCGGGGCTGACCCCCCGGCGCGGGGAGAGGGCGGGCGGGAGCCCGGCCCGAGAAGCCGATCGCCAGGCCCAGCGCGACAGGGTCGGCCCCTGCCCGGTGGCGGCCCGGCCCAGGCGGCGCCTCAGACCGGCAGGTCGATCCAGGAGAGGTGCCCGCCCTTGCCGGCACCCGTATCCAGAAAGACCGCATCGCCACCGCTGCGTCCGCGCAGCCGCAGCGGGCGGCCATCCCGGCTCCGGCTGTCATGGCCGCAATAGACGGTCAGCCCGGCCGGGATGTGATCGACCCAGTGGATCAGCCGCTCGGGGTAGCCGTCGGCCCTGACCCCCCGCGCCACCTGGCCGTAGAGCGCGCGCGTCACCGGCGGCTCCGGGCGCCTCTCCCCGGCATCGGGCGGCGGGTCATGCAGCAGCATGTCGGGGTGGAAGGCAGCGTGGACAAACAGGGCCTGGCCGCGCTTGAGCCAGGCTGGAGCGCGTGCCACCTCCGCGATCACCCGGGCCTTCAGCGCCTCTCCGTCCGGGGCGGCGTCCAGCTGCGCCAGCGTCGCCTCCAGCCCCTCGAGCGGGCCGCGCAGCCGAGCCCCGAGCAGGGCGCGACGCAGCTTGTGATCATGGTTGCCGAGCAGGAACAGGCCGCGCCCCCGATCGAGCAGCCCGAACATGCGCCGCAGCACCGCCGGCGCATCCGACCCCCCATCGGTCAGATCACCGAGCTGCAGAAGGAAGAGGCCCTCTGCCTCGGCACCCGCGGCCGCGGCCTCAAACCCACGCGCATCGCCATGGACATCGCCCACCACGCGCAAGCCGCGAAAACCCCTCTCGCGCAGGCGAAGCGGATCGGGCAGGGCCCGGCTCATGCCGCAGTCTTGAGGCTGGCATAAGCCGCCAGCGCCCGCGCCCGGCCTTCGGCATGGCCGATGATCGGGGCAGGATAGCCGCGCGGCGGGGAGGGCGCCTCCCACGGGCGGTGCAGGAAACGCAGCGGCAGATCGGCCAGCTCAGGCAGGAAGCGGCGGACATAGGCGCCCTCGGGGTCGAATTTCTCCCCCTGCAGGATGGGGTTGAAGATGCGGACATAGGGCGCGGCATCGGCCCCGCAGCCCGCCACCCATTGCCAGGAGGCGCTGTTGGAGGCGAGGTCGCCATCGACCAGCGTATCCCAGAACCAGGCCGCACCGTCCTGCCAGGGCTGGAGCAGATGTTTGACGAGGAAGGAGGCGGCGATCATGCGCACGCGATTGTGCATCCAGCCGGTTTGCCACAATTCCCGCATGCCGGCATCGACGATGGGATAGCCGGTCCGGCCGCGCTGCCATGCGCGCAGCAGGGCGGGATCGCGCACCCAGGGAAAGCGGGCGAAGGCCGGCTGCAGCGGCGCCTCGGGCAATTCCGGCCGGTGCCAGAGCAGATGATAGGAAAACTCCCGCCACAGGATCTCCTTGAGGAAGGGATGCTCGCCGGCCGCACCGAGCGCACGCGCCGCATGCCAGAGCTGCCGGGGCGAGATCTCTCCCCATCGCAGATGCGGTGAGAGGCCCGAGGTGCCGGGCAGCCCTGGCAGGTTGCGCCGGCTGGCATAGGCCGCGATGCCGCCCGCCCCGAAGCGGTCGAGCCGCCGCGCCGCCCCCGCCTCCCCCGGCTCCCAGCGGTCGTGAAAGCCGCGCCACCAGCCGCGCGGATCGAGCAGGCCGAGCGCCTCCAGCGCCATCCCCGGCGGCGCATCGGACAGCGGGCGCAGCGCCGTCGGCGCGGGCAGGGGCGGCGGCGGCTCACCCAGGGCGAACAGGGCGCGGGCGAAGGGCGTGTACACGCCATAGGCTCGCCCCTCCCGCGTGCGCAGCCGGTGCGGCTCATGCAGCAGCACGCCCGGATGCAGCACCAGCGCCCTGCCCTGGGCGGAGAGAGCGCGGTGGATCGCCTCGTCGCGGCGGCGCGCCCAGGGTTCGTAGAGACGGGCGGCGTGCACCGCCCCCGCCCCCACCCGCTCGGCGAGCTCCGGGATCAGACGCGCCGCATCGCCCCGCAGCAGCACCAGCGGGGCGCCGAGGCCGGCCAAGCCCTGGGCGAGGGCCGCCAGCGAATGATGCAGCCACCAGCGCTGCGCCCCGCCATAGGCCCAGCGCCCCGCGGCCCCGTCGTCGAGAATGAAGACAGGCAGCACCGGCCCTTCGGCCGCCGCGGCGAGCAGGGCCGGGTTGTCGGCCAGGCGCAGGTCCTGGCGGAACCACATGATCGATGCGGGCATGTCGGCGGAGATAAGCCGCCGCCGCGGAATGACAAACCCGCCCGGTCAGGCTTTTACGCCGCGCAGGCAGCAAGCGGGGCGCTGAACAGCCTCTCCCGCCCCAGCAGGAACACCCTGCCCCCCCGCGGCATCAGCGCGGCCAGCGGGGGCGCGCGCACATCCAGCCCGCCGGCCAAGGCGCCAAAGGCCGGCAGGATCAGTCGCTGCGCATCGGCCAGGAAACAGGGCCGACTGATGCGGCCGGCGCGGGTCTCGAGGCTCGCCTTCGGGTGGAAATGGCCCGAGACCTCGGCCGCACCGGACCTCGGCAGCACGGCGCCGCCGACATGGCGAAACAGGATCGGACCGAGCCAGAGCTCCGCCACCGCCTCGCCGGGCAGCCCCTCGGGCGGGACCGGGTCATGGTTGCCGAGCACCCAGGTCACCTCCGCTGCCGCCAGGATGCGCGCGAGCAGGGCGCGCTCCTCCTCGCCCAGCCGGGTGGGGGCGGCCGGGTCGTGGAAACTGTCGCCGAGCAGCACGACCTGGCGCGGCGCATAGCGGCGCATCAGGGCAGAGAGGCGCAGCAGCGTCTCCCGGCTGTCATAGGGGGGCAGGTGGCGGCCGCGCGCCGCCCAATGGCTGGCCTTCTCCAGATGCAGGTCGGCCACCGCCATCAGCCGCCGCGCCGGCCAGAGCATGACGCCGGAGGGGCAGAGCATCAGCCTCTCCCCGGCCAGATGGAGCGGGGCGGGCGTCATGCCTCCACCCCCGCCCCGGCCGCCAGCGCCGGGGGGGCCGGAGCCTCCAGCGCCTCCTCCAACGCGCGGGCGCCGCGCAGCGCCAGATCATCGCGGTAGAGGGCAGCCATGACCTGCACCCCGCGCGGCAGCCCCTCCTCGTCGAGCCCGACCGGCACGCTGATGGCGGGCTGGCGCGTCAGGTTGGCGCAGCAGGTCCAGGGCGCCCACTGCGCGAGCAGGGCGCGGGCGGCATCACGCGTCGGCGCATCCGCCGCCATCGGCCCGGCCGGAGTGGCGGGGCAGAGAATGAGATCGAAGCGCTGAAGAAACAGTGCCATGGCATGCGCCGCCTCGAGCCGCAGCGCCTCGATCCCCAGCATCTCCCCAGCGCCGGTGCCGGCTTCGGCGCTGGCGGCCTCGACCAGGGCGGGGTCGAGCAGGGCGCGCTGGTCGGGCCGCATTTGGCTGACCAGCCGCGCCAGCGCGACACCCCAGACCCGCCGGAAGATCATCCCAGTATCGGGCAGGTCGGGGTCCGCCTCCTCGACATGCGCGCCCTGTGCCTGGAATGCCGCGGCGGCGCGGGCCAGCGCGGCCTCTCCCGCCGCATCGAGCGGGGGCGCAAAGCCAAGGCGGCGCACCAGCGCCACCCGCAGGCCCCGCACGCCCCGCTCGAGCCCCGCGGTCCAGTCGCGCGGGTCATCGGGCAGGCAGTACGGGTCGCGCGCATCATGCCGCGCCATGGCGCCGAAGAGCAGGGCTGCATCGCGCACATCGCGCGCGATGGGCCCGGCCACCGCCACATGGGCGAAGGCACCGAGCGGCCATTGCGGCACGCGTCCGAAGCTCGGCTTGAAGCCGACGACCCCGCACCAGGCGGCGGGGATGCGGATGGAACCCCCGCCGTCGGTGCCGACATGCAGCGGCCCGAAGGCCGCCGCGGCCGCTGCCGCCGCGCCGGAGGAGGACCCCCCCGGCGTGCGCGAGAGGTCCCAGGGATTGCGGGTGATGCCGTGCAGGGGGCAGTCCCCCGGCGTCTTCCAGCCGAACTCGGTGGTCGTCGTCTTGCCCAGGATCACCGCCCCCGCCGCCCGCAGGCCGAGCACCGCCGGCGCGTCATGGGGCTGCGCGGTCGCAGGGGTGGTGCGGCTGCCGCGGCGGGTGGGAAAGCCCGCGACATCGAGCAGATCCTTGACCGTCACCGGGACCCCATCGAGCGGGCCGAGCGGCCGGCCGGCCATCCAGCGCGCCTCCGATTCGCCGGCAGCCTGCAGGGCGCGCGGGTTCATCACCGCAAACGCATTGATCGAGGGGTTGTGGCGGGCGATGCGCTCCAGCACGGCCTGCAGCGCCTCGACCGGCGAGAGGGCGCGGCGGCGGTAGAGGTCGATCAGCGCGTGGGCGGTGAGCAGGGCGGGGTCGGTCGCGGTCATGGCGGCAGAATGCGGCGGCGGGGCGGCGGGGCCTAGGGGGGTGGGGCGGACCGTGCCGGCGCCCTCTCCGCAACGCTCGCCGCGGCAGAGCAGCCCATGCCGGGGCAGCGCAAGGGGCCTTGGGCGGTCTGCCACGCCCCGGCGGCGCCGGCCGGCGCCCCCTGCCGATGCCCCCGGCCAGCAGCGAGCTGGTGCCATGCTGGCCGGCCTCTCTTGCGCGATCGGCGCAGCGCTCCGACCATGCCGCCATGGAGCAGGAAAGGCCCGGCATCATCGTCATCGGCGCGGGGGTGGTGGGCCTGGCCGTGGCCTGGCACCTCGCCCGCGGCGGGGTTCGGGTGACCATCCTCGATCCCGCCGCGCCGGCCTCCGGTGCTTCCTTCGGCAATGCGGGTGCGATCTCGGGCGGGTCGGTCGCTCCCCTTGCCATGCCGGGGGTGCTCAAGCAGGTGCCCGGCATGCTGCGCAATCCGCGCGGCGCCCTGCGCATCCCGCCGGCCTATCTGCCGCGGCTGTTGCCCTGGCTTGCCCGCTTCGTGGCCGCCGCCCGCCCGGCCGAGGTGGAGCGCATCGCCGCCGCGCTGCATGCCCTGCAGGGTCATGCCCTGGATGTGCACCGACAGATGCTGGCCGAGGAGGGTGCCAGCCACCTGCTGCGCGAGACCGGGCATCTGCACCTCTATTTCGATGCCGCCCATCATGCGAAGGATGCCGCTGCCTTCGCCCTGCGCCGGCGCTTCGGCCAGCGCTTCGAGATCCTCGAGGGCGCACAGCTCCATGCCATCCAGCCCGGGCTCTCGCCGCGCTACCGCCTGGGCGTGCTGGTGCACGACCAGGGCTTCTCGACCGATCCGCACGCCCATGCGCTGGCCTTTCTGCGCGGGGCGGAACGGCGCGGCGCCCGCCTGCTCCGCGCCCGCGCGCAGGCGATCATCACCGAAGGCGGGCGGGTGGCCGGGGTGGCGACCGATGGCGGGCCGCTGCCCGCGGCCCAGGTCGTGCTCGCCGCCGGCGTCTGGTCCGCCGCGCTGCTCCGGCCCTTCGGCTATCGCATCCCGCTGGAGAGCCAGCGCGGCTATCACATCCACCTCCCCAACCCGGGCATTGTGCTGGAACGCCCCGTGGTGGCGGCCGACCGCAAGGTGTTCCTGACCCCGATGGCGAGCGGGCTGCGGGTGGCCGGCACGGTGGAATTCGGCGGCCTGACCCGCCCGCCCGATCCGCGGCGCGCCGCCTATCTGCTCGAGGATGTGCGGCGCGTCTTCCCGGCGGCCAGCACGGCCGGGACAGAGGGGTTCTGGATGGGCCACCGACCCTGCCTGCCCGACAGCCTGCCGGTGGTGGGGCCGGTTGCGCGCGTGCCCGGGCTGTGGTGCGCCTTCGGACATGGGCATCTGGGGCTGACCGGTTCGGCGCCCACCGGCGCGGTGCTGGCCCAGGCCATGCTCGGGCAACGGCCGAATATCGACCTCTCTCCCTTCGCTCCGGAACGCTTCGGATGAGCCACGCGCAGATCGCGCGCGGCATTCTGCGGCTGGCGGCGCCGACCACCCTGCTCTCTCTGCTGCAGGCTAGTGCCCTGCTGGTCGAGACGGCGATCGCAGCGAGCCTCGGCCGTGCCGCGCTGGCCGGCTATGCGGTGGTGCTGCCCTTCGTGCTGCTGCTCGGGCAGATGAGCGCGGGGGCGATGGGCGGGGGCGTCGTTTCGGCGGTGGCGCGGGCGCTGGGTGCCGGCCGCCCGCAGGAGGCCGCCGCCATGGTGCTGCATGCGCTGCTCATCGCGCTGGCCTTCACGCTGGGCTTCGTGCTGCCGCTCGTCGTCTTCGCCCATCCCCTCCTGCGCGCGATCGGCGGGGCGGAGGCGGCAGCGGCCGCCGCGCCCTATGCCATGTGGCTGTTCGGGCTCGGTGCCTTGCCGACATGGCTCGCCAATACGCTGGCTTCGGTGCTGCGCGGGGCGGGGCGACATGGCCTGGCAGCGCGCATCAACGGCAGCGCCTGGGTGGTCTTTCCGGCGCTGGGCTGGCTGCTCGCCGTGCCCATGGAGCTGGGGCTCGCGGGCCTTGGTATCGGCTATGGGCTGGCGATGTGGGGGGCAGCGCTGGCCCAGGGGGTGGTGGTCCTCTCGGGCGCGGCCGGCTTTCGCCCCGCTTGGCGGGTCCGGCTCTCGGGCGCGTTGTTCGCGCGCATCCTCTCGGTCGGTGCCATCGCCTGCGCTCTGGCGGCCGTCTCCAACCTCACCACCATCCTGGTCACCGCACAGCTTGCGCCGCATGGCGCGGCGGCGGTGGCGGCTTATGGCGTCGCGGCGCGGCTCGAGTTCCTGATGATCCCGCTGGCCTTCGGCGTGGGCTCGGCGCTCACTGCCCTGGTCGGGCGCGCGGTCGGCCAGGGGGATTGGGCGCTGGCGCGGCGCACCGCCTGGGTGGGCGGGCTGATGGCGCTGTCGGTCTGCGCCGCGGTTGGAGCGACGGTGGCGCTGTTTCCCGCTCCGGTGGCCGCTCTCTTCGCCTCCGATGAGGAGGTGCGGCGCATCGCCGCGCTTGCGCTCTCCTGCATCGGGCCCGGCTTTGCGGGCTTTGGCCTCGGCATGGCCATGTATTTCGCGGCGATGGGCGCGGGGCGGATGGGCTGGCCGGTCGTGGCGGGGCTGACGCGACTGACGCTCGCTGTCGCCGGCGGCTGGCTGCTCGGGCAGAGGATGGAGCTCGGGCTCGCCGGCCATTTCCTGGCTGTCGGAGCCGGCATCACCGCCTATGGCGTGCTGACGGCCCAGGCGGTCCGGCCTGGGGTGTGGCGGGCGCGTTGACCGCCCCGCCGAGCCGCACGCCCCTCGCCGGCGGCCAGATCCGCCGTCAGCGCCCCGCCCGTTCCGCCGAGCCTCGGTTCAACCGCCCCCGCCCAGGGGCCGCAGCCGGCGCTTCTCCACGGCGTGGCGCAGCAACGCCAAGCCGCGATACATGCCGTGGACCATCTTAGAATAGGGCAGCACGAGGAAGAAGGCGATCACCAGGCCCAAGTGCAGCACGAGCAGGCTGCCCATCGCCCCGGTGTGGCGCAGCGCGAGGAGGAGGAGGCCCGAGGCGGCGATCAGGAACAGCAGCCCGAGCATCGCATATTCTCCGCCGAGCAGCCGCTTCGCCACCGGCCCCGGATCGGTCACGATCTTGATCCAGATGAGGCCGGCCGAACCCACGCACATCAGCACCCCGCCCCAGGTGCCAAGCTGCACCGGCAGAGAGAAGAAGGGATGGGGCGATTTCCAGCCGAAGGCGTAGTGGTAGACAAAGCCCGTGCAGGTCGCGGCAAAGCAGAGCAGGAAGCCGTAGAACAGCGCATGGTGCAGCCAGCGCCGGGCCTGGGTGAAGCCCTCATCCAGGTCGTTGCAGCCATGCCCGCCGCCCGAGAGGTAGCGCAGGGTGAGGATATCGACTGCCGCCTCGGCCAGCGGGGCGGCGCCGGGCCGCGCCCCCGGGGCGGTGGCGCGCCAATAGGCTCGGCCGGACATGGCCAGGGCGAAGAGCGCGTAACCGAAGGACCCGCCGGCGAGCAGGATCATCAGCTCATGCGGCACCACGCGGAAGAAGGCGCCGGTGCCCGTCTGCGCCGTGTAGAGCACCGCCGGGTCCACCAGCAGGATGGCCAGCAGGAGCGCGATGCTGGGCCCGGCGAAGGCGGCGAGAGCCACCAGCGTGCCGTTGCGCGCGAAGGCGGCGCCCATCGCGGCCGGCCAGGCGAATTGCGCGTAGCTCTCTTGCCGCAGCGTGGCGAAGGTGGCCGGGATGTTCACCCCGAAGGCATGGGGTGGGGCGTATTGGCAGGCGTGATAGCAGCCCTTGCAGTTGTGGCAGAGATGGGCGAGGTGCGTCAGATCGCCGGCCGAGAACTCTCGCCGGAGGGTCATTGCCGGGAAGACTGCGCAATAGCCTTCGCAGTAGCGACAGGCGTTGCAGATCTCCATCTGGCGCCGGGCTTCGGCGAGCGTCTCGCTCTCCTCTCCCTTGCCGGGCATGAGGCGTGGGGAGGCGAGCGGGGTCGGGATGGGGTGGGTGTCGGGCATGGGCGGGGGCCTCAATTGCGCGCGAGACGGGCCGCCGCCTCGCCGGCGAGGCGGCCGAAGACGGTGCCGATGGTCATCCCGAAGCCGGCCAGATAGCCCTGGCCCAGGATATTGCCGGCCATGATCTCCCCGCTCGCGAACAGGTTCGCAGCCGGCTTGCCGTCGGCCATGATGACCCGGGCGCTTTCGTTCACCTTCACGCCGAGGAAGGTGAAGGTGATGCCCGGCCGCAGCGGATGGGCGTGGAAAGGCGGCGTGTCGATCCGCCGCGCCCAGTGGGATTTGGGCGGTGAGAGCCCCTCGGTGCGGCAGTCATCGAGTGTCTGCGCATCGAAGCGCCCGGGGCGGACGGCCGCATTGTATTCGGCGACCACCCGCGCCAGCTTGGCCGGATCGAGCCCGAGCTTGACCGCGAGCTCCTCGATCGTGTCGGCCCGGATCGGCGGGAAGACCGAGGGCAGATAGTCGTTGATCGCCTTGGCGTCGGAGATGGCGAAGGCGCGCTGGTTGGGCTGCTGCGCGATCAGCCGGCCCCAGATGGCGTAGCGTTTGGGCCAGACATCCTCTCCCTCGTCGTAGAAGCGCTCGACCCTCTCGTTGACGACGATGGAGAAGGGCACGCAGTCAAGCCGCATAGCAAGCCCGCCATCCTCCATCGGCGCGCGGGCGTCATTGGCGACGGCGTGGAACTGGGTCGGATCGCCCACCTGCTGCACGCCCTGGTCGAGCAGATCCTTGAGGATCCGCCCCTGCGCATAGGGCGTGCCGCGGATCTGGAAATGATCCGCCGCATCGCCCCAGTACTGGCGCATCCAGTTGCGGTTGGCCTGGAACCCGCCGCAGGAGGCGATGACGCATCTGGCCCGGATACGCTGCGGAAAGCCGCGCCAGGAGACGATGGCCTCCCGCGCGAAGCCATCATCGAGCACGATGTGCTGGACCTCGGTGTCGTAGAGGATCTCGACCCCGAGCCTCTCCGCCGTGCGGTAGAGCGCATTGACCAGGGCCTTGCCCCCGCCCAGGAAGAAGGCATTGGTGCGCGAGAGCGAGAGGGTGCCCGAGAGGCTCGGCTGGAAGACCACGCCGCAGGAGGCGAGGAAGGCCGGCGCCTGTTCGCTGAGGCGGATGCAGTGGCGTGCCAGCTTCTCGTCGGTGCGGCCGCCGGTGACCTTGAGCAGGTCGTCCCAATACTCCTCTTCGAGGTAGCTGCCGGTCAGCACCTCGGTCGGGCCGGCGTGCAGCGCGCGCAGGTTCCGGGTGTGGCGCGAATTGCCTCCGCGCAGCCAGCGCGGCGCATGTTCGGCGAGGATCACGCTGGCGCCCAGGCGGCGGGCGGAGATGGCGGCGCAGAGGGCGGCATTGCCGCCGCCCACCACCAGAACGTCCCACAACTTCTCGAAGTCCGGCATCGGCGCGCACTATGCGCGCCTGCCCGCTCCTGTCCAGGGCGGGGCCGGCCCGCCGCCAATCTGCCGCGGCCGGCCCCTCGCCGCCACTGCTCAGCCCAGCCCGAAGAGGAAATCCCCAGCCGAGAGTTCGGCGCCGAAGACCAGGATCACGCCGCCGGGGAAGGTCACCTGGGTGTTGCCGTTGGCGATGGTCAGCGCCAGGTCGGCCATGCTGGTCACTTGGCTGCCGCTGCCGAAGAGGATCCGGGCTGCCCCCTTCTCGAAGCCGGCCACCAGGTCGATGCCGCTGTTGGCCTCGTCGATCAGGATCACATCGGCTCCGCCCAGGCAGTAGATGGTATCGTTGCCCGCCCCGCCCCAGAGCGTGTCGCCAGCGGCGGTGCCGAAGAGGATGTCATCCCCCCCGCGGCCTTGGAGGAAGCTGGCAAGGCCGGAGCTGTTGCCGACCAGCAGATTCGCAAGGTCGTTGCCGATCAGGCCGCTGCCTTGACCGAACAGGCGGCCCTCCTCGACGTGATCGCCGATGAAGAAGGAGAACTCCCCGCCGAAATAGACGATGTCGTAGCCGCCGCCCGCCTCCTCGATGACCTGCGAGAAGTAGAGGAAGACCACGAACTGATCGTTGCCGGGCCCGCCCACGAAAGTGTCCGAGCCGCCCTGGCCGCGCAGGATGTCATTCCCTGCCCCGCCATGGAGCGTATCGTTGAACGGGCTGCCCCAGAGCACGTCGTTGCCGCCATGGCCGTAGAGCGCACTGCCCTCGAGCTGGTTGGCGACCAGGTCCTCACCATCCTCGCTGCCGTACAGGGTCCTCGCGCCCGGTGCGGCGAGGCGCCCGATTTCGACATGGCGGCTCATGGTCCAGCCATCGACCGCGACCCAGGCGGTATCGATGCCGCCGCCCCACCATTCGACAATGCGTGCCCCGAGATCCATGACGACGTACTGGTCGTTGCCCGGGCCGCCATCCATGGTGTCGGCCCCGCCCTGACCGCGCAGCGTGTCGTCGCCCTCGCCGCCGTCCAGGATATCGGCATGCGGGCTGCCCCAGAGCTCGTCGTCGCCGCCGAAGCCGAGCAGGGTGGAGCCGCTGGCCAGACCCTGGTTGGCGACCATCACGTCATTGCCGGATGCCCCCTGGGCACTGTCGGGCGAGGTGCCGTTGAGCCGATCGGCGGTGCCGATCAGACGCCCGATCTCGACATGCGGGAACATGCGGGCATCGCTCGCCTCATACCAGGCGGTATCCAGCCCCTGGCCCGCCCGTTCGACGATCACCGCCTCGCGATGGCGAACGACATATTGGTCATCGCCCGACCCGCCGGCCATGAGATCGGGCTGACCGCCCCCGTAGAAGACGTCGTTGCCCGGGGTACCGTACACATTCTGCGGCGCGAGCGCCGACATGAAGATGAGCCGCCCCGTCCCGGAGGGCAGCGAGACGACATGGGCCGGCACCGAGATCTCGGAGCCGTTGGCGAGCTTGAGCGGCACCGAACCTCCGTCGCCGCGGACGATCGAGCCCAGCGCATCATGCAGATGGCGGGTCGGCGCCTCTCCGCCGCCGACCAGATAGCCGTTCGCGACGGAATCCGGAATCGGCCCGCCGGTCAGGATGCGCAGCGTCGTCTCGTTCGTGGAAATCAGGCCGTCGCCATTCTCATCGACGACCAGCCAAGCCCCGTCGGTGGCGTGCCGCACTGCCCACAGGAACATCACCTCCGGCACCTCCGCCAAGTCGGAAGGCGGCGGGGGAGGGGGCGGCAGCGGAAAATCCGCCCCCGGATTGGAGTCCGGCGCCAGGGCGCTGAAGAAGCCCGGCACCCAGCCCGCCCAGAACAACAGAGGGCTCGGATCACGCCAGACGATGCTGTCCCAGGCGGGATCGAAATCCTGGAGGACATCCGGCGCGCTGCGCGGCGAATCGCCCAGTGCGAAGACGAATCGGTCGGCGCCGTCGCCGCCGCTCAGGGTATCGGCGCCCGCGCCGCCCTCCAGCACGTCATCGCCGGGGCCGCCCAGGAAGATATCGTCGCCCGCATCACCGAACAGCCGGTCCGAACCGACCCGGCCGTACAAGGTATCGTTGCCAGGACCGCCGGTCAGCCAATCCGGCCCGTTGGAGCCCAGCAGCGTGTCGTTCCCATTCGAGCCGCGCACCGAATTGATGTTGATCAGCGTATCGAAGAAGCCGCGGCCGTCATTGCCGGTGCCTGCCAGGAGATCGACGGAGACCGGCGCGTTCTGCCCGGAATAGTCGGCGGCGGTCCAACCGCTCCCCGCACCGCGCAGCGTATCCGCGCCCTCCAGTCCCTGGAGGTAGGAACGCCTCCAGAAACCCAAATCCCTACCTGTCAGGTCATCACCGAAAGCCGACCCGAAGACATGTTCGATGCCGACCAGCGTGTCGGTGAAGCCCCAGGGATCGGTCGCCGTGCCAGCGGTCAGATTGACCACCGCCCCGCCGGCCGGCTCCGTGCCCAAATTCCACGCAAAGTAGCCTGCGTAATCAAAGCCGCTGCGTCCGATCAGCAGGTCGTGGCCCTGCGCCCCCTCGAGAACATCATTGCCGGGCGTGCCCAGCAGAGTGTCGTTGCCGGCACCGCCAACCCCCCTTGTGAACCGAACAAATGTGTCCGTCGTCCCACCCGCCTTGACCAGGACCCCCTGGAAGCCGCCGCCCGCCGCCGGCGTGGTGCCCAGGTCGAGGTAGACCGCTGAGGTCGTGGCGGCCCGGATCTCGTTGCCACGGTCGAGAGCACCACGCCCGTCCAGGAAGTGCGAGCCGCCGGCGGGGAGGTGGAAGGAGTCCCCGAAGTCGCTGCCCAGCAGCGTATCGTTGTAACTGGATGCATAGACCTGCCGGACATTGAGTAACGTGTCCGTGAAGCCGAAGCCGTCCTGCGCCGTGCCGGCGGCGAGATCGACCACGATAGCGGCCGGGCTATTGAAATAAGAGACTACGTTGACGCGTTGGCCATGGCCCTGAAAGGTGTCCGCGCCGGGCCCCCCGATCATGGTCAGGGCATACAGATAGGTTCCGTTGAGTCCGGTCATGGTATCGTTACCGGACCCGCCGATCACCTGCCGAATATTCGTGAACTGGCTCAGGCTGGAGCCGGCCGTCACCGTCCCGGCTCCGCCGCTGGTGAAAACGACGTTCAGCCCGATGGCGAAAGCGCTGAAGTCGAGAACATTGAAGCCGCCGCCGCCATCAATGGTGTCGTTGCCGGTCGAGCCGATGATCGTGTCATTCGCATTGCTCGGGATACCGCTGACCCCGGGCGAGACCCCGCCGGGCGTAATCAGATCATGGCCGCTGGTGCCGGTGATGACTGCCATCGCGCGCCTCTTCTACCCCCAACCTCACCTGACCGACGGCGGGCCGGACCGCGATGCACCGGTGGAGCCGCCGGTTCCTTCCGATCACACTATTTCACACGCGTAGCGGCTGCGGCAACATGTTGTGCCAGCCGCGTCCTTCTACAATCCAGCCTTGTCCAACCCCGCAATCGCTCGCGCCAGCGCCTGGGCCCGCGGCACCAGGGATTCGACGTCCAGCCACTCCTCCGGGCTGTGCGCGAGGCCCCCAACCGGACCCACCCCGCACAGCGTGGGTGCCCCCACCGCCGCGGTGAAGCCGGAATCCGCGCACCCCCCGGTGAACTCCCCCTCCACCGTCAGCCCCGCCTGCCGCGCCGCCTCTTGGTAATGGGCAAACAGCCGCGCCGACTCTGCCGTCTGGGTCAGGGGCAGGAACTCGCCCCGGATGACGAGCTGGGCGCTGGTGCCGGGGATGTAGCTCGTCTCCATGATGCGCCGGATCGCGCCCATCACCTCCTCGCGGTCGGCCGGGTGCACATAGCGCAGATCGATCTGCCCCTCGGCGCGGGGGGCGACGGTGTTCACGCTCTGCCCGCCAGAGACGAGCCCGACATTGAGCGTGATCCCGCGCGAGAGGTCGGTCAGCGCATGGATCGCCAGGATCTTGTGCGCAAGCTCCCCGATCGCGCTGATTCCGGCCGCGAAATTGCCGCCGGAATGGGCGGCCTTGCCGGTGATCTCGAAGGCGCTGAACACCCCGCCCTTGCGCCCGGTCACCACATTGCCCGAGGCCCGACCCGGCTCGCTGTTGAAGACAACGCGCGCCGCGCGCGCCTCGGTCTCGATCACCGGCCGGCCTTCGGGGCTGCCGATCTCCTCATCGCCAGTGAACAGCCCGACCAGCGGCCCGGGCGCCCCCCCGAACTTCGCGAAGGCGGCCAGCACGAACATGTTCATCACCAGCCCCGCCTTCATGTCGGCCACGCCGGGGCCATAGGCGCGCCCGCCCTCGATGCGGAAGGGGCGGCGTTCGGCCTCGCCCTTCGGAAAGACGGTGTCGCGATGGCCCATCAGCAGGATGTTTTGCGGCCGGTTGCCTGCCGGGGCAGCCCCCTCCTCTCCCACCACGGCGCGCAGGCAATCGCCATAGCGCCCGCCGGGCAGGACCTGCACGGCAACGCCCGCTGCCTCGAGGAAATCCAGGATCTGCGCCCCCACCGCGTCGACGCCGGCCTTGTCGTAGCTGCCGCTGTCGGTGTTGACCATGCGCTCCAGCACCGCGAGCATCGCCGGGCGCTGTTCAGCCAGCCATGCCGTGATGAGTTCGATCGGCGCTGCGGTCATCGGCGCTCTTCCTCCTGTTCTCGGCCCGGGCATTGTTCCCGACGCTCTGCCCGCTTCCAAGCCAGGGCGATCCAAGCCAGATGCAGCGGCAGCGAGAGCACCGCCCAGAAGGCCACCGCGCCCGGACCGGCCCCGGAGAGCGCCGCGCGCAGGGCCAAAGCCAAAGCGGCCCCCGCCCCCAGAAAGCAGAGCAGAGGTGCTGGTGGCACACCTACCCCGCGGAGGCGCCACAGCAGCAGCAAGCCCGCCCCCTCGACCACCAGCAGGGCCAGGATGAGATCGGCCAGCTGCGGCACGGCGGGAGGCAGCGTCAGCCGAAGGGCGCATTCAGCCGCACCACCGCCCAGTTGAGCACGGCGGCGAAGCCGACCCAGAGCAGATAGGGCATCAGGAACCACGGCGCGACCGGAGAGAAACGCCGCGACAGCCACAGCAGATGCGCCACTGACAGCCAGAGCGGGATGACCTCGATCAGCGCCCAATCCGGCCGGCGCCAGAAGAAGAACAGCGCCGACCATAAGACATTGAGCAGCGCATTCAGCAAGAAAGCGCCGACCACCAGCACCCGCGCAGAACGGCTGGGCGCACCGCGCCAACACAGCACCGCCGCCATGGCAGAGAGGGTGTAGATCACCGTCCAGGCCGGGGCGAAGACCCAGTCGGGCGGTTGCCAGGAGGGTTTGCGCAGCCCGAAATACCAGGGCCCGACATCGGTCAGCACGCCGCCCGCCACAGCGACGGCCAGCGTGACGGCCGCCGCCCACACGGCGTCGGGCCGTATCGGGAGCAGGTTCCGCATGAGCCCTCCCCTCGCCGCAGGCTTGACGTCAAGCCCTGGAACATAAATAGCTGCTTACAGAAAAGCCCCAAGCTTTCGGAGGAGACCCGATGCATTCCATCAAGACCGCGCTGGTGGCCGCCCTGCTTGCCGCGGCGCCGATCATGCCGGCCCTGGCTCAGGAGGGCGATGTCGAGGCCGGTCAGCGCGTCTTTGCGCAGTGCCGCGCCTGCCACACCATCAATGAGGGCGGGCGCAACGGGGTCGGGCCCAATCTCTGGAATGTCTATGGCCGGCCGGCCGGGCAGGTGCCGGGCTTCCGCTACTCGAGCGCCCTGCAGCAGGCCGCGCAGCAGGGGCTGGTCTGGAACGAGGAGAATCTGCGCCGCTACCTCGCCAATCCGCGGGATCTGATTCCGGGGGGGTCGATGGCTTTCGCCGGCATCCGGAACCCGGAACAGCTGACCAACGTCATCGCCTATATGCGCGCCCAGCGCCCGCAGTAACGCCGCGCTTGCCCATCCCACCCCCGGCTGCCCTCGACGGCATCCGGGGGTTTTTCTATGCCCGGCCGGCTGGGCGCGAGCTTCCCGCAGCCCGCCTGGGAGGCGACCCCGCAAAGCGCAGGAGAGGATGGCATGGACCAGGCGAAGGCGACCTCGGAACTGCTCGCGGCGCGCTATGGCGGCCTGTGCGATGTGCCGGCGGCGGCCGCCTCTCCGGTATTGGCCCTGCTGCTCTCCCACCGCTCCATCCGCCGCTACCGGCCCGATCCGGTGCCGCAGGCCCTGCTCGAAACCTTGATCGCCGCCGCGCAATCGGCCGCCACCTCCTCCAACCTGCAGAGCTTCAGCGTCGTCGCGGTGACCGACCCGGAGCGCAAGGCGCGGCTGGCGGAATGGTCGAACCGCCAGGGCTTCATCCGCGAAGCACCCCTGTTCCTGGCCTGGATTGCCGATCTCTCGCGGCTCGCGCGGCTCGGCGATCGGCAGGGAAAGACCCTGGCTGGGCTCGACTATCTCGAAACCTTCATCGTCGCTGCCATCGATGCCGCCCTCGCCGCGCAGAACTTCGCGGTGGCAGCGCAATCGGTCGGCCTCGGCATCTGCTACATCGGCGCCCTGCGCTCCCGCCCCGAGGAGGTGGCACGCGAACTCGCCCTGCCACCGCGGGCCGTGGCGCTCTTCGGCATGACGGTGGGCTATCCGGCCGAGGATGATGCGAGCGAGG
>JANWYF010000177.1 GCA_025057055.1 Rhodovarius sp. | reverse complement strand
ACGCCATCGCCCCGGGCCCGATCGAGACCGATCTGACCGCCGCCCGCGGGCCGGACTGGCGCCGGCAGGTGGAGGCAAGCCTGCCGATCGGCCGCCTCGGCCGGCCGGAGGAGGTGGCGGCCACCGCCCTGCTGCTGGCCGGCCCCGGGGGCAGCTTCTATGTCGGCGCTTGCCTCTCTCCGAACGGGGGGGATGTCATGTACTGACCGGCTGGCGGGCGGGCAGCCCTCAGCCCGTGCCGGGGCGCCCGCCTCGCGCGCCTGGGCGGGCAGGCCGGCGGCTGCCGCGACCGCCGCCCGCCACCGCCCGCGCTGGACAAGGCCCGCGCCCCGCGTCAAAGGGCAGCCGACCCCCGCCGCCGCAGGAGTCCCATGTCTGCCGACACCTTCGCCCGCATCGCCGACATCATCGCCGAGACCGCGAATATCGACCGCGCGAAGATCACGCCGCAGGCACATGTGATCAACGACCTCGGCATCGACAGCCTCGACTTCCTCGACATCGTCTTTGCCATCGACAAGGCCTTCGGGATCAAGGTGCCCGTCGAAGCCTGGACCGAGGAGGTCAATGCCGGCAAATCCCCGCCCGAGCGCTATTTCATCATGGAAAGCCTCGCCCAGCGGATCGACGAGCTGGTGGCCGCCAAGCATTGAACCTGGAACGTTTCTCCATGCTGGACCGCATCCTGGCCCGGGATGCGGACAGCCTCTCGGCCGCCGCCCGCTTGCCTGAGCACAGCCCGGTCTTCGAGGGGCATTTCCCCGGCCACCCGCTGCTGCCCGGCGTGCTGATGATCGAATGCCTGGCCCAGGCGGCCGGGTGGCTGATCCTGGCCCGCCAGGGCTTTGCCCGCATGCCGCTGCTGGCCAAGGTGCGCGAGGCGAAGCTGCGCGGCATGCTCCGCCCGGGTCAGGACATCGCGGCCGAAGCCAGGCTGCTGCACGAGGGGTCGGGCTATGCCGTGCTCTCCGGCCGCCTCAGCGGACCGGCCGGGCTTGCCGCCGAGGCCGAGGTGACGCTCCGCCTGCTGCCCTTCCCGGCCGAGGACCTGGCCCGGCTGCTGCGCGCCCGCGCCCAAGAGATCGGGCTGTGACGCGGCGCGTGGCGATCACCGGGGTCGGACTCGTCTCCTGCCAGGGGGTGGGGCGTGCGGCCCATGCCGCCCTTGGCCCGCCGCGGCTCGATGAGACGAGCTTCGCCCCCTTCCCCATCCACCCCCTGCCGCCCCTGCCGGAGTGGGAGGCCAGCATCCCCCGCCGCGAATGGCGGCAGATGGAGAACTGGCAGCGGCTGGGCGCCTATGCCGCGGGGCTCGCCATCGCCGACGCCGATGCCCGCGCCCTGGCGCCGGAGATGGACCTGATAGTCGCCGCCGGCGGAGGCGAGCGCGACATCGCCCTCGATACCGCCATCCTCTCGGCCCTTCCGGCCCTGCCGGAGGAGGCGCGGGAGGCCCATATCGCCCGCGCCCTGGCCGAGGGGCTGCGCCCCACCCTCTTCCTCGCGCAGCTGTCCAACCTGATGGCGGGGTCGATCTCGATCCTGCATGGGGTAGGCGGGTCCTCGCGCACCCTGATGGGAGAGGAGGCGGCAGGGGCCGAGGCGCTGCGCATCGCCCATGCCCGCATCGCTGCGGGCACCTCGCGCGCGGTCCTGGTCGGGGCGGCGCTGATCGCCGGCCGCTGGGATGAGATCATCACTTATGCCCCGGTCTTGCATCGCGGCCCCTTCGCCCCGGTCGCAGAGCGGCAGGGCATGATCCGCGGCAGCATGGCGGCCTTCCTGCTGCTCGAACCGCTGGAGGAGGCGCTTGCCCGCGGCGCGGCGCCGCTTGCGCTGCTCTCCTCTGTCGCCACCGCCGCCGGGGCGCCGGAGGAGCGGGCGGCGCGGCTCGCCGCCCTGCCGGGGGGCGATGGCGCACTCTCCGCCGCGCCCTTCGCCGGGCCCGGAGTGGCAGGGGCCCTCTGCATCGCCGACAGCCTGGGGCATGGGATGGAGGCTGCCTTTCCCATGGCCGTGGCGATCGGGGCCCTGCGCGTGGCGGCCGGGGAGCAGCGCCTGGGCGTGCAGGGCTTCGGCCATGCCCTGGGCGAATTCGCTGCGGTGCTGGAGGCCGTGCGGTGACGGGCAAGACGATGCCGCTTCTCGATGCGCGCGGCCGGCCGCGCGTGGCGATCACGGGTGTTGGGATGGTCACCGCCCTGGGGCGCGATACGGCGGCCAGCTGGGCCGGGCTGGTCGCCGGCCGGTCTGGGGTGCGGCCGATTCTGCGCTTCGATGCCTCGGCCATGCGGTCGCGCATCGCTGCCTGCATCGATCTGCCGGGCGATCGGCCGGGCCGGCCGCTGCCCTGCGCGGTTCGGGTGGAGGCGCTGGCGGCCATGGCGTTGCAGGAAGCGCTGAGCCAGGCGGGCCTGGCGCCCCCCTTCCCCGGCCCGCTCTGCCTCGGCGCCCCGCCCTTCGAGCTCGAATGGCCCGATCGTGCCGCGCTGGCCGCTGCCGCCGGCAGCCCGCAGCCGGCAGCGCTGGCCCTGGCTGCGGCGCAGCGGCCCGAGCTGCACGCCGCTCATCAGTTCATCGCCCCCGCCTGGCGGCTGGCGCAGCGCTTCGGAACGCGGGGCGTGCCGCAGGTGGTGACCACCGCCTGCGCCTCCGGCGCCTCGGCCATCATGCTCGGGGTGGAGGCGATCCGCCGCGGCGAGGCCGAGGCCGCGCTGGTCGGCGGGGCGGAGGGCTCGCTCACCCCCGAGACGCTGATCCGCTTCAGCCTGCTGCAGGCGCTCTCGCCCCGCAACGAACCGCCCGAGGCAGTCTCGCGCCCCTTCACTCGCTCGCGCGATGGCTTCGTCATGGGCGATGGCGCCGGCGCCCTGGTGCTGGAGAACGCTGCCCATGCGCTGGCGCGCGGGGCGCGAATCCTGGGCTTCGTCCATGGCGTGGGCGAATGCGCCGATACCTTCCACCGCACGCGATCGGCCCCCGACGGCGCGGCGATCATCGCCGCCATGCGCCGCGCCATCGAGGATGCCGGACTGCCGCTGGAGGCGATCGGCTACATCAACGCCCATGGCACCTCCACGCCGGAGAATGACCGGATGGAGGCGATGGCCATCCGCACCCTGTTCGGGGAAAGGCCGCCGCCCGTCTCCTCGACCAAATCCATGATCGGCCACACCCTCTCG
>JANWYF010000140.1 GCA_025057055.1 Rhodovarius sp. | reverse complement strand
AGAGCCTGATGCCTGCATGCTGCGCGATCAGTTCGAGCGCGCAGCCCTGCCAGAGGCCGCGCTCAGCCCCCTGGTGGCGCAGGCCCGCACCATCAGGCGATCCCCCGGTTCCGGTCTCCGGGTTGTCCGGAAAAGGCAGGGAGGGTTTGCGAAGTTCGTACGCGAGATATTCGCGATCGTAGAGTGGCGGCGCATCTCCCTGATCACGCCGCCAGGCGCGCAGGCTGCCGTTGTGGCTCCATTCGCACAGCACGAGCGGCCCGAGGCGCAGCAGCAGCACGGAATGGTTGCGGTCCACTCCAACGCCGCGCAGCCGGCCATAGGCCCCGCGGAGATCCCGGATCGACCGTGCCTCTGCCTGTATATTGCCGGCAAGCGCAAGCCAGGCATCTTCGATCGCACCCCGTTCCAGATAGGCCGACCAGAAGGCCTTGCGGTAGCGCCACTGGTGGTCGAGCGCGAACTCGTCGATCAGGTCGAAGAAGGCCTGCAGCGATGCGCGCGCGAGCCAACGGCGCATGAGCGCAGTGGCTTCCTCCCCCACCGGATGCCAATAGCCCGCGCTGACGCGGGGATCCCCCAGGTGACGAAGGAGGAAATCGCGCACCTGGTCGCGCAGGGCGACATCCGGCTCCGCACCGCCGTCGAGCCAGGCGGCGAGCAGCCCGCGCGCGATCGGCCCGCGCAGCTCGTCACCGAAACGCAGCGACCCGTCGCGGACGAGCACCGCCAGCGCGCGTGCAAGCCCCTGCTCCGCTGAGGGTCTGCGCAGCCGCTCCGGCAGCCCACCCAGCGTCGCCAGCAGCACCGCCCGCATATACCCGCCCATGGCGCGCTGCGGCTCATCAAGCCGGCTCTGCTCCCAGACCGCCGCGATGGCCTGCGGGCCATCGAGCAGCGCCTCAGCGATGCGGGACGGTCCTGCTCCGGCATCGAAGAGGGCAAGGGCCCGATCGGCCTCCCGCCAGGGTTGCAGCAGCCTGTCTTGCGACTGCAGGACCAACGCGCGGATCGCCCGCCCGCCGCTCGCGATATGCGGGTTGTCGCGCAGGAAATCCTTGAGCCACGCCTCGATCATGCGCAGCAGCATGCGCGGGGAACGACGGGCCTCGGCGAACAGCACCTCGGCAAGGCCCGGGATCTCCGCCCCCTGCGGCGTGCCGTTCCACATGATCCAGGGGGCGAAGCGCAGCTCCCGCCACGACGGCGGTTCCGGATCCAGGCCTGCGAAGTGCGCGACCAGGCGCCGGCGGAGCTGCTCGAGATCGGCAGCGGGTGGCGGGCTGCCGGGGCCGACTTCGCGCTCGAGCTT
>JANWYF010000094.1 GCA_025057055.1 Rhodovarius sp. | reverse complement strand
CTCGCGCAGGGCGGAGAGGCGCGCGGCGATCGCGGGCCCGATGCCGTTGGCGGCGATGAAATCGCGAAAGGCCTCGGCGGTGGTGGCAAAGCCGCCCGGCACCCTGACCCCGCGGCTGCCGAGGGCGCGGATCATCTCGCCGAGCGAGGCGTTCTTGCCCCCCACCCGCGGCACATCCGCCGCTCCCACGGATTCGAACCAGACGACAGCAGGCCCTTGCATCGGCGATCCGCCTCCCCTGCAAGATGTCGGCCGCCATCTGGCCGGGCCGAGGCAGCTCTGTCCTTGATCGGCGGCAAGTGCCGCCCGCGCCCCCTCTGATGCCCTCGGGGTGCGCCCGCTGTCTCAACAGCGCATCAGCTGCGGCGCCAGGCTCGCGCGGATCGCCTCCACCTCCGCGCGCCGGGCATGGGCGGTGCCGGCGGCCGCCACCGTCGCCCCACCCGCGGCCGCACCGAGAAGGAAGGCCTGCTCCGGCGCTTCCCCGCGGGCGAGGGCCAGCGTCATCCCGGCGACGAAACTGTCCCCCGCCCCCGATGCCCCGCGTACCGGCACATCCGCTGCGGGCAGCCGCCACAGCTCGCCCCGCGCGGTGGCCAGCAGCGCGCCGCGTGCGCCGAGGGTGACGGCGACCAGCTCCGCCGCCCCGCCGGTGGCGAGCTCGAGCGCGGCCTCGCGCAGCGCCGCGGCCTCCTGCAGGGGGCGGCCGACCAGCGCCTCGCATTCGCCAAGGCTCGGCTTGATCAACGCAAGCCCCCCCGCAGCCACGGCCGCCGCGAGCGCGGGGCCCGAGCTGTCCACCACCACGCGCTGGCCGCGCCCCCGCGCCTCGGCCGCGGCGCGGGCCAGGATGTCGGCAGGCACGCCGCGTGGCAGGCTGCCGCTCAGCACCAGCCAAGGGGCCGGCACCTCCGCCACCGCGGCGAGGGCAGCCTGCCACTCCGCCTCGGCCAGCATCGGCCCTTCCGGCACGAAGCGGTATTCCAGGCCGCTCGCGCGGTCCTGCACGACATGGCTGATGCGGGTGAGCCCGCCGATCGGCACCGCGCGGTGCGGCACGCCCTCGCCCGCCAGCAGCTCAAGCAGGAAGCGGCCCGTGACGCCACCGGCGGTCAGCACGGCCAGCGTCTCTCCGCCCAGTTCGCGCAGCACGCGCGAGACGTTGACACCCCCGCCGCCCGGATCGAAGCGTTCGTGGAAGGTGCGGATCTTGCGCACCGGCCGGACCTGATCGGCCTCGCTCGCGAGGTCGAGGGCGGGATTGAGCGTGAGCGTGACGATCAGCGGCCCCGGCATGGCGGCAGCATGCACGGCCGCGCCCGCCCCCGCTACTGCCCGAGCTGCCGGCGCAGCGCGGCGTTGAGGGCCGAGACCTGATTCCCGCCGCGGGTGATGACGGCGGCGTATTCGCTGCGCTGGGTCAGCCGCAGGCTTGCCCCCTCCGCGATCAGGTCGACAATGCGCGGCTGACCGCCCACCTCCGCCACTCGCCATTCGAGCGTGACCGGCGGCTGGCCGGGGCGGGTGACGATGGTGGCCACCACCACATCCTCCTCGATCAGGCGCGGATTGCGCTCGACGGTGAAGGCGACGCCCTGCAGCTCCCCGAAGCGGCCGGCCAGGTTGCGGATCAGGCTTTCCTCGAACAGGCGGAGGTACTCGGCCTGTTCCGCCGGGCTTGCCTGCCGCCAGAAGCGGCCAAGCACGAAGCGCCCGACGCCTTCGATATCGACGCTGCGGCGCAGGATGGCCGCCACGCGCTGACGGCGTTCCTCGGTGCTGAGGCCGCGGTCATTGATGACGGCCACCAGCTCCTCGCCCGCCGCCTGGATGAAGGCGGTCGCGCGGGCGGGGGTCAGCGCCGCCCGGGCCGGAGCGATCGGGCAGAGCCAGGCCAGCAGCAGCAGGCCGTACAGATCACGCCGGCGCATCGGCCCCTCCCTTGCGCTCATGGCGCGCTGCGGCGCTCGGCCCGGCGCCGGTCGATTTCGGCCGCGCGCTGCTGCTGGCTGACGGCACGGATGGTGGCATAGGGATCAAGCGAGGTCCGCTCCACCTCATCGAGCTGGTCCTGTACCGCGTCCCGCTGATCGAGGTAGGTCATCCCCGCCCAGGCGATGTCGAGCGCCATCACCTCGCTGCCCTGGCCGAACCAGGCGAGCGGATTGGCCACGACGTCGACCCCGAAGCCCAACGCATCGCGCGGGTTGTAGGGGCCGAGCAGCGGCAGATAGAGATAGGGGCCAGGTTCGACACCCCACAGCGCCAGGGTGGTGCCGAAGCCGTTGCGGCGATAGGGCACGCCGAAATGGGCGTCGGCCACGTCGATCAGCCCGCCGAGCCCGAGCGTCGTGTTGATCAGGAAACGGCCGAGCGTGTCGCCGGCGCGGCGCGGTTCGCCCTGCAGCATGTCGTTCATCAGGGTCACCGGGGTGCGCAGGTTGCGCAGCAGGTTGCGCACCCCCTGCCGCGCAGGCTCCGGCACCACCTCGCGATAGGCGATGGTGAGCGGCCGCAACGCCAGGCGATCGGCCGCCCGGTCGATGGCAAAGAGGGTGCGGTTCAGCGGCTCGGCCGGGTCATTGGCGGCGCGGAACTCGGCCAGCGCCTCGGCATCCTCGGGCGGCGGGGGCGTGGCGCAGGCCCCCAGCAGCAGAAGCCCAGCGGCCAGCAGCAAACGGCAGGATCGAGACACCTCTCGCAACCCCCCTCCAGCAGAACCCGCGCATGCACAGAGCAGCTATAGACCCGCTGCGCGCCCCCGGCCAGCAGCGCCTCCGGTCACGTCGACTAGAGCGGCGCTCCGCCCCGGTGCAGGGCGATCAGGGCGCTGCGCGGCGGCACGCCGGGCGTGAAATCGGGCCAGCGCGTGGCGGGGCGGGCGAAGCTGCGCCCGGGCTCCGCCCCGGGGCGGCGGAAGCAGGTGAGGATCGCCGTGCCGTCCGGGGTGAGCCCGAGCCCGCCGAGCGTTGCACCGCGCGGTGCCGCGACCGCCGCATCCCCTTGCGGATCGATCAGCACCGCCGCAAGGCCTGGCCCACCCGGGCTGGCCCGCCACAGCCGGCCGGCAGGATCGACCAGCGCCGCCGCCTGGCCAGGGCCGGCAGCCAGCGGCCGGATCGAAGCGCCGGGGGCGGCAGGGTCATCGCCGTCATGCCGGATATGACTCGTGCCGCTATCGGGGGCGGTGATCAGAAGGCCCCCCGGCGCCGGGGCCAGGGTGGTGCCGGGGGCCAGCCGTGTCGCCCCCGCCGCCGCGACCGCCGCGGCGAGCCCAGACCAGGCATTCTCCGGCAGCGGGAGCCAGGACAGCCGACCGCCGGCGAACCGCGCTGCCTCGAGCCGGCCCTGGTCGAGATCCTGCGGCTGGGCGGCGACGAAGCGGGCGAGCCCCGCCGGCAGGGCGAGATAGACGACGCTGCGCTGATCCGCCGTCGCGGCCGCGCTGATCGATTGCGCGCCGCGGCCGAGCGCGGTGCGCTTGTGCGGAATGTCGAGCGGGTCGAGGGGGTCGAGATCCACCACCCAGCCATGGCCCGCCCCCACCCGGCCGGGCAGGCGCGGCTCCCAGTCGCTCGCTTCGGATTCGAGCAGCAGCAGCCGCCCATCGGGGGTGACGCAGCCGGCGCCGATGCCGAAGAGGCCGGTCACCGCCCCGCCCAGGCGATCCGCCCCGGGCCCGGTCGCCCCGCACAGCGTCGCCCCATCCAGGCGGCGGGACTGGAAGCCGCCCGCGATCAGCACCCAGCCATGGCCGCGCCGTTCGAGGTTGAGCAGGCTTGCCCCCTGCATCCGCGCCGCCACCTCTGGCCGGTCGCGCCCGTCGGGGAAGGCCATGGCCGGATCGACTCCGGGATGGGCCACCGCGACCACCGCGCGGGGGATGCCATCGGCGGCCAGGGGCGGGGCGATGACGGCGATCAGCCGCGCATCCCAGCCGAACTGCGCGGCCGCTGCCGCCGGGTCGGGCGCGGCGGGATTCCAGGCCGGGGCAGAGGGCAGCACGGCATCGCCCCAGCGGATCAGCGTCGAGAGGCGATAGCCGGG
>JANWYF010000020.1 GCA_025057055.1 Rhodovarius sp. | reverse complement strand
CTCTTCGACGTCTTCGGCACGATCGTCGATTGGCGCTCCGGTATCGCACGGGCGCTGGCGCCCTTTCTGGTCGCGCATGGCCGGCCTGATCTGGATCCCTTCGTGCTGGCCGATGCCTGGCGCCGCCGCTACCAGCCGGCGATGGAGGAGGTGCGCTCCGGCCGCCGGCCCTTCACGCGCCTGGATGTGCTGCACCGGGAAAACCTCGAGGCGGTGATGGCCGAATACGGCATCGCCGCCGCGGCGGAGGATCTCGACCGGCTCAACCTCGCTTGGCACGAGCTCGACCCCTGGCCGGATGTGCCGCTCGGACTCTACCGGCTGCGCCGGCGCTTCTTTCTCGCTCCGCTCTCCAACGGCAATATCCGGCTGCTGGCCGACATGGCCAAGCGCGCGGGCCTGCCCTGGGATGCGATCCTGGGGGCGGAAGCCGCACGCGCCTACAAGCCGCAACCGGCCGCCTATCTCCACACCTGTGACATTCTGGGGCTGCGGCCCGATCAGGCCTGCCTGGTCGCGGCGCACAATGCCGATCTGCGCGCCGCCCGCGCGGTGGGCCTGCGCACCTGCTTCATCCCGCGCCCGCGCGAGCACGGGCCTGGCCAGCAGAGCGATCTGGTCGCGGAGGAGGCGTGGGACGTGATCGCCGAGGATCTCATCGACCTGGCCGCGCGGCTGTCTTGCTGAGACTTTCTGCGGCCTGGCCGTGGGGCAAGCGGAGCGCCCCGGCGCCGGGCGGGGCCGGGCGGACTAGGCGGGCCCGGCGGGACGGCGAAGCGGCCGCCCAGCCCCCGGCAATGGAGCGGCTGTCTCCCCGCGCCTCCCACCGCGGCGGCCCATCCCCCGGCGCGCTGGCCACTGGTCGGAGCAGGGTGGGGTGCTCGCCCCTCACCTGCGCGGGGCCATCGGGCGGGTGGCAGCGCGCCAGAGGCTTGCGCCGTAGCCTGCCTCCTCCGGGATGCGCAGCCAGGTCGTGCCGTCGGGTCCGGTGATGGGTTCGGGCTGGACCGTGACGACCGGCCCGGCGCCGGCCAGGGCATCGGCCACGCGGCGATGGCGGGCGAGCTTCATGAGGTTCAGCCGGGTCGCGAAGACCAGGGTCGCGCGCCCCTCCTCGGCCGCGCGCAACGCTTCCTCCGGCCGCAGCCAGCGGCCCGCCACCGCCTCGCCCCCGTCATGGCGCGCGATCTGCCGAACCGGGGCTTCGGCGGCGAAGAAATGGGTGTCGAAGCGCTTGGGCATGTCGACCGGCGTGATCCAATGCGCGACATGGACCAGGGCATCGGTTGCCGGGGAGAGCCCGTATTCGGCGAGCAGCGCGGGGAAGGGGCGATCCCGCGGCAGGTCATGCGCCCCCAGCATCACCCCGCCGCGGCGGGCGAGCAGGATGCCGCTCTCCTCGAAGCCTTCGCGGATGGCAGCGATGCGGAAGGGATCACCGAGCGTCGCATCGGCCGGATCGACGCGCCCGCCGGGAAAGACCATGGCCCCGCCGGCGAAGTCGATCTGGCGGTGGCGCACCACCATGAAGACCTCAAGCCCCGCCGGGCCGTCGCGCAGCAGCATCAGGGTGGCTGCCGGGCGCGGCGGGGCGGGGGAAGGGGCGGAGGCGCCCTCACTCGGCACGGATATTGCCTTCGCGGATGATCGGCGCCCAGGTGTCGTATTCGCGGCGCAGGAAGGCGGCAAAATCCTCAGGGCGGCCGCCCACCACCCGCCCGGCCTGGGCCTGGAAGATCCGCTCGGCCACCTCCGGCAGGCTGATGATCCGGCCGAAGACCTCGTTGATCCGTGTGATCAGCGCGGGTTCGATCCCGGCCGGGGCGACAATGCCGTGCCAGACCGCCACGTCGAAGCCGGGCAGCACCGTATCGATCGTGGGCACGCCGGGCAGCAGCGGGGTGCCGCCCGCGGTGCCGACCGCGATCGCCCGCGCCCGCCCGTCTCGGATCATGGCCAGGGCCGAGGAGACGGTCGGAAAGCCGAACTGCGCATCGCCGCGGACCAGGGCGGTCACCATTTCGGCACCGGAACGGTAGGGGACATGGGTCATGCGGATGCCGGCACGACGCAGGAACAGCTCCATGAACAGATGGCTGCCATTGCCGTTGCCGGCCGAGGAGAAGACGAAGCCCTCCGGCCGCGCGCGGGCCGCCGCGATCACCTCCTCCACCGTGCGGTAGGGCACCGAGGGGTGGGCGATCAGGACCGAGGGCAGGGAGACGAGGTGGATGATCGGCGCGAAGGCCGTCATCGGATCATAGGGGAGGCCAGGGTTGAGCAGGCGGCCGATCACATTGGCGCCGATGTCGGCCATCATCAGCGTATAGCCGTCGGGCCGCTGCTGGGCGACAAAGGCGCCGGCGATGGTGCCCCCCGCCCCGGGGCGGTTTTCCACCACCAGGGTTTGGCCGTTGGCGAAGTCGGCGAAGCGGGCGGCCACGGTGCGCGAGAGGGTATCGATCGCCCCGCCTGCGCCGAAGGGGACGACCAGCCTGACCGGCCGGTCGGGCCAGCCCGTCTGGGCGCGGGCGGGGGCGGAGAGGGGCGGAAGGGCGGCCAGGGCAAGCGGTGCGACCAGCAGCCGGCGGCGAAGCATGGGCGTATCCTCCAAACCGGCTGCAAGCTTTGCCTGCCCCGGCGGATCGGCGCAATCTGGGCCCATGACCTGGTCCCTCCTGGCCCGCGATCCGCAGACGGGCGCGCTCGCATGCGCCGTCGCTACCTGCAACCTGGCCGTCGGGGCTTCCGTGCCCTTCCTGCGATCGGGGGTGGGGGCGGTGGCCACCCAATCGATCACCAACCGCTATCTGGGCCCAGCGGTGCTGGATGGGCTGGCCCGTGGGCTGTCGCCCGATCTCGCCCTGGCCGGGGCGATCGCGACCGACCTCGGGCGCAGGCTGCGGCAGGTGCATGTGCTCGATGCTGCCGGTCGGGCCGCCGCCTGGACGGGCGATCGCTGCGTCGCCCACGCCGGCGCCCTCTCCGGCCCGGGCTGGAGCCTGGCCGGCAATATGCTGGCCGGCCCGGAGGTGCTCTCTGCCACCGCCGAGACCTTCCTCGGCCGCGCCGATCTGCCGCTGCCCGAGCGGATGCTCGCTGCCATGCAGGCCGGGGAGAGGGCGGGCGGCGACCGGCGCGGCCGCCAGTCGGCTGCGATCCGGCTGGTCAGCACGGAGGATTTTCCCGACTTGGATCTGCGCGTCGATGACCATGCCGACCCGCTCGCCGAACTGGCCAGGCTGCTCGGGCTGTGGCGGCAGATGGTGGCGCCGCGCCTTGAGGAGCGGCCCAGGCGGGCCGACCCGGCGGGGCTGATCGACCTTGAGGTGATCGAGGCGCGCTTCCGCGCGGCCGGCTTGCCGGTGGCTCCGCGCGAGGCGGAAGATCCAGCACCCGCGCCGGCCGGTGCGGCGGCCGCGGCCGGCGAGGGCAGCGCATAGGACCCTGGCCATGGCAGAGACCGAGTCCGGCTGGCAGATCATCCGCGGCGCGCGCCTGACCGACCCCGCGCGGCGGCGCGCCGATCTCGCCGATGTGTTGATCGAGGATGGGGTGATCCGCGCCGTCGGGCGCGATCTGCCCGCGCCGGAGGGGGCGCGGGTGATCGATGCCGCGGGCCTGCTGATCCATCCCGGTCTGATCAACGCCCACACCCATGGCCATGGCGGCCTTGCCCGCGGGCAGCTCGACAAGGCGACGCTCGAGCTCTTGTTGACCGCCGGGCCATGGCTCAACGCGGGGCGGCAGCTGGCCGACAAGAAGCTCTCCACCCTGATCTGCGCGGCCGAGATGGTGGCCAAGGGCTGCACCGCCGCCTATGACCTGCTCTACGAATATCCCCTGCCCACGCGTGAGGGGATGGACGCCGCCGCCGAAGCCTATGCCGAGGTCGGCATGCGCGCGGTGCTCGCCCCCATGGTCGCCGACCGCACCCTCTTCGAGGCGATTCCGGGGCTGATGGAGGCGTTGCCGCCGGCGCTGCAGAAGGATGTCGAAGGTCTGCGGCTGCGCCCGGCCGAGGAGACGCTGGCCGCCATCGCCGATATCCTCCGCCACTGGCGCTGGGGCCAGGCCGATATCCGCCTGGCGGTTGCGCCCACCATCCCGCACCATTGCAGCGACCGCTTCCTCTGCGGCTGCCGCGACCTGGCGCGCGAACACGGCGTGGGGCTGCACAGCCATGTCGGCGAGAGCAAGGTGCAGGCGATCACCGGCATCAGGCGCTACGGCCGCACGCTGCTTGCGCACATGGATGCACTTGGGCTGGTGGATGAGAACTTCACCGCCGCCCACGCGATCTGGCTCGACGATGACGATCTCAAGCTGATCCGCGACCGCGGGGCGGTGCTGGCGCACAACCCTGGCTCCAACATGCGGCTCGGCAACGGGATGTTCCGGCTGCGCCGGGCGCTCGACCTCGGCGTCACGGTCGGCATCGGCACCGATGGCGTGAACTGTTCCGACAACGCGAACATGTATGAGGCGATGCGCTACGCCTCCATGGCCTCCAAGGTGCAGACGCCCGACCCCAGGCTGTGGGCCAGCGCGGAGGAGATCTATCACGCCGCCACGCTGGGTTCGGCGCGCGCCCTCGGCTTTGCCGAGATCGGCGCGATCGCCCCAGGGATGAAGGCCGATATCGTCTTCCTCGATCTCACCGGCACCGCCTGGATCCCGCACAACTGGACGGTCAATCAGCTCGTCCATGCCGAGGATGCAACCGGCGTGCGCCATGTGATGATCGGCGGGCGCTTCGTCTATCGCGACCGGCGCCATACGCGGATCGACCTCGCGAAGCTGGCCGCCGAGGCAGAGGCCGCGCGGGAGCGGCTGGAGGCCGCGGCCGAGCCTCTGCGCGCCCTCTGCGCCCGGCTCGAGCCGGTGGTGGCGAGCTTCTGCCCGGGCCTGGCCGCTCAGCCCTATCACCTGACCCGCTATCTGTGCGACGCGCCTGGCTCGGGCGTCTGAGGCAGAACGGGCGTGGCGGATGGGCGGGCCAACCCTCCACCGCATCGCTTCCGCTGCCTCGGCCCGCGCCGCCTGCGGGGTGCCGGCGACCGCGGCCGCTGGCGGCGCGCCGCGCTGCAGGCCTGTTGGATCGGCGGCGGCGCGCCCGCTGCCGCCCGCGGGGCTGCGGATGGCGAGGCTGGTTGAGGCCGAGCGCCCGGGGCCCGGGGGGCGCTGTCCCGATTCGCGGCCGGCTGCCGGCTGCCCTGGCGGCCATCCGCCGGGCCGCCGGCCACTCCCCGACGTCAAGCCCAAGGCAGGCGGCGCCGAAGGCTGCTGACGCCCGGTGGAACAAACGGACCCACGCCCGAAAGGCCGGCTGCCTGGCCCCGGGGCTGAGAGCCGGGCGTGGCGGCAACCCGGCAGGGCCCCGTCCCCGTGGGCAAGCGCCCGGCAGGACCCACCCACGGGCGGTGTGCTCGGCGCCGGGCCGGGAAGCGATGGCAGGGCGCGGCCGCTGGCCCGCCCGCGGGCTGCACCAGTCCCGATCTCCCGCCATTCCGTGCCAGGTCATCGAAAGGGCGGGTCGCTTCCCCTTTGCCCGATCCCTGCCCGCATGCCACCTTGGCAGCGCGGTATCCGAACCGTGCAGCGGCGATGCTCCGATGAACGCGATCACCCAGTATCCGCCCTCTGCTGTGCGCAGCATCGTCATCGAGGTCGTCTTCGACCTCGTCTGCCCCTGGTGCTACCTGGGCATCGCGCGGCTTACCCGCATGCTCTCCGCCCGGCGGGAGGTGCCGGTTGCGATCGCCTGGCGGCCCTTCCTGCTCCATCCGGACATCGCCCCGGGCGGGCTGCCGCGCCATGAGTATCTGGTGCGCAAATTCGGCGGCGAGGAGCGGGCGCGGCGCCTGCAGAGCACGATTGCCGAACTCGGCCGGGCTGAGGGCATCGCCTTCCGCTTCGACGCGATCCGCCGGGTGCCGCAGACGGTGGATGGGCATCGGCTGGTGCGCTGGGCGGCACGCCAGGGAGCGGCCGATGCGCTGGTGCCGGCGCTGCTCGCGGCGCATTTCTGCGAGGGGCGCGACCTGTCCAACCACGAGGTGCTGGCCGCCATCGCCGGGGCGGTCGGCCTTGATCCCGCCGCCGCGCGGGCCTTCCTCGCCTCCTCCGAGGAGGTGGAGGCAGTGCATGCCGAAAACCTGCGTGCTCATCGCCTGGGCATCAACGGCGTGCCCTGCTTCGTGCTCGATGGCCAGTTCGCCATTGCTGGTGCGCAGGAGCCCGAAGTGCTCGAACGCCTGCTCGACGTGGCGCTGAGCGAGGCGCGGGCGGGTCGCGGCTTCTACGACTGATCGTCATCGCGCCGCGCCGGCGGCGGTTCGGCCAGCAGCCCGCTGCGCAAGGCCTCCCGCCGTTCGGCAATCAGGGCGCGCGCCGCCTCGTCGGGCACACCGGCCGCGGCCAGCGCCGCCTCACCCAGCTGCAGGCTGGCCTCGGTCACCTCCAGCACCACCCGGGTCGCACCCGCGGCCAGAAGCGCCCGGGCATGGGCGGCATCCCGCACCCGGGCATAGATCGGCAGCTCCGGCCACTGCTGCCGCGCGGCGGCGACGACGGCGAGCGCGGCATCGGGCCGGTCCATGGTCACGACCAGCGCCGCTGCCCGCGCGGCGCCGAGGCGCGCGAGCAGCTCGACCTGCGCCGCATCCCCGTAGAAGACGGCCGCCCCTGCGCCCCGGCAGCGCCGCACCCGGGCGATGTCCCGATCGAGCGCGACATGGGGCAGGCGCTGGGCGTCGAGCAGCTCCCCCACCATCCGCCCGACCCGCCCATAGCCGGCGATGATGACGTGACCCTGCGGCATCTCTCCAGCGGCGGGCAGCATCGCCTCGCCTGAGGGCGGCTCGAGCCGCTGCGCGAGCCGCCTGGCCAGCACCGCAAGCGGCGGCGTGGCGAGCATGCTGATCCCGACGGTCAGCGCCATGAACTGGACCGTCGCGGGCGGGATCAGCCCCTGGGCGCCGGCCATGCCCAGCACGATGAAGGCGAATTCCCCGCCCTGGCCGAGCAGCAGCCCGACCTCGGCCGCCACCGCCCGGCTCGCCCCGGCCAGCAGCGCGAGCAGCGCCAGGATCGCCGCCTTGAGGGCGATCAGCCCGACCGCCGAGGCGAGGATCCAGAACGGATCGGCCGCCAGCGCCGCCACGTCGAGCGAAAGGCCGACGGTCAGGAAGAAGACGCCGAGCAACAGCCCCTTGAAGGGCTCGACATCCACCGTGATCTGGTGGCGGTACTCGGTCTCGGCCAGCAGCAGCCCGGCCAGGAAGGCGCCGAGCGCCAGGGAAAGGCCGGCCGCCTCGGTGGCCAGGGCGATGCCGAGGATGGCGAGCAGCACGCTGGCCAGGAAGGCCTCCCGCCCGTGGGTGGCGGCCACCGCCCGCAGCAGCGGCCGCACCATGAGCCGCCCGGCCAGCAGGATGAGCAGGATCGCCGCCGCCGCCTTCCCCATGGCCAGCCCCACGCCGGCCGCCAGCTCGACCGCCCCGGCCTGCGCCCCAGCCGCCAGGACGCCGACCAGGAACAGGAGCGGCACCACCGCCAGGTCCTGGAAGAGCAGCACCGCGAAGGCGCTCTGCCCTGCCGGGGAGCCGAGCCTGCCGGCTTCGGTCAGCAGCTGCACCACGATGGCGGTCGAGGAGAGGGCGAGGGCCGCCCCGAGCACCAGCGCGGCCGGGGCAGGGTTGCCGAAGGCCATCGCGATGGCAGCGATCGCCGCCGCGCTGCAGAGCACCTGCGCGCCGCCCAGGCCGAAGACCTGGGCGCGCATCCGCCACAGCCGCATCGGCGAGAGCTCAAGCCCGATCATGAAGAGCAGGAAGGCCACGCCGAGTTCGGCGGCGACATGCACGGCGCCGTGGTTTTCGATCACGAGATGGGCCGCCGGTGGCCAGGCCTCGGCCAGCCGGCCCATGCCATGCGGGCCGATCAGGATGCCGGCTGCAAGGAAGCCCAGGACGGGGGAGAAGCGCAGCCGATGCGCCACCCAGCCGACCGCCCCGATGGCGGCCAGCAGCAGGATCATCTCCGCCAGCGCCTGGGCGATCATCGGGCCATCTGCCGCATGCGCGCATTGCAGCATGGCACTTGGCGGCCGGCCAGCGCTTGACCCGGGGGCGCCGCCCGGCCACCTCTGCGCCCATGCCGCAGGTTGAGATCTACACCCAGCCCTTCTGCCCCTTTTGCGAGGCCGCCCTTGCCCTGCTGCGGCGCAAGGGGGCAGCGGTGACGGAATACGACGCCCCGCGCGGCAGTGCTGCGCGCGCCGAGGCGATCCGCCGCTCAGGCGGGAGAGAGACGGTGCCCCAGATCTTCATCGGCGGGCGGCACATCGGCGGCTGCGACGATCTGATGGCGCTCGAGCGCGCGGGCGAGCTCGATCGGCTGCTCGCCGAATAGGGCGGGGGTGGGATCCGGCTGGGCGGCACCCTGGGGGCGGCGGGGGGCAGCCTCGCCTACCCGGCAGCCGGGCCTGCCTGGGCCGGGCCGGCGGGAGAGGGCGGCCCGGCGCGCCGCCGCCCGCCGCTTGCGCCATGCGAAGGGCCGGGGGGCGCTCCCGGCCGGGCGGGTTCTGCTCTAGTCTCGGGCCCGTGAGCTTCTCCTATCCGATCCTGCCGCAGGGCCATCTGCTCGGCATCGAAGGCCTCGAGGCGCCGCAGATCCAGGCGCTGCTCGATCTGGCCGAATCCTATGCCCTGCTCAACCGGCAGGGAAAGACGCAGCGCGACCTGCTCAAGGGCCGCACCCTGATCAATCTGTTCTTCGAGGATTCGACGCGCACCCGCACGAGCTTCGAACTTGCTGGCAAGCGGCTGGGTGCGGATGTGATCAACATGTCGGTGGCGACGAGCAGCGTCAACAAGGGTGAGACGCTGCTCGACACCGCCGCCACGCTCAATGCGATGAACACCGACATCCTGGTGGTGCGCCATGCCCAGTCGGGCGCGCCCGCGCTGCTCGCGCAGAAGGTCCAGGCGGCGGTGATCAACGCCGGGGACGGCACGCATGAGCACCCGACCCAGGCCTTGCTCGATGCGCTGACCATCCGTCGCCGCAAGGGTGATCTGCGCAACCTGGTCGTGGCGATCTGCGGGGACATCGCCCATTCGCGCGTCGCTCGCTCCAATATCCATTGCCTGAACGCGATGGGGGCGGAGGTGCGGCTGATCGCCCCCCCGACCCTGCTTCCGGCCGAGATCGGTCGGCTTGGCGTGCGCATCTTCCAGGACATGCGCCGGGGCCTGGCGGGGGCCGATGTGGTGATGATGCTGCGGCTGCAGCGCGAACGCATGGCAGGGGGCCTGGTGCCCAGCGCGCGAGAGTTCTTCCGCTTCTACGGCCTGGATCGGGAGAAGCTCTCCTACGCCAAGCCCGATGCCATCGTGATGCACCCGGGCCCGATGAACCGCGGCATCGAGATCGACAGCGCGATCGCCGATGATCCCGCGCGCAGCGTGATCGGCGAGCAGGTGGAGATGGGCGTGGCGCTGCGCATGGCGGTGCTCGACGTGCTCGCGCGCGGCCTCCGGCGCAACGCATGAGCCTCCGGCAAGCGGAAGGGAGGCGTCGATGAGCCTGCCGCTGCCAGCCCTGCCGCCGGGTATCGCGCTGCGCAAGGCAGGGCGCGGGGAAGAGGAGGCCTTGCGGGCGCTGGTGCGGGCCGCCTATGGCCGCTACGTCGCGCGCATCGGGCGGGAACCCGCGCCCATGTCGGATGACTACGCCGCGCGCATCAGTGCCGGAGAGGCCTATGTGCTGGAGGGACAGGGCGGGATCCTGGCCCTGATCGTGCTGGAGGATCAGCCGGATGCGCTGCTGATCGACAATGTCGCGGTCGCACCCGCCAGGCAGGGCCAGGGCCTCGGCCGCTGGCTGTGTGCCTTCGCCGAGGCCGAGGCCACCCGCCGCGGCCGGCCGCGGCTCAGGCTCTATACCCATGCGCTGATGACCGAAAACCAGGAACTTTACCGCCGCCTGGGCTTTCGCGAGACGCGACGGGTCCGCGAGTGCGGGTTTGACCGCATCTATATGGAGAAGCCGCTGTGCGCCCCCTGCTGATCGAGAATGCGCGTCTGCTCGATCCTGCCAGCGGCCTGGATGCGCCCGGCGCGCTGCTGATCGAGGAGGGGCGGATTGCCAGCCTGTCCGGCGCCCCGGCCGGGGAGGCCGAGCGCTTCGACGCAGGCGGCGCCTGCCTCGCCCCCGGGCTGATCGACCTGCGCGCCGCCCTCGGCGAGCCCGGGCACGAACACCGCGAAACCATCGCGAGCGCCGCCGCCGCCGCCGCCGCCGGGGGCATCACCACCCTCTGCGCCCTGCCCGATTCGGAACCGCCGATCGATGATCCCGCCCTGGTGCAGTTCCTGGCCCGCAAGGGGGAGGCGACGGGCAGCCTGACCATCCTGCCCTATGCGGCGGCCACCAAGGGCCTCAAGGGCGCCGAGATCACCGAATACGGCCTGCTGCGCGAGGCCGGTGCGATCGCCTTCACCGACGGCAGCCGCGCCATCGCCTCGGCCCGCTGCATGCGACTTGCCCTCTCCTACGCCAGGGCCTTCGGCACCTTCATCGTCCAGCACCCCGAGGAGCCGACCCTTGCCGCGGGCGGCGTGGCGACCGAGGGGGAACTTGCCACCCGCATGGGCCTGCCCGGCATTCCGCTGGCGGCGGAGGCGATCATGGTCGCGCGCGACATCGCTCTCGCGCGGCTGACCGGCGGGCATGTGCATTTCTCCCGCCTCTCCACCGCCGCCGCGCTCGAGCTCGTCCGCCGCGCCAAGGCGGAGGGGCTCGCGGTCACCGCCGACACCGCGCCCCCCTATTTCGACCTCAACGAGACGGCGATCGGCGAGTACCGCACCTATGCCAAGCTCTCCCCTCCGCTGCGGCCGGAGGAGGAGCGGCGCGCCGTGCTGGCCGCGCTGGCCGATGGCACGATCGATTGCGTGGTCTCCGACCATCGCCCCTGCGATGCCGATGACAAGCGCCTGCCCTTCGTCCAGGCCGAACCGGGCGGGGCGGGGCTGGCCACTCTGCTCGCCGTCACCCTGGCGCAGGTGCACAATGGCAGCCTGCCGCTGCTCCATGCGCTCGCCCTCCTCACCTGCCGGCCGGCCGCCCTGCTCGGGCTCGATGCCGGGCGGCTCGCCCCCGGCCTGCCGGCCGATCTCGTGCTGTTCGACCTGGAGCGCGCCTGGCAGGTCAAGGCCGGGCAGCTGCCCGGCAAGGCGCAGAACTCGCCCTTCGACGGGCGGGCGCTGGAGGGGCGGGTGATTGCCACGTTCAAGAGAGGACGTCGGGTCTTTCCGCCATGATCGATGCGCTGCTGGCCGGCTTGGCGGCCGCCTTGCTGGGCGCCCTGCTGGGGTCGATCCCCTTCGGCCTGATCCTGACCCGCGCGGCCGGGGTCGGCGACATTCGCCATATCGGCAGCGGCAATATCGGAGCGACCAATGTGCTGCGCACCGGCCGCAAGGGGCTGGCGGCGGCGACCCTGGCGCTCGATTTCCTCAAGGCGGCGGGGGCGGTGTGGCTCGCTGCGCTGCTCTTCGGCCCGCCCTTCGACGTGGTGGCGGGGGTGGCGGCGGTGCTCGGCCACTGCCATCCGCCCTGGCTCGGCTTTCGGGGCGGCAAGGGGGTGGCAAGCGCGCTCGGCGTCTTCTTCGCCTTGGCCTGGCCGGTCTTCCTGCTGGTCGGCGCGACCTGGCTGATCGCGGCGCGGATCTCGCGCATCTCCTCGGTGGGCGCGCTGGCCGGCATGGCGATGGCCGTGCTCTCCTCCCTCGTCCTGGCGCCCGGGCCGGTCGGCATCGGCATCCTCTGCGTGGCGGCCTATGTCGTGCTGCGCCATCGTGCCAACATCGAACGGCTCATCACCGGGCGGGAGCCGCGCATCGGCGAGGGGCAGTGACTCGCCCCGGTGCGCTTTTGGGCCGGTTCGAGGGGGAGGCGGCACGGCTGGCGCTCGCCCGCTGCGAGGGGATCGGGCCGCGCCAGTTCCGCCGCCTGCTCGACCGCCATCGCACGGCCGAGGCCGCCCTCGCCGCGCTGGCCAGCAAGGCGCCCGAACGCCTGCCTGACCCGGGCGCGATCGCGGCCGAATGCGAGGCCATGGCGGAACTCGGCGCGCGCTTCCTCTTCCTCGGAGAGGCGGGCTATCCGCCGCTGCTCGCCGAGCTCTCCGATCCGCCGCCGGTGCTCGCGGTGCTGGGTGATCCGGCGGCGCTCGCGCCCCGGGCGGTGGCGATCGTTGGGGCGCGCAACGCCTCCGCCCTCGGCCAGCGTTTCGCCGAAAGGCTGGCTGCCGATCTCGCCCGGGCGGGGCTCGCCGTGGTCTCGGGCCTGGCGCGCGGGATCGACGCGGCGGCCCATAGCGGGGCCCTGGCCGGCCGCGGGCGGACGATTGCGGCCATCGCGGGGGGGCTCGACGTCGCCTATCCGGCCGAGAATGCGGCGCTGCAGGAGCGGATCGTGGCCGAGGGCGGGCTGCTGGTGACCGAGGCCCCCCTGGGCACCCGGCCTCAGGCGCGCCATTTCCCCCGCCGCAACCGTCTGATCGCAGGGCTGGCCCTGGGCGTGGTCGTGGTCGAGGCGATGGACAAATCGGGCACGCTGATCACCGCGCGGCTGGCCCTCGACCAGGGGCGGGAGCTCTTCGCCGTGCCAGGCCACCCCTTCGAACCCCGCGCCCGCGGTCCTAACGAGCTGCTGCGGCAGGGAGCGCATATCTGCGAAGGGGTGGAGGATGTGCTGGCCCATTTGCCCGAGGCGCCGGCCGATACCCCCCTCTTGGCGCCCGCCCCGCCGCCGCGGCGCCGGCCCGCCCCGCCCGCCCCCCCGGCCACCCCCACCCTGCCGGAGGCGGCGGCGCTGCTCGACCTGCTGGGCCCGACCCCGGTCTCGGTTGACGATCTGGCACGCTGCTGCCAGCTATCCCCCGACCTCCTGCGCCCGCTCCTGCTCGAGCTCGAGCTGGAGGGGCGCGTGCACACCCTGCCTGGGGACCGCGTAGTGCGGGCTTGACCCGCCGCGCGCGCCCCGCCTGGAAGCGCGATGCCTGACGTTCTCGTCGTCGAAAGCCCCGCCAAGGCCAAGACCATCAACAAGTACCTGGGCAAGGATTTCACCGTCCTGGCCAGCCTCGGCCACGTGCGCGACCTGCCCGCCCGCCACGGCTCCGTCCGCCCGGAAGAGGATTTCGCCATGGACTGGGAGGCGGATGAGCGCGGCGTGCGGCAGGTGCGCGCGATCGCCAAGGCGCTCAAGGGCGCCCGCCGGCTCTATCTGGCCACCGACCCCGACCGCGAAGGGGAGGCGATCTCCTGGCATGTCAAGGACATGCTGGCCGAAGCCGGCGCGCTCGAGGGGGTGGAGGTGCGGCGCGTCACCTTCAACGAGATCACCCGGCGCGCCGTGCAGCAGGCGCTCGCCCATCCGCGCGACCTCGATACCCAGCTGATCGAGGCCTATCTGGCCCGCCGCGCCCTCGACTATCTGGTGGGCTTCAGCCTCTCGCCGGTGCTCTGGCGCAAGCTGCCTGGGGCGCGTTCGGCCGGACGGGTGCAGAGCGTGGCGCTGCGCCTGATCTGTGAGCGCGAGGCCGAGATCGAGGCCTTCCGCCCGCGCGAATACTGGACGGTGGAGGCACGGCTGCTCACCCCCGGGGGGGGCGCCTTCACCGCCCGGCTGACGCATCTTAAGGGGCGCAAGCTCGAACAGTTCGACCTCGGCGACGAGGCAGCGGCGATGGCGGCCAAGCAGGCGGTGGAGGCGGCCGCCCTGTCGGTGCTCTCGGTCGAGCGCAAGCGCATCCGCCGCCATCCCCCGCCGCCCTTCACGACCAGCACGCTGCAGCAGGAGGCCAGCCGCAAGCTCGGCTTCGGCGCGCAGCTGACGATGCGGCTTGCCCAGCAGCTCTACGAAGGGGTGGATATCGGCGGCGAGACGGTCGGCCTGATCACCTACATGCGCACCGATGGCGTGCAGATGTCGCGTGAGGCGATCTCGGCCATCCGCGATCACGTCAAGGAGGTCTTCGGGCGCGACTATCTGCCCCCCGCGCCGCGCGAATACTCCTCGCGCGCCAAGAATGCGCAGGAGGCGCACGAGGCGATCCGCCCCACCGACGTCTCGCGCCGGCCGGCCGATGTGGCGCATGCCCTGACGGAACAGCAGCTCCGCCTCTATGAGCTGATCTGGAAGCGCGCTGTCGCCTCGCAGATGGCCAGCGCCGAGCTCGACCAGACCACGGTCGAGATCGGCGATGCCGCCGGCCGCGTGCGCCTGCGGGCGACCGGCAGCGTCGTCGCCTTCGACGGTTTCCTCAAGCTCTACCGAGAGGACCAGGACGACGCGCCGGAGGAGGAACAGCCGGAGGATGGCCGGATCCTGCCCCCGATGCGCGAGCGCGACGCGCTCTCGACGCAGGAGGTGACAGCGACCCAGCATTTCACCCAGCCGCCGCCCCGCTATACCGAAGCCTCGCTGGTCAAGCGGCTGGAGGAGCTCGGCATCGGCCGGCCCTCGACCTACGCCTCGATCCTGCAGGTGCTGCAGGACCGGCAGTATGTGCGGCTCGAGAAACGCCGCTTCATCCCGGAGGATCGCGGGCGCCTGGTTACCGCCTTTCTGGTCGCCTTCTTCGAACGCTACGTCGATACGGGCTTCACCGCCGCGATGGAGGAGCAGCTCGACGACATCTCGGGCGGCCGGGCCGAATGGCGGGCGGTGATGCGCGCCTTCTGGGAGGATTTCTCCCGCGCCGTCGAGGCCACGCGCGACCTCAAGATCAGCGACGTGATCGAGAGGCTCGATCAGGAGCTCGGGCCGCATTTCTTCCCCGATCGCGGCGATGGCCGCGACCCGCGCGCCTGCCCCGCCTGCGGCAGCGGGCGTCTCGGCCTCAAGCTCGGGCGGGGCGGGGCCTTCATCGGCTGCTCGCGCTATCCGGAATGCCGCTACACCCGTCCGCTCGCGGTGCCGGGGGCGGAGGGCGAGGCGCTGGGCTTGGCCGAGGGCCTGCGCGTGCTTGGCGAGGATCCCGCGACGGGGCAGGAGGTGACGCTGCGCCGCGGTCCCTACGGCCTTTATGTGCAGCTCGGCGAAGGCGGGACGGATGCGAAAGGCAAGCCGGTCAAGCCCAGGCGGGCCAGCCTGCCGCGGGGGATGGATCCGGAGACGCTGACGCTCGAGCGCGCTCTCGCGCTGCTCTCCATGCCCCGCGTCATCGGCATCCACCCCGAGACGGGGCAGGAGATCACCGCCCATCTCGGCCGCTTCGGACCCTATATCCAGATGGGCGAGCTGACGAAATCCGTCGAGCCGGGCGATGACATCCTGACGCTCGGCATCAACCGGGCCGTCGCCCTGCTCGCCGAGGCCAAGCCGCGCGGGCGCCTGCTCGGCGAGCATGAGGGGGAGAAGGTGGAGGTGCGGCGCGGCCGCTTCGGCCTCTTCGTGATCGCCGGCAAGCGGGTGGCCAATCTGCCGCGCGGGACCGAGATCGAGAGCGTGACACTGGAAGAGGCCGTGAAGCTCCTGACCGAGAAGGGCAAGGAGCTCGCGCCCGCCAGGGGGAAGGGCAGGGCGGCGGGCAAGTCCGCCACCTCCAGCAGTCGCGCCAAGGCCGGCGCGACCACGGCAGCACCGGCCGAGCCGGACGCGAAGCCCCAGGCGGCCGCCGCGGCGAAGACCCGGGCCGCCGCCAGCGCCCGCAGCGCCGCCAAGACGGCCGCCGCCGCGGCGAAGACCGGCAGCGCGCGCGCCGGCAGCAGCGGCAACGGCGCGGCGGCCGCGGCCCGGACGAGCACGGCCGGGAAGGTCACGCGCGCGGCCGCCAGCGCCAAGCGCGGCGCCCGCGGCTCGGCGCGACGGGCGTGAGGC
>JANWYF010000240.1 GCA_025057055.1 Rhodovarius sp. | reverse complement strand
CACCGGCGCCCCCATGCCCGAGGGCGCGGACACGGTGATGATGCAGGAGGATGCGCGGCTGGAGGGCGAAGTGCTGCTGCTGCCGCCCGGCCTCAAGCCCGGCGCCAACTGCCGCCCGGCCGGAGAGGTTGTGCCCGCGGGCGCCGAGGCCCTGCCCGAGGGCACGCGGCTGCGCGCACCCGAGATCGGCCTCGCCGCCGCGCTGGGCTTCGCGCGCCTGCCGGTGCGGCCGCGGCTCAGGGTGGGCGTGTTCTCCACCGGCGATGAGCTGGCCAGCCCCGGCGCGCCGCTTGGCCCGGCGCAGACCTATGACAGCAACCGCTTCACGCTGCTCGCGCTGCTCGCCGGCCTGCCGGTCGAGGGCAGCGACCTCGGCATCCTGCCCGATGATCCCGCCGCCACCCGCGCTGCGCTGCTTGCCGCGGCAGCGCGACATGACCTCCTGCTCACCTCGGGCGGCGTCTCGACCGGAGAGGAGGATCATGTCCGCGCCGCCATCGCCGGTGCGGGCAGCTTGGTGTTCTGGCGCCTGGCCGTCAAACCCGGCCGGCCGGCGGCGATGGGGGTGGTGGGGGGCACGCCGGTGGTCGGCCTGCCGGGCAATCCGGTAGCGGCGGTGGTCTGCTTCCTCCACCTCGCCCGCCCGCTGATCCTGCGCCTGGCCGGGGCGCGACCCGAGCCGCTGCCGCGCTTTCCGGCCGTGGCCGCCTTCTCCCACCGCAAGAAGGCGGGCCGGCGCGAATATCTGCGCGCCCGGCTGGAGCGGCAGGGGTTCCTGCTGCGCGCGATCAAGTTCGGGCGGGAGGGGGCAGGGCTGATCTCTTCCCTGACCGAAAGCGAAGCCTTCGTCGAGCTCATGGAGGGTCAGGAGCGGATCGCTGAGGGCGATCCGGTGCTGGTGCTGCCTTTCTCCGCCGTGTTCTGAGGGCGCCAGCGCCCCGCCCTGCCGCCCGCAATCAGGCGGCGACCGGGCCCCTGAACCGGGCGGCAGCCGGCCCGTCCCGCCGGCCTCCGGCGCCCGGCGGATGGCAGGCTCGCCACTCTCCGCCCCGCCGCCCCTCGCCCCGCCGAGGCCCGGGCGCGGGGCCGGTCAGCCCAGCAGCTTGCGCAGCACCTCATTGACCAGGGCGGGATTGCCCTTGCCCTGCATGGCCTTCATCACCTGGCCCACGAAGAAGCCGAACAGCTTCTCCTTGCCCGCGCGGTATTCCGCCACCTTGTCGGCGTGGGCTGCCAGCACCTGGGCGGCCGCTGCTTCGATCGCGCTGCTGTCCTTGACCTGCTTGAGGCCGCGGCTCTCCACGATCGCCCGCGGCGCCTCGCCGGTCTCCAGCATGATCTCGAAGACGTCCTTGGCGATCTTGCCGCTGATCGTCTCATCGGCGATCAGGTCCAGCAGTTCGCCGAGATGCCGCGCGCTTACCGGCGGGTCGGTGATGTCGCGCTTCATGCGGTTGAGGGCGGCGAAGAGCTCGCCGGTCACCCAGTTGGCGGCGAGCTTGGGATCTCGCCCCTGCGCCACCTCCTCGAAATAGGCCGCCGTCTCCCGCTCGAGCGTCAGCACATGCGCATCATAGGCGGAGAGCCCCATCGCGATGTAGCGCGCGCGCCGCTCATCCGGCAGTTCCGGCAGGCTGGCCTTCAGCTCCTCGACCCAGGCAGGATCGAGCACCAGGGGCGGCAGGTCGGGGTCGGGGAAGTAACGGTAGTCGTGCGCATCCTCTTTGCTGCGCATCGAGCGGGTGATGCCGCGCGCCACATCGAACAGGCGCGTCTCCTGCTCGACCTCTCCGCCCGACTCCCAGACCTCGATCTGGCGCCGCGCCTCGGCCTCGACCGCCTGCATGACGAATTTGACCGAGTTGACGTTCTTGACTTCGCAGCGGGTGCGGAAGCCCTCCCCCGGCCGGCGCACCGAGACATTGACGTCAGCGCGCATCGAGCCTTCGTCCATGTTGCCGTCGCAGGTGCCGAGGTAGCGCAGGATCTGCCGCAGCTTGGCCAGATAGGCCCCGGCCTCCTCCGGCGAGCGCATGTCGGGTTCGGAGACGATCTCCATCAGCGCGACACCGGAGCGGTTGAGGTCGATGAAGCTCTTGGTCGGGTGCTGGTCATGCAGGGACTTGCCGGCATCCTGCTCGAGATGCAGCCGCGCGATCCCGATCGTCTTGCGGCTGCCGTCGGAGAGTTCGATCTCAACCGACCCGCGGCCCACGATGGGGTGCGCATATTGGCTGATCTGATAGCCCTGCGGCAGATCGGCGTAGAAGTAGTTCTTGCGGTCGAAGCGCGACCAGAGGTTGATCTGGGCCTTGAGGCCGAGGCCGGTGCGCACCGCCTGGGCGACGCATTCGCGGTTGATCACCGGCAGCATGCCCGGAAACCCCGCGTCGATGAAGCTCACCTGGCTGTTGGGTTCCGCGCCGAAGGCGGTTGCCGCGCCGGAGAACAGCTTGGAGCGGCTGATCACCTGCGCGTGCACCTCGAGGCCCACCACCACCTCCCACGGGCCGGTTGCACCCTGGATCGTGTAGGACATGCCGCTTGCTCCGTCCTTCTCTCTGCGCCGCCGCGCAGCCCCATCCGGCCCTTCGCCTCAGGCGATCAGGCGCGGGGTGGCGCGGAAATCCGCCGCCCGCTCCAGCACCCCGGCGACGGCGAAGACCGTCTCCTCATCGAAGGGCCGCCCGATCACCTGCAGCGCGAGCGGCAGGCCCTGCGCATCGAGCCCCGCCGGCACCGCCATGCCCGGCAGACCCGCAAGATTGGCGGGGACCGTGAAGACGTCATTGAGATACATCGCGACCGGATCCTCGGTCTTCTCGCCCAGGGCGAAGGCGGCCGTCGGCGTGGCCGGGGTCAGCAGCGCATCGCAGCGCTCCCAGGCCTGTTCGAAGTCGCGGCGGATCAGCGCGCGCACCTGCTGGGCCTTGAGGTAGTAGGCATCGTAGTAGCCGGCGCTCAGCACATAGGTGCCGATCAGGATGCGCCGCCGCACCTCGGCCCCGAAGCCTGCCGCGCGCGTGCGCTCATAGAGGTCGCGCAGATCCTCGCCCTCTTCGCGGGCACCGAAGCGCACGCCGTCATAGCGCGCGAGGTTGGAGGAGGCCTCGGCCGGGGCGACGATGTAATAGGTGGGCAGCGCGTATTTCGTATGCGGCAGCGAGACGTCGACGATCTCCGCCCCCGCCTCGCGCAGCCAGGCGATGCCCTGCTGCCAGAGCGCCTCGATCTCGGCCGGCATGCCCTCCATCCGGTATTCGCGCGGAATGCCGATGCGCAAGCCGGCCACGCCGCGCTCCACCGCCGCCTCGAAATCGGGCACCGGCAGATCGGCGCTGGTCGAATCGCGCGGGTCAAAGCCGGCCATGGAGCGCAGCAGGATCGCGCAGTCGCGCACATCCCGCGCGATCGGCCCGGCCTGGTCGAGCGAGGAGGCGAAGGCCACGATGCCGAAGCGCGAGCAGCGCCCGTAGCTCGGCTTGATGCCGGCCACGCCGCAGAAGGCCGCCGGCTGGCGGATCGAGCCGCCGGTGTCGGTGGCGGTCGCGCCGAGCACGAGGCGTGCCGCCACCGCCGCCGCCGACCCGCCCGAGGAGCCGCCGGGCACCAGCCGCGTCTCCGGATCATTGGCGCGCGACCAGGGGTTCTCGACCGGTCCGAAGGCCGAGGTCGCGTTGGAGGAGCCCATGGCGAACTCGTCCAGGTTGAGCTTGCCCAGGAAGACCGCCCCGTCGCGCAGCAGATGAGCGGTCACCGTGCTCTCATAGGGGGGCGTGAAGTTGCCCAGGATGCGGCTGGCCGCCGTGGTGCGCACCCCGGCCGTGCAGAAGAGGTCCTTGATGCCGAGCGGAATGCCCTCGAGCGGCCGCGCCATGCCCTGGGCGATGCGCCGATCGCTCTCCTCGGCTTGGCGCAGCGCAGACTCGGCCGTGATCGTGATGAAGGCGTTGAGGCGGGGATTGAGCCGCGCAATGGCATCGAGGCAGGCGCGGGTGAGTTCGACCGCCGAGATCTCGCGCCGGGCGAGTGCGGCCCGCGCGGCGGCGATGGTCAGATCGGTCGGCTTGCTCATTCCACCACCTTGGGCACGGCGAAATAGGGCCCCTCGCGGTCGGGGGCATTGGCCAGGATCGCCTCGGCGATGCCGCCGTCGGTCACCTCGTCCTCGCGCATGCGCAGGCTCGGCTGGCCGGTCGGCGCCCCGCCCGCCATCGGTTCGACGCCCTGGGTATCGACCTCGCGCAGCATCTCCACCCAGGCCAGGATCCCGTTCAGCTCCTCGACCATCCGGGGCAGCGCCGCATCCTCGATGCGGATGCGCGCAAGGGTCGCGATGCGTTTGACGGTGGCGGCGTCCACACTCATGAGGGCGGAAATCCCCTGCGAAGGATGGGATGACGCATGGCCTTGTTCCCCATGGCCGGGTTGCGCGCAAGCCTGCCCCGCGGCGCCCGGATCCTCGGCATCGATCCGGGCGCGCGGGTGCTCGGGCTCGCGCTGTCGGATGTCTCGCTGCTGCTCGCGAGCCCCTATGGCGCGCTGCGGCGCAGCAAGCTCTCGGTCAATGCGCGCGAGATCGCGGAGATTGCAGCGCGCGAGGGGGTGGGGGGGCTCCTGGTCGGGCTGCCGCTCGAGATGGATGGGCGCTTCGGCCCGGCGGCGCAATCGGCCAGGGACTGGGCGGCCGCGCTGAGCGAGGCGACCGGACTGCCGGCCGCCCTGTGGGATGAGCGGCTCTCCTCGGCCGCGGTCAACCGCGCCCTGATCCGCGAGGCGGACATGAGCCGCGCCCGTCGCGCCCGGGTGGTGGATGCGGCCGCCGCCGCCTGGATCCTGCAGGCGGCCCTCGATGCGACGCGCCATGCCGGAGAGGGCCCGCCGCCGTGATCGTGGGCCGGCCCCGCCCGCCCCCGGCGCCCGCGGCTAGCCTTGCGGCAGCAACTCGGCGATGCGGACCAGGCGTTCGCTGCGGTCCTCAAGCTCCAGGCTGGTTGGCACCAGGATCTGCGCGAGCGGGCGCAGCCCCTCCCGCGGCAGATAGGCCCGCCCCGGATCGGCGAGCAGCACCAGCGCCCCGGCCCCCGCCATGGCGCGCAGCCAGGGCAGGATGTGGGCGGTCATGCGCGCCTCATAGCAGACATCCCCGGCCAGGATGACATCCCAGCGGCAGGGGCTGCCCACGAGGTCGCCGAGCAGCGGCGTCACCGCCACGCCGTTGCGCGCGGCATTGAGCGCGATGGCGGCGGCGGCCAGCGGGTCGATCTCGGCCGCCTCGACCGCCGCGGCGCCGGCCTTGGCGGCAGCGATCGCGGCCACGCCCGAACCGGCGGCGAAATCGAGCACCCGCCGCCCTGCCACCAGCTCCGGCCGGTCCAGCAGCAACCGGGCGGTCGCGATCCCGCCGGGCCAGGCGAAGGCCCAATAGGGAGGGGCCATGCCGCGCGCCGCGAGCCATTCCTCGCTCGCCTGCCAGATCGGAGTGACTTCGCTCGCCAGCTGCAGGGTGATGCCGGGCAGGAGCGGTGGCTGTTCGGGCCGCGTATGGGCCAGGATGAAGGCCTCATGCCCGCTCACAGCCGGCCGACCAGCAGGGCCGCCGCCACCGCGAGCCCGACCTCGCGGTTCGCCTTGAAGAGGGCGAGGCAGCGGGCCGGATCGTGGATGTCGATGGTCACGACCTGGCGCGCGAGCAGCACCGCCGGCACCAAGAGCGCCAGGAAGAAGAGGGCCGACAGCCCCGCCACCCAGCCCAGGATCGACAGGCAGAGCAGCATCGCCCCGTAACAGGCCAGAAGGAAGGGCCGGGTGGCCGCTTCGAAGCGGCGGGCGGTGGAGCGGATGCCGACAATGGCATCATCGGCCCGATCCTGGTGCGCGTAGATGGTGTCGTAGCCCAGGATCCAGAAGAAGGCGGCGAGGTGGAGCAGGAAGGCGATCCCATCCCAGCCCCCCGTCGCTGCGGCGTAACCCAGGCTCGCCCCCCAGCCGAAGGTGACGCCGAGCACCGCCTGCGGATAGTCGGTCACGCGCTTGGCGAGCGGGTAGAGGACGACCGGCAGCAGCGAGAGCACGCCAAGGGCGATGGCAAGCGGGGAGAGCTGCAGCAGGATGAGAAGGCCGATGCTGCAGAGCAGGGCGAGGAAGAGGATCGCCTGCCGCGGAGAGACCGCGCCGGAGGCGATGGGCCGGCCGCGCGTGCGCTCCACCCGGCGGTCGAGGTCGCGGTCCCAGAGGTCGTTGACCACGCAGCCCGCCCCGCGCATCACCACCGACCCCACAGCGAAGAGCAGGGTGAGCCAGAGCCCCACCCCCCAGTCAGGGGCGGCGAGCGCAATCGCCCACAGTCCCGGAAGGAAGAGGAGCCAGGAGCCGATCGGCCGGTCGAGCCGCATCAGCAGCGCATAGGGGCGCAGCGCGGGCGGCAGCCGCGCGACCCAGCCCTCGGCGCGGATGTCGGTCCAGCCTTGCATCACCCCCCGGCATGGGCGATGCCGCGGCCCGTGTCCATCCCCCGCCTGCATTGCGATTCGCCGCTGAGCGCCGGCGCCCTGGTCGCAGCCAGCGCGGCGCAGGCCCATCATCTGCGCACGGTGCTGCGCCGCCGCGCCGGCGATCCGGTGCGCCTGTTCAACGCGCGCGACGGGGAATGGAGCGGGCGGATCATCGAGCTCGGACGCGATCAGGGCCGCTTTGCGGTGGACTCGCTGCTCCGCCCCCCGGCGCCGGAACAGGGCTTCACCCTGCTGCCCGCCTGCCTCAAGCGGGAGGCGATGGAGTGGCTTGTCGAGAAGGCGACCGAACTCGGGGCGAGCCGCATCCAGCCGGTGCTGACGCAGCGCAGCGTGGTCCAGCAGCCCAATCTGGACCGGCTGGCGCTGATTGCGCGCGGCGCCGCGGAACAATGCGAACGGCTCTCCTTGCCCGCTATCCTGCCCCCCTTGCCGCTTCCTGCCCTGCTCGCCGCCTGGCAGGGAGGGGGGCTGCTGGTGGCCGTCGAGCGCAGCTCCGCCCCGCCGCTGCCGCAGCTTGCCGGCCACGGGCGGGCCCTGATGACGGGGCCGGAGGGCGGCTTCACGGCAGCGGAGCTTGACGAGCTGCGCCGGCACCCCTTTGTTACGCCCTGCTCGCTCGGCCCGCGGATCTTGCGGGCCGAGACGGCAGCGATCGCGGGGCTGGCGGTGCTGCAGGCCCTGGCCGGGGATTGGGCCGGGGACCGGACCTGACGATACCGGGGCACAGCGTTCGAGAGTTCGGAAGAAGGGACAATTCATGTCGAACCCCGGTGCGGCCGATCCGACCCCGGTGGAGAACGCGCGACAGCTCGCCGCCTGGTTCGCCGCGGGCTGCAAGCCGCGCGCGGCCTGGCGCATCGGCACCGAGCACGAGAAGTTCGGCTTCCGCCGTGCCGATCTCTCCCCGCCGCCCTACGCGCCGGAGGGGATCGAGGCCGTGCTGCACGGGCTCATGGGGCTCGGCTGGGCGCCGATCCATGATGAGGGGCGGGTGATTGGGCTGATGCGCGGCGGCGCCTCGGTCAGCCTGGAGCCGGGTGGGCAGCTCGAACTCTCGGGGGCGACCCTGCCCACGGTGCATGACACGCGCGAGGAGCTGACCGCCCATATCCGCGAGGTGCACCAGGTGGCCGGCCCGCTCGGCCTCGGCTTCGCGCCGGTCGGCTTTCATCCCACCGCACGGCGCGAGGCCATGCCCTGGATGCCCAAGTCGCGCTACGCGATCATGCGGCGCTACATGCCCACGCGCGGGGCGCTCGGCCTCGACATGATGCTGCGCACCTGTACGGTGCAGGTGAACCTCGACTTCGGCGACGAGGCCGACATGGTCGAGAAGCTGCGCATCTCGCTCGCGCTGCAGCCGCTGGCCACCGCCCTCTTCGCCAACTCCCCCTTCCGCGACGGCGCGCCCTCCGGCCTCCTCTCCGGCCGTGCCCATGCCTGGACCGACACCGACCCCGACCGCACCGGAATACCCGCCTGCGTGTTCGAACCGGGCTTCGGCTTCGAGCGTTTCGTCGAACATGTGCTCGATGTGCCGATGTATTTCGTCGCCCGCGGGGGGCGGCTGCACGATGTGGCCGGCGCCTCCTTCCGCGACTTCATGGCCGGACGCTTGCCCCAGCTTCCCGGGGAGCGCGCCACCATGGGCGATTGGGCCGACCATGTGACGACCGTCTTCACCGATGTGCGGCTGAAGCGCTTTCTGGAGATGCGCGGGGCCGATGCCGGGCCGCCCGCCATGCTGCTGGCCCAGCCTGCCCTGTGGGTCGGGCTGCTCTACGACGATGCGGCGCAAAAGGCGGCCGCCGCGCTGGTGCGCGGCTGGGGGGTGGAGGCGATCCGGCAGGCGCGGCTCGAGGTGCCCCGCCTCGGCCTGCGGGCCGAGATCGCCGGCCGCAGCCTCGGCACCTGGGCGCGGGAGGTGCTGGCGATCGCCCGCGACGGTCTGCGTGCCCGCGGCTTCGGGGAGGAGGTCTATCTGGCGCCGCTCGAGGAGATCGCCGCCAGCGGCCTGACCCAGGCCGAACGCGCGCTGCACCTCTACCGCACGCTCTGGCAGGGCGATGCCGGCCGGTTCCTGACGGCCAACGAGATCTAGCCGGGACCGGTCGGACCGGGGCGGGGCTGGTGGCGGTCAGGCTCGCCCACCACCCCCTTCCACCTCCGGCAAGGGCCGCCGGAGCAGTCCACCCAGGCCGCGGCCTCTGCGGCGGGGCGCGCGGCACCGACGCCCCGCTGCGGCGCCGTGCCTGGCCAGCCGGAGCCCTGACCGGCCCGGCCGCAGCATACCCCCGCTCAGGCCGCGGCCTGGCGCCAGCGCCCGGTCAGCACCGCCAGATCCTCCTCATCGAGTGCCACCGGCGTGCCCTTGCGGATCAGGGCGGCGAAATCCTCGTCCGGGACCATGGTGGTCAGGCAGTAGAGTTTTCCGGGACCGGGGTTTTCCACCACATGCTCGACCCCGGGCGGCAGCATCAGGGCATCGCCGGGGCCGATCGGCACCTCCTGCCCGCCGGCGCGCGCGATGCCGCGGCCGGCCAGGACGTAGAACACCTCCTGCGCGCGGCGATGGGTGTTGGGCGGGGTGGCACCGCCGGGGGTGAAGATCTCCACCACCATCGTGAACTGGGCCCCGTCGGCTAAGGGGTCGAAGAGGCAGGCGAAGTAATTCGTATCGCCCGGGGAGATCCGGAAGGCCTGCAGGGTGGCGCTGCGTTTGACGATCATGGGGCTGCCTCGCTGATGCGGGAGGGATGCCGGCCAGCTTGGCTGCACTGCAGCATAAGGCAAGGTGGAAAGGAGGGCTCTTCGCCTCTCGCTGCGGCCCTGCCGGGGGCGGGGCACGCTGCTGATGCAGCTGGTAGGGCGGCGGGGGATGCGATCTGCCATGCTTGTGCCTATCTCTGGAGGGTGTGCTGCTGCGGAGGGGGGCGATGCGCCGTGTCATGCCAGCCCCGCCGCGGTTGGCCCGAGCCAAGAAGGATGCCTCCGCCATGCGCCTCTGCGCCCGCTTGCTCGTTGCTGCCGCTGCGGCCGCGCTCGCCCTCGCCCCCGCCCTGGCCGAGGCGCGGCCGGGCGGTGGTGCCTCCTCCGGCTCGCGCGGGTCGCGCACCTTCCAGGCCCCGCCGCCGACCCAGACCGCCCCTGGCCCGGCCCGCCCGATGGACCGGACGATGAGCGAGCCCAGCCGGCCCGCGGCGCCGGTCAGCGCCCCGGCGCCCGCCACGCCCCGCCCGGCTGCCGGTGCTCCGGCCGCGCACAGGAGCTTCGGTGCGGCGATGATGGCCGGTCTGTTCGGGGCCGGCCTGTTCGGCCTGCTCTTGGGGGCTGGGATGTTCGGCGGCCTCGGCAGCTTGGCCGGCGTCCTCGGGCTCTTGCTGCAGATCGCGCTGATCGGCGGGCTTCTGTGGCTCATCTTGGCCCTGCTGCGCCGCCGCGCGCCGGAGGCCGCAACACCCGCGCTGGCGCGCCGGATGGCGCCGCATCCCGGGCCCATCCCTGGCCTTGGTCCGGCAGCTTCCGCCCTCTCTCGCGGCACGGCTGAGCCGGAGGCACGCCCAGTGGCGATCGGTGCGGATGATCTGGCTGCCTTCGAAGCCGCCCTGATCGAGATCAACCGGGCCTGGAGCACGCAGGACCTGCCCGCGCTGCGGCGCCTCGCCACGCCGGAGATGCTGCGCTACTTCGAGGAGGATTACGCCGCCCTGGCGGCGCGCGGCTGGCGCAACGAGACGCGCGATGTCCGCCTGGAACAGGGGGATGTTGCCGAAGCCTGGGCGGAAGGCGCCCGCGAATACTGCACGGTCGCCATGCGCTTCTCCCTCATCGATGTCACGCGCCGCCTCTCTGACGGGGCGGTGGTCGAGGGCGATCCGACCCGCCGGCAGGAGGTGACGGAGCTCTGGACCTTCCAGCGGGTGCAGGGCGGGCCCTGGCTGCTCTCGGCCATCCAGCAGACCGGCTGACAATGTCCCAAGCGGCGGCGATCGGCCTTGCGCCGCCGGGCGGGCTGGGTCATCTCCCGCCCATGGATCAGCCCGAGGATACGCTCCGGCGCTGGCTGTCCGGCCCGCGCTTTGCCCGCCTGCCGGCGCCGCGGGATCTGCCGCCGCCCAAGCTCAGCTTCGAGTTCTTCCCGCCCAAGACCGAGGCGATGGAGGCGCAGCTGTGGCAGTGTATCCGAAGGCTTGAACCGCTTGGGCCGCGTTTCGTCAGCGTCACCTACGGCGCCGGCGGGTCGACCCGCGCGCGCACCCACGCCACCGTCAGCCGGATCCTGCGCGAGACCAGCCTGACCCCGGCCGCGCATCTGACCACCGTCGGCGCGACGCGGGAGGAGATCGACGAGATCGCGCGCTCCTACTGGGAGGTGGGGGTGCGCCACATCGTCGCCCTGCGCGGCGATCCGCCAGCCGGCGCGGCGCGCTATACGCCCCATCCCGGCGGCTACGCCCAGACCGAGGATCTGGTGCGGGGGCTGCGGCGGGTGGCTGATTTTGAGATCAGCGTCGGGGCCTATCCCGAAACCCATCCCGAGGCGATCTCGCCCGAGGCCGACATCGAGTTCCTCAAGCGCAAGCTCGACGCCGGGGCGAGCCGCGCGATCACCCAGTATTTCTTCGAACCCGAGACCTATCTGCGCTTCCTCGAACGCTGCCATCGCGCCGGCATCACCGCCCCGATCGTGCCCGGGATCCTGCCGGTGACCAACTTCCAGCAGGTCGTGAAGTTTTCCGCGATCTGCGGGGCGACGGTGCCGGCATGGCTCGGTCACCTCTTCGAGGGGATCGAGGAGGATGAGCTGACCCGCAAGCTGGTCGGGGCGGTGGTCGCGGCCGAACTGGTGCGGGTCTTGCAGGCCAACGGGGTGGACGAGTTCCACATCTACACCCTCAACCGCGCCGATCTGGCCTATGCGATCGCCCATATCCTCGGCGCGCGGCCGCAAGGGGCAAACGGGGCGGCG
>JANWYF010000198.1 GCA_025057055.1 Rhodovarius sp. | reverse complement strand
CCCCGCCGCGGCCGGCGGGCTCAGCGCAGGAACGACCAGTCCTGGCGCTGCAGCCTGGCGATCAGGCGCATCATGTCGGCGCGCAGCCGGTCCATGCCGTCATGCGGCAGGATCCGCTCCTCATCCATGTAGAGCGCGCGCGCGATCTCGAGCTGGATGACGTGCACGCCCTCACGCGGGCGGCCGTAATGGCGCGTCACATAGCCTCCGGCATAGGGGTCGTTGCGCTGCACCCGATAGCCGAGGTCGATCAGCGCTTCCTCGATCAGCCGCACCGCACGGGGGGCGGCGGCGGTGCCGTGGGCATCGCCCAGCACCATGTCGGGCGGGCTGCCCGGCTCCGCGCCGAGGGAGGGCATGGAGTGGCAGTCGATCACCAGACAGCAGCCGAACTCTGCGCGGGTCTCCTGGATCAGGGCGGCGAGGGCGGCGTGATAGGGCTGCCAGCAGTTGCGGATGCGCGCCTCCGCCTCGGCGAAGGGGAGCTTGCGGCGATAGATCGGCTCGCCCGAGGCCACCACCCGCGCGATCGTGCCGAGCCCAGCGCCGACCCGCGGGCTTTGGCTGTTCACCCAGGCCGGCAGCGGAGCGTCGAACATGGCGGGATCGAGCTCCCAGGGCTCGCGGTTGGCGTCGCAATAGGCGCGCGGGAACTCGGCCGCGAGCAGCGGCACGCCGAGATCGGGGGCGAAGTCGAAGAGAAGGTCGACGAAACTGTCCTCGGAGCGGCGGATGCTGTGCGCATCGAGCCGCGCCGCGGCCAGGAAAGCGGGCGGATAGGTCCGCCCGGAATGCGGCGAGGCGAGGACCAGCGGGCTCTGCGCCCGGGCCGGGCGCAGCAGGCGATAGGCGGGCACGGCGGTGCCCGGTTCGAAGGCAGGAGCGAGCACATCCATGGGCCGGCCAAGGATATGGCCACAGCACCCCCCCATCTGTCACGCCCGGGCTTGTCCCGGCCGCGCCTGCGCGCTATCGGGACAGCACGCGCGATGGGCGCGTAGCTCAGCGGTAGAGCATCGCCTTGACATGGCGGGGGCCACAGGTTCGATCCCTGTCGCGCCCATTCCGCGCGCCCCGCCCCCCTCGGTGGCGAGGGGCGAGGCCCCTGACGGCTCCACCGGGCCGGGACCTTCCGCCCGCCTGCGACCTTGAGCCCGTGCCGCCATCTTCTGCCCATCTGCGACCATGAGCCCGGGCGCGACCTTGAGCCCGCCTGAGACCTTGGGCCCGCGCCGCCACCTTACCGCCCACCTGCGACCATGAGCCCGCGCCGCCACCTTCCGCCCGCCTGCGACCTGTAGCCCGGGCGTGACCCTTGGCCTGGGCGCGAGCTGTAGCCCGCCCACGATCTTCGGCCCGCCTGCGAGCACGGCCCGCCTGCAAGCTCGCCCCCGCCCCTGGCGACATCGCCCCCTCTCGTGACCTCGGCCCCCCGCAACCTCCGCCCCGCCTGCGCATTGGCCTTCCTTTGGCGATGTCGGCCCTCCCGGCGGAGTCGGACCCCCCGCGCAGCCGGCGACCCCCCCCCGCAAAGTCGGACTGCCCGCAACCTCGGCCCGGCTGGGATCACCGCCTCTGCGCCATCCCACACCGCGGGGGCCGGCGCAGCCGGGCGCCGGACCGCCGCCGGCCATCCTGCTGCGCCCGGCACCCCGGCCCGCCCATCATCTCCGCCCCCGCATGTTCGGCGGCCCCAGCACCTCCGCCCGTGTGCCGACTTCCCGCCCGCCCTCGGCATGGGGCGCCGGCCCCGGGGCCAGGGCGACACCGCACGCCTCCGCGATCCACCCCACCCGGCGCAGGGGAGGCTCGCTCGGCCGCCGCGGTGAGGAGGGACCGCACCGCGCAGGCGCGCACAAGAGGGGGGCGGCCCGGCCGCCGGACCGCCCCCGTCCCCGAGTGCGAAAATCTGCCGCCTGTGGTCAGCCCAGATTGGCGCCCAGGCTGCGCCAGAACGCCTCCGCCGCCGGGTGCCAGGGCACGCCCGCCGCGGCGCTCTTCTGCTGCTCCAGCGTGAAGTCCCGCGCGGCCGAATGCACGCGTGCCCAATCCTCGCGGTTGCGCCAAAGGGTCTGCAGCAGCTGCGTGACCATGGCAGCCGGGAAATCCTCCCGCACCGCCAGGATATTGGCCACCGAGAGCTGCCGGTTGGGCGTCGTCTGGCCGGGATAGGTGCCGGCGGGGATCACCTCCGGGAAATAGACCGGCCCATGCTCGCGCACGATCGCATCGAGATACTGGTCATGGTCGATCAGCACGATCTGCACGCCCGGCGTGGCGGCAAGGTCGGTGATCGCGCTGGTCGGCACGCCGGAGACGAAGAAATAGGCGTCGATCTTGTTGTCGCGGATGGCGTTGGTCGACTCCGCCGGGGAGAGACGCTCGCGCCCGCGGAAGTCGCGCGTGATGTCCATCCCCGCGGCGGCGATCAGGCGCAGCGCGAAGAGTTCGGTCGCGCTCTGCGGCGCGCCGGTGGAGATGCGCCGGCCGCGCAGGTCGGGGAAGCTGCGGATGTTGCGGTCGGCCACCGTCACCACCTGCATGCGGTTGGTATAGAGCACCGCGATCGCCCGCGTGGGCACGACCCGGCCGCGGAACTGCCCGGTGCCGCGGATCGACTCCACCGCCGCATCGACCTGGCCGAAGACGATCTGCGCCCGCCCGGCGCCGAGCAGCTGGAAATTGGCGACCGAACCCGCCGTGACCTCGGCGGTGGCGGTGGTGCCCGGGATCTCCCGCGTGATGTAGTTGGCGAAAGCCCCACCCAGCGGATAGTAGACGCCGCCCGTGGTGCCGGTGGCGATCACCAGCTGCTGGCCCTGCGCCAGCGCCGTGCCGGCAGCGAGCAGCGCCGGGGTGGCGAGCGCCAGGCGGCGCGAGAGGGCCGGCGGCCGAGAGAAGACGAGCATGGGTTCCTCCCTGTGCAGTGCTCTTCGGCACTTAGGCAAAGCCCGGCGCGAGGGGAAGGGCCAAGGCCGGCGGCGGCGCCCTCCTTCCGGCGACCGTGCGAAACTCCCTCTCCGCTTGATGCCGGTCAAAGCAGACCGCCGCGCGCGGGGGCAGCCTGCCCGCGCAGAGAGGCAGGAGAGAGCGCATGAGCCGCATCCAGACCATGCCGACCGCGGGCGAGCTGATGACCCGCCGCGTGATCACCGTGCCACCCTCCGCGACCGTCGCCGAGATCGCCCGGCTGCTCTGCGAGCGCGGCATCTCCGCCGTCCCCGTGGTCAGCCCGGAGGGCAAGGTGCTCGGCATCGTCACCGAGGCCGACCTGATCCGGCGCCTCGCCGGGGTGGAGGATGAGAAGCCCGGCTGGCTGGCCAGCCTCTTTGCCGATCCGGCCGAGAGCGCCGAACGCTACGCCCGCACCCATGGCGCGACGGCGGCCGACATCATGACGCGCGATCCGGCAACCGTCTCGCCCCAGGATACGGCGGCGCATGTCGCGCAGGAGATGGAACGGCGCCACATCCGCCGCCTGCTCGTCGTCGAGGAGGGGCGGCTCCTTGGCATCATCAGCCGGGCCGACCTGCTGCGGGCCCTCATCCAGCCCGAAGAGCCGAAGGAGACCGATCTGCCGGATGAGCGGATCCGCATCGCCGTGCTCGAGGCGATGGCGAAGGAGCCCTGGGCGCACAATCCCTTCATGAATGTCGTGGTGCAGGGCGGGGTGGTGATGTTCGAAGGGTTTTCGAGCCAGGAGGGGATCAAGCGCGGCCTGCATGTGCTGGCGATGGGCGTGCCCGGGGTGAAGGGGGTGATCGACAACACCCGCCCCCTGCCGGCCGAGATGATGCACGGGATCTGACGCGAGAGGAGCCTCGGAAGAGTTCGGGCAGCCAGCTCGTTTCCTCCCCTGGACCGGCTGCCCTTGACTGGCCCGCGGTGCGGCTGCGCCGCGGGTCTTTTTCGCCTGGCCCGACCCCGCTTGGCCCCCCGCGCCCGGGCTGCACGCCTGACGCCGAATCACCGGGGCGCGGCCCGCCGGGGCAGAGGCATCAGAGCCGCGCGCGCCAGCCGCGCGAGAGCCCCTCCTGATCCAGCCGATGGATCTCCTGCGCGGCGATGCCGGCGGCAGTCGCCACCGCGGGCAGGCGAGGCAGCTGGGCCAGCCGGTCGATCACCCCGGGCGGCCAGGCGGCCAGCGCCGATTCGGCCCGCGACCGGCTGCCCTCGCGCAGCGCCTGGGCGGCGAGCCTGAGGCGCGTCTCCGCCGCCTCCGGGCTCTCCTGCGCCGGGATGCCGAGGGCAGCCCGCATCTCCTGCCGCGCCGCGCGCAGGGCGGGCACCGCATTGCCGTAGCGCGGGTCGGTCTCGAAGCTGCGGGCCAGGAACTCGAGCTGGGCAGCGGCATAGGCGGCCGAGGCCGGATCGCCGCGGTAGCGCGAGGTATCGCCCAGCACGAAGGGGGCGCGCAGCGCGGTCCCGCGCACCGGATCGCCCACCCCGCCCAGATATTCGCCGGGCAGTTCCGCCAGATCGGCGGCGCAGGCGGCCAGCAGGGCGGCGGGCAGCAGGAGGGGGAGGGAGAGGAGCCGGCGTCGGGTCATGGTCGCCACATAGCTCTTCCCCCGCCAGGCGAGGTTTGCAAGCCGCCCCGGTCATGCCACACCCCGGGCGCGATGCCTGATGCGCCCCCAAGCCCCGCCCTGCTGCCCGCCGGCCTGCAGGATCTGCTGCCCCCCGAAGCCGAGGCCGAGGCCTGGCTGATCGAGGCGCTGATGGGCGTCTTCGCCGCCCATGGCTATGAGCGGGTCAAGCCTCCGCTGCTCGAGTTCGAGGAGACGCTGCTGGCCGGCTCCGGCGCAGCGGTCGCCGAGCAGAGCTTCCGCCTGATGGATCCGCTGAGCGGGCGGATGATGGCGCTGCGCGCCGACACCACGCCGCAGATCGCGCGCATCGCCGCCCATCGGCTGGTGCATGCGCCGCGGCCGCTGCGCCTCTCCTACGCCGGGCAGGTGCTGCGGGTGCAGGGCAGCGAACTCTCGCCCATGCGCCAGCTGGCCCAGGCGGGAATCGAGATCATCGGCGGTGCTGCGCCGGAGGCGGATGCCGAAGTCGCGCTGGTTGCGGCCGAGGCGCTGCAGGCGGTGGGGGTCGAGGGCTTCGTGCTCGATGTGACCCTGCCCACCATGACGCCTGCCCTGCTCGAGGCGGCCGGCATGGGCGGCCCGGCCGCGGCGGCGCTGGCGCGCGCGCTGGATCGCAAGGATGCGGCGGCGGTCTCCGCCCTCGCGGCAGAACGGCCGCTGCTCGCTGCCCTGCTGCCTCCGCTTCTCGAGGCGGCAGGCCCGGCCGACCGCGCCCTGGCCGCACTCGCCGCAGCTGCGCTGCCGCCGGGCCCGCGCGCCATCGCCGAGAATGCGGCCGCCGTGGTGCGCGCGATCCAGGCTGCCGCCCCCGGCCTGCGCGTCACGCTCGACCCGCTCGAGTTCCGCGGCTTCCGCTATCACGTGGGGGTTGCCTTCACGATCTATGGGCCGGGCCGCAGCGGGGAGCTCGCGCGCGGCGGGCGCTACCTCTCGCTGCAGGAGGAACCCGCCACCGGCATGACCCTCTATCCGGATGCGCTGCGCCGCGTGGCCCGGGCGGCACCGCGGCGGCCGCGCCTGTTCCTGCCGATCGGGGCCGACCGACAGGCGGCGGCGCGGGCCCGGGCCGAGGGCTATGCGACGGTGGCCGCCCTCTCGCCCCAGGATGATCCCAGGCGCCTCGGCTGCACGCACATCCTGCGCGGGGATCGGCCCGTGCCCATCGATTGCTGAGGGGGCTCAGATCATGGCCAATGTCGCGGTCATCGGCACGCAATGGGGCGATGAAGGCAAGGGCAAGGTGGTCGACTGGCTGGCCAGCCGCGCCGACATCGTCGTCCGCTTCCAGGGCGGCCATAATGCCGGGCACACCCTGGTCGTCGATGGCGTGACCTACAAGCTCTCGCTGCTCCCCTCGGGCGTGGTGCGGGGCAAGCTCGGCCTGATCGGCAATGGCGTGGTGCTCGACCCCGATGCCCTTTTTGCCGAGATCGCCACCCTGCGCGAACAGGGCCTCGAGGTCGGGCCGCACAATCTGCGCATTGCCGAGACCACGCCGCTGATCCTGCCCTTGCACCCGGCGCTTGACCGCGCGCGCGAGGCGGCACGCGGCCAGGACAAGATCGGCACCACCGGCCGCGGCATCGGCCCCGCCTATGAGGACAAGGTCGGCCGGCGGGCGATCCGCCTCTGCGACCTGGCCGAGCCCGAGACGCTCTCCTTCAAGCTCGATGAGCTGCTGTTGCACCACAACTCGCTGCTCAAGGGGCTCGGCGCCCCGCTGTTCGAGAAGCAACCGCTGCTCGATCGGCTGCTCGCGCTGGCGCCGCGGCTGCTGCCCTTCGCCGCGCCGGTGTGGGAAATCCTGGCCGAGGCGCGCTCGGCCGGCCGCCGCGTGCTCTTTGAGGGCGCGCAGGCGGTGATGCTCGATGTCGACCACGGCACCTACCCCTATGTGACCAGCAGCAACACGGTGGCCGGCAATGCCGCCGCCGGCACCGGCATCGGGCCGGGGGCGATCGGTCTCGTGCTCGGCATCGCCAAGGCCTACACCACGCGGGTGGGCAGCGGGCCCTTCCCGACCGAACTGACCGATGCGACCGGGCAGCTGCTGGGCGAGCGTGGGCGCGAGTTCGGCACGGTGACCGGCCGGCGCCGCCGCTGCGGCTGGTTCGATGCCGCGCTGGTGCGCCAGGCGGTGACCATCGGCGGGGTGGACGGCCTGGTGCTGACCAAGCTCGATGTGCTGGACGGGCTGCCGGAGCTCAAGATCTGCATCGGCTATCGGCTGGGCGGGCAGTTCCTGCATCGGCTGCCGCCTGCCATGCGCGCCCAGGCCGCCTGCGAGCCGGTCTATGAGACCCTACCGGGCTGGTCCTCCTCGACCCGGGGCGCACGCAGCTACGCCGAGCTGCCGGCAGAGGCGGTGAAATACATCCGCCGCATCGAGGAGCTGGTGGGCGCGCCGGTGATGATGCTCAGCACCTCGCCGGACCGCGACGATACCATCGCCCTGCGCGATCCCTTCGCGGGGTAGCCTGCCGCGGGCTGCGCCTGCCGGCGCCGCGGGCGCGGCTCTGCTGTCCTCTCCCGCAAGGCTCGCCGCTCTTGCCCCGCGAAGCGCGATGATCGGCCGGGCCGGCAGCGGCTTGCGGGACCGCCGCAACGAGGCCGGGGGGCGCGGACTGCCCCCCTGAAGGGCCGCCAGAGGTAACGGGCATGCTCCTTGAGACCGGCGCTAGCTCTTGCCCTTTTCGAAGCGCCAGGGGGAGGTGGCATCGACATTGGGATCGAGCTGCAGGCGATGCTCGAGCGGCGGGAAGGCGCGGGAGCGGCAGTCGGCGCGGTCGCAGAGCCGGCAGGAGAGGCCGATGCCGACCGGCTGGTGGCGCAGGTCGAGGCCGTCGGCGTAGACGACCTCCGCCGCATGGGCGGCATCGCAGCCCATGGCGATGACATGGAGCGGGGGGGGCTCTCCCCACGGGGCGCCATGGCCGACGATGGCGCGCGCGAAGCAGAGGAAACGCGCCCCGTCGGGCAGTTCGGCATGCTGGACGCGGATCACGCCCGGCGTGGTGAAGGCCTGGTGCACCACCCATTTCGGGCAGCTGCCGCCGAAGCGCGCGAAGGGAAAACCCGCCGCCGAGAAGCGCTTGTCGACATTGCCCGCCAGGTCGACGCGCAGGAAGAAGAAGGGCAGGCCGCGCGCGCCTTCCCGCTGCAGGGTGGAGAGGCGATGCGCCGCCTGTTCGAAGGAGACGCCAAAGCGGGCGGCCAAGGCATCGAGGTCATGGCGCAGCGCGCGCGCGGCGCGGAGATAGGGCAGATAGGGCATGAGCAGCGCGGCGGCGGCGTAGTTGAGCAGGCCGAGGCGGATCAGATCCCGCGCCTCCGGCGTGCTCGGCTCCGCGGAGGCGGCGATCTCCTCCACCTGTTCGCGCCCCTCGAGCAGCATGAGCTGAAAGGCCATCTGGAAGCCGCGGCTTTCGCGCGGCAGCGCCTCGGACAGCGCGAGCACGCGCCGGGCCGGATCGTAGCGGCGCAGCGCCCCTTCCAGCGGACCGACCACGACCGCGAGCCCATGCTTGCGCCGCAGCCGTTCGGCGATGGCGTGGTTCATCTCGGCCGGCTGCGCGTCCATCTCGCGCCCCAGCGCCTCGGCCAGGGCTTCCAGCGGCGGGAAATGGTTGGCGTGATCGTGGAAGAAGTCGCGCGCCTCCTCGGTCGGCAGCAGCAGCCGCCGGCCCGAGGGCAGGGCAAGGCCCGCGCTGTCCTCTCGCGCCACGCGCCAGGCGCGATAGAGCGCAAGCACCGCCCGCGCCGCATTGGGGGCCGAGGCGGCGAGTGCCTGCAGCTCCCCCTCCGGCACCGGATCGGCCCCGGTCGCGGGATCGGAGAAGACCTCGCGCAGCGCGGATTCGAGCGCGCGTTCGGTGCTGCCTGAGAGGGTTGCGACATCGACGCCCAGCACCTGGGTCAGCTTGATGAGGACCGAGGCGGTGACCGCGCGCTGATCGTGCTCGATCAGGTTCAGATAGCTCGCCGAGATGCCGAGCCGCGCGGCCAGGGCCTGCTGCGTCAGGCCGCGTTCGGTGCGCAGGCGGCGGATGATGCGGCCGATCATGGGCCGGGACATCGAGGGCGCCCTTCACATCGTTTACAAAAGCGGCGGCCTGGCTGTGCAGCTCAACACAAGCTTCGGCCTTGACCTTGCGTCTTCTGCTGGCGCGCCGAAGCCGCTTTGTCAATCTTTCACGGCGGCGGCAAGCCCCGCCAACCGACCGGAGAGAGAGGCATGCAGCGACGTGACATGACCCCGCACGCCCCGGATGGCGGCCCAGGCGGCGGGCGCGACTGGCCCGACGGCATCCGCCGCGACTACAGCCCGGCCGATGTCGAACGGCTGGCCGGCAGCTTTCGCATCCGCCACACCCTGGCCGAGATGGGCGCGCGGCGGCTGCGCCGGCTGCTGGAGAGCGAGCCCCTGGTTGCCGCCCTGGGCGCGCTGACCGGCATGCAAGCGCTGCAGCAGGTCAAGGCCGGGCTCAAGGCCATTTATGTCTCGGGCTGGCAGGTCGCGGCCGATGCCAATACGGCGGGGCAGACCTATCCGGACCAGTCGCTCTATCCGGTCGACAGCGTGCCCGCCCTGGTCCGGCGCATCAATGCCGCGCTGCGCCGGGCCGATCAGATCGCCACCCTGGAGCGGCTGGAGGGCAGGGGCTGCGATCAGACCGACTACATGGTCCCGATCATCGCCGATGCGGAGGCCGGCTTCGGCGGCGCGCTGAATGCCTATGAGCTGATGCGCGCCCTGATCGAGGCCGGGGCGGCGGGCGTGCATTTCGAGGACCAGCTGAGTTCGGAGAAGAAATGCGGCCATCTGGGCGGCAAGGTGCTGGTGCCGATCGCCCAGCACATCCGCACCCTCAATGCGGCGCGGCTCGCCGCCGATGTGGAGGGCGTGCCGACCGTGCTGCTCTGCCGCACCGATGCGGAGAGCGCGCAGCTCATCACCTCCGACGTGGATGAGCGCGACCGCCCCTTCCTGACCGGGGAGCGCACGCCGGAGGGCTTCTTCCGCATCAAGCCCGGCCTGGGCAAGCAGTATGCGATCGCGCGCAGCCTCGCCTATGCGCCCTATGCCGATCTGCTGTGGTGGGAGACCTCAGAGCCCGACCTCGCGGATGCGCGCGCCTTCGCCGAGGCGATCCACCGCCATTTCCCGGGCAAGCTTCTCGCCTACAACTGCTCGCCCAGCTTCAACTGGCAGCGCAAGATGGGGCTCGAGGCGGCCGAGCGCTTCCAGCGCGAGCTGGCGGCGATGGGCTATCGCTTCCAGTTCGTCACGCTGGCGGGCTTTCACAGCCTGAACCTGTCGATGTTCCGCCTCGCCCGCGGCTATGCGGCGCGCGGCATGGCCGCCTATTCCGAGCTGCAGCAGGCCGAGTTCGCCGAGGAGGCGAACGGCTTCACCGCGGTGCGCCACCAGCGCGAGGCGGGGGTCGGCTATTTCGATGCGGTGGCGATGGCCGCCTCCGGCGGGCAGGCCAGCACCACCGCTCTCGCGGCCAGCACCGAGGCCTTGCAGTTCGGTCACTGACCGCCGCCGCCGGGCGCGGAAGGCCCGCCCGGCGGCCGGACCGCAGCAGAACAACCCAGCAGAGGAGATGAGCGATGCAGCCATGGCAGGAGGACCGATCGGGGCGCCTGGCCCAGGGCGATCAGGACGGGCGCGGCGGAGCCCGCCCGCTGGCCGAGAGCGCACCGCCCGCGCGCCCCGAGTGGGGCTATGACGAGGGGCTGGTGCACCAGCACAACTTCGCCTGCAGCGAACGGGGCCGGCCGGCGCATTGAGCCGGCCGCGCTCACGCCCCCCGGCGCCGGATTCCGTCGGCGAGCAGCGTGCAGCCGGCGACGGTGGCCAGGATCATCAGCCCAGGCCAGAGCGCGAGCAGCGGGGCTTCGAACAGCGCCTCCTGCGCATGGGCGAGCATATTGCCCCAGCTCGGCGCCGGGGGCGCGATGCCGAGGCCAAGGAAAGAGAGCGCGCTTTCGGCCAGGATGGCGCCGGCCACCGCCAGCGCGGTGGCCACCGCCACGGGGCTGGCCAGGGCGGGCAGGACATGGCGGAGCAGCAGCCGCCCCTCCCCGACGCCAAGGGCACGCGCGGCACGCACGAATTCCATCGCGAGCACCGTGAGCGCGGCCGCGCGGGCGAGCCGCGCCACGCCCATCCAGCCGAAGGCCGCCAGGATGAGCGCAATCCGCAGCACATCGGCCATCGCCTGCCCGCGCGGCAGCCCGATCGCGGCCGGATCGAGCGCGGAGAGGATGATGAGCAGCGGCAGGGCGGGCAGGGCGAGCAGCGCATCGGCCAGGCGCATCAGCAGCCCATCCCACAGGCCGCCCCGCCAGGCCGCAACCAGCCCGGCCAGGGTGCCCACCGCCGCGGCGATGAGGGCGGAGAGCAGCCCGACCGCCAGCGACACCCGCGCCCCCCACAGCAGGCGCAGCGCCACATCGCGCCCGAGCTCGTCGGTGCCGAGCGGATGTGTGGCCGAGGGCGGGGCGTAGCGGTTGAGCAGATCGGGCGCGAAGGGATCATGGCCGAGGGCGGCGGCGAGCCAGGGCGCGGCCAGGGCGCCGGCCGCGATCACCCCGAGCAGGAGGAGACCGGCGGCGATCCTCACCTGAGCCTCGGGTCCAGCGCGCGCTGCGCCAGATCCGCAGCGAGGCTGCCCAGCATGGTCACCACCGCCACCACGAGCAGCGCGAGAAGCGCGAGGTTGCTGTCATTGCCCATCACCGCATCGTAGATCAGCTTGCCCATGCCGGGGCGGGCGAACAGCGCCTCGGTGATCACGGCCCCCGATACCAGCGCCCCGGCATCCAGGCCGATCAGCGTGATCACCGGCACCGCGGCGTTGGGGAAGGCGTGCTGCCAGGCGATGCGCGCCTCGCTTGCGCCGCGGGCGCGGGCGGTGCGGATCCAGGGGGCGCGCAGCGCATCGGCCATGGCGGCGGCGGCGTGGCGCGTGTAGGCGGCGAGCTGCGCAAAGGCCAGGGTGGCCACCGGCAGCACCAGGAAGCGCCAGGCGGCCTCGCCCTCCTCGGCCATGCCGCCCGCCGGCAGCCAGCCCAGGGTGACGGCGAAGATCATGATGAGGAGGATGCCGAGCCAGAAGCCGGGCACCGCCTGCGCGAGCAGGGCTATAAGGCCGATCGGGCCGGCAAGCCCCTGCTTGAGCGCCGCAGCCACGCCGAAAGCCACCCCCGCCCCCGCGGCGATCAGGAGCGCAAGGCCGACCAGCAGCAGGGTGGAGCGCAGCGCGGGCCAGAGCAGATCGGCCACCGGCTGGGCGAACAGCCGCGAATAGCCGAAGCGCCCCTCCAGCACGCCCCCCGCCCAGGCGAGGTAGCGTTCCACGAGCGGCCGATCGAGCCCGTAGAGGGCGCGCAGCCGCGCCGCATCCTCGGCCGACAGCCTGGGATCGCCCGCGATCGCGAGATCGATCGGATCGCCCGGCATCAGGCCGATCAGCATGAAGAAGACGAAGGAGAGCAGGGCGGTGGTGAGCAGGATCTGCAGCAGGCGGCCGGCGATGCTCATCGCGCCCGCCACTCCTCGGCCCACAGCGAGGAGGGGTTGAGGTGACCCGTGGGCCGCACCCCCTCCAGCCAGCGCGGCCAGATGTGGGCCTCCTGCCGGAACCAGAGCGGCAGGGCCGGCAGCTCCTCCGCATAGATCGCCTGCAGCCGCGACCACAGCGGCCGGCGTGCCTCGGCCTGCAGTGTGACCGGCAGCTCCTCCAGGATCGCATCCAGCTCGGCATGGCGGAACCCGGCATAGTTCTGGCCGGAGAAGCCATTGGCCGGGCTCGGCACCTCGGTGCTGGAGAGGCTGCTGCGCGGCACGCCCTCGGGTGAGGAGACCCAGGCGAAGAGCACGAAGCCCTGGTGGCGGCGCTGGCGCAGCGTCTCGCCGAAGAGCACGCGCGGGGGTTCGTTGCGGATACGCACCTCCACCCCCACGGCCCGCCATTGCGCCGCGATCACCTGCTGCACCTGCTCGCGCGAGCGGTTGCCGGCGGTCGTCATCAGCTCGAGGGAGAGGCGCTCGCCGGCGGCGTTGCGGCGGATGCCATCGGGCCCCGGGGTCCAGCCGGCCTCGGCGAGCAGGCGGGCGGCACGCGCGGGGTCGAAGGGCCAGCGCGGCGCGGCCGGGTCGTGCATCGGATCGAGCGGGTGGAGGGGCCCATGCGCCACCGTCTGCCGCCCCTCGAAGAGCTGGGCCACGATCCGCTGCCGGTCGAGCGCGAGCAGCAGCGCCTGCCGCACCCGCCGGTCGGCCAGGGCGGGGTGGTCGAGATTGGGCGAGAGATGTTCGTAGACGAGGCCCGGTCGCCAGTGCAGGACGAAGCGGCCGCGCGCCCGCCGCTCCAGCGCCGCCGCCTGTTCCGCCGGCAGGCCGAGTTCGCCCGCGATCATGTCGATCTGCCCGGCGAGCAGCTGCGCCTCCAGCGCCGTCGTGTTCTCGACCGTGCGGATGCGGATCTGCCGGAAATGCGGCGCGGGGCCGGACCAGAGCGGATTGCGCTCGAGCGTGATGGCCGATCCGGGCTGCACCGCCGCCACGCGCCAGGGGCCGGACCACAGGCCGGGGTGGGTGGGATCGCGCTCGTAGAGGCTGCGGCTGCGATAGAGCCTGGGGTCGGCCTGCCAGATGGGCTCCTCCAGGTGGCGGGGCAGGGGCTGGAAATCGCCCATCGAGGCGAAGGCGAAGGTGATGCGGTCCAGGCGCAGTTCGATGCTGCGCTCGTCGATCACCAGGAGCTCATAGGCCTGGCGGTAGAACTCGGCCGGGCCGAAGCCGGTCGCGGGTTCGCGCCCGGCCGCCCAGGCGAAGCGGAGATCCTCGGCGGTGATCGGCTGGCCATCGCCCCAGCGCAGGCCTTGGCGCAGCGAAAGGCGCAGGCGCAGCCCTGGCCGGCCGTCTGGTGTGCTCTCCTGCCGGGCGAGGCCATTGGCCAGGGTCGGCAGCTCCTCGCAGAGCAGGCAGACCAGGCGCCAGTCCGGATCCCAGGCCGTCAGCGGCCGGCGCACGAAGCCGAGGATGTAGGACTTGGCCACCATGCTCTCGATGTTGGGGTGCAGGCTGGCCGGGTATTGGCTGATGCCGATGGTCAGCACCTCGCGCCCCTCGGCCCGCGCGAGGGAGGGCGGGGCGAGCAGGGCGGGCAGCGCGAGGAGCAGGCCGGCCAGCGCCTGCAGCGGGCGGCGGCGCGGGGCGCGGCGAAGGGGGCCAAGGGGCGGCATGGCGAGAGAAGGGTTGGGGCCGGATGCTGCCCTGGCAAGGGGCCGGGCTTGGCCTGGCGCGCCGGCCCCCGCAGGATGGGGCCATGTCCGGCCTGGCGGGCCTTGATCTCAATCTGCTGCGTGTGTTCGACGCGGTGGCGCGCGAACGCCATGTCACCCGCGCGGCGGAGCGGCTGGGCATGTCGCAGCCGGCGGTCTCCAATGCGCTGGCGCGGCTGCGGCGTGCGCTGGGCGATCCGCTCTTCCTGCGCCGGCCGGGGGGGGTGGAGCCGACCGCGCTCGCCCTCACGCTTGCGGCGCCGGTGGCCGAGGCGCTGGACCGCCTGGCCGAGACGCTCGGTGCGGCGACGCCTTTCGACCCGGCCACCGCCCGGCGCGTCTTTCCGCTGGGCATGAGCGAATATGCCGAGGCGGTGTTGGCCCCGCCGCTGATTGCGGCCCTCTCGCGCGAGGCGCCGGGGGTGCTGCTGGCCATCGCCCATGCCGATCGCACCGATGCCATGGCGGCGCTGGAGGCGGGGCGGGTGCAGATGGCGATCGCGGTGCTGGAGGAGCCGCCTGCGCTCTATACGCGGCTGCGGCTGCTGCCCGAGGCCTTTCTGGTCCTGATGCGCCCCGACCATCCGCTGGCGCGCGGCGAACTCACGCTCGAGCGCTATGTCAGCGTGCCGCATCTGCTGCATTCGCCCAACGGGTCGCGCGATGGGGCGCTCGATGAGCCGCTGCGGGCGGCCGGCTATCCGCGGCGGCTGGGTGCGGTGCTCGCGCATCTCTCGGCGGTGCCGGCCCTGCTGCGTGAGACGGACATGATCATCACGCTCTCGGCCAGGCTGGCCCGGGCGCTTGCGGCGGCGCATGGGCTTATCTGTCGCCCGCCGCCGATTGCGGTGCGGCATACGCGGCTGTCGCTGGTCTTTCACCGGCGTTTCGAGGGCGATCCGGGCCATGCCTGGCTCAGGCGCCGGATCGTCGCGCTGGCGCGGGAGGCGGCGCAGCGGGATGCGCGTGTGCAGGCAGGGGGAGGGGAGGAAGCCCGATGAACAGGCAGCGTTTCCTGGGCAAGGTCGCGGTGGTGACGGGGGCCGGTTCGGTCGGGCCGGGCTGGGGCAATGGCCGGGCGATTGCGGTTGGCCTGGCCGAGGAGGGGGCGCTGGTCTTCGGCCTCGACCGCGATCCGGCGGCGATGGAGGAGACGGCGGGGCTGATTGCCGAACGCGGCGGCCGCTTCCGCCCCATGGCCTGTGATGTGACCCGCAGCGGAGAGGTGGCGCAGGCCATCGCCGCCATCCGGTCCGAGGCGGGTGGGATCCAGGTCCTGGTCAACAATGTCGGCGGCTCTGCCCCCGGCGGTCCGGTCGCGCTGTCGGAGGAGGAGTGGGATTCGCAGATCGACCTTAACCTCAAGAGCGTCTTCCTGCTCTGCAAGCATGTGATCCCGGTGATGCTGGAGGGTGGGGGAGGGGCGATCGTCAATCTCGCCTCCACCTCCGGCATCCGCTGGACCGGGTCGGCGCAGGTCGCCTATGCCGCGGCCAAGGCGGGGGTGATCCAGCTCTCGCGCGTGGTGGCGGTGGAATATGCGGCGCGGGGGATCCGGGTGAATACGGTGGTGCCCGGGCAGATGCACACGCCGATGGTGGAGGCGAGGCTGGCGCGCCAGCGCATGGGCGGCGATGTCGCGGCGCTGCTCGAGAGCCGGCGGCGGCGGATTCCGCTGGGCTTCGCGGGGGATGGGCGGGATACCGCGGCGGCGGTGCTGTTCCTGGCCTCGGAGGAGGCGCGGTTCATCACCGGGACCGAGCTGGTGGTGGATGGGGGGATGTCGGCCCGCTGCGACTGACAGGCGGGCGAGCTCTGCCCCGCGCGCTGGCGCATGCCGTATGGCCTGTCATCGGGAAGACCGTGGTCAGAGCTGCTGATCCGGCTTGCCGAGACGGGTGGGGAAGGGTGCCGCCGCCGCCGCGGGAGGGCACTGCGGTCAGAGCCGCCGGTCCGCCTTGCCGAGACGGCTGGGAAAGCGTGCGCCGCCGTTGAACGGAAGCACCTTGGTCAGAGCTGTTGGTCCGGCTTGCCGAGACGCGTCACGGGCCGTGACCCGCCGCCGAACGAGAGCAGCGCGGGTAGAGCTGCTGATCCGGCTTGCCAAGATGGGTGGCCAACCGTGCGCCGCCGCCGAAAGGGAGCACCGCAGGAAGGGGTGGCTCCGGCGGTTGGATTCGAACCAACGACCAACGGATTAACAGTCCGCTGCGCTACCGCTGCGCCACGCCGGAATGGGCCGCTGCGGGGCCGATAGCAGATGGGGCCGGACGCCGCAACCGGCCGGGGCGCGGGTGGCGGGCTGGCGTGACGGCCGGGGCAGTGGGCGGGTCTGGGCCTCCTCAGCCGGCCAGCGCCGCCCGCAGCCGGGCGAGCAGGGCGGCGCGTGCCGCCTCGTCCGGGGCTTGCTCCAGCGCTTCGTCGATCGCGAGCAGCAGGGCGGAGCGGGCATTGTGCCAATCCGGCAGCATCACCGTCTCGGGCTCGGCGCGCCGGCGGGGCAGGGCGCCGGGTGCTGCCTCGGGGGCGGTGCCGGCGCGCAGGCGGAAGGCCTCATCAAGCAGCGGGCGCAGCACGGTCGCACCGGCCAGGGCCGGTTCGGCGGCGATCCGCTGGGCCAGCCCGTCGCGCGCGCCCGGTTCGCCGTGGACCAGGAACAGCCCGCCTGCGACGGGCCCCCGCGCTGCGGCCCAGCGCAGCAGTTCCGGCGCATCGGCATGGCCGGAATAGCCCTCGATGCGCTCGATGCGGGCGGCGACGCGGATCGCCTCGCCCTGGATGCGCACCAGCCGTTCGCCGTCCTGCAGCAGCCGCCCCAGCGTGCCCTGCGCCTGGAAGCCGACCAGGGCGACCACAGTGGCCGGATCCCACAGCGCCTGCGCCAGGTGCTGGCGGATGCGCCCGGCCTCGCACATGCCGCTGCCGGCCAGCACGATGCGGAACCCCTCGCGCCGGGAGAGGGCGAGGCTCTCCTCCCGCCCCTCGACATGGCGCAGCAGCGGATCGGTCAGCACATCGCGCAGCCAGGCGGGGTCCCCTGTCTCTCCGGCGTGGCGGAGGAAGACGCGGGTGGCACGGCTGGCGAGCGGCGAGTCGAGGTGGATGGGGGCTTCCGGCACTTCGCGCGCCCGCATCAGCGCGATCAGATCGGCCACCACCTCCTGCGCGCGTTCGACGGCGAAGACCGGCACCAGCAGCGCCCCGTCCGCCTCGGCTGCCAGGCGCAGCAGGCGCGCGAGGGCGGCGCGGCGGGCGGCGGTGGTGACGGGTGGGCGGTCCTGATCGCCGTAGGTGGCCTCGAGGACCATGTGATCGACGCCTGCCGGCCCGTCGGAGGCGCGCTGCAGCACCCCCTCGGCCGAGCCGATATCGCCTGACACCAGGAGGCGGATCGGAGGCTCCTGCTCGCCCTCGCCCTCGAAGGCGAGTTCGATCGAGGCCGACCCCAGCATATGCCCAGCGTTCCAGAAGCGGGCCCGCACCCCGGGCAGGGGGGCGATCCAGCGGCCCAGGGGGACGGGCAGGAAACGCTCCAGCGCCCGTTCGGCATCGGCGGCGGTGTAGATCGGCTGGACCTGCGGCCGGCCGCGGCGGCGGTTGCGGCGGTTGAGCTCGGCCACCTCGCTCTCCTGGATATGGCCCGAGTCGGGCAGCAGGCAGGAGCAGAGGTCGATGGTCGGCTGGGTGGCGTGGATGCGGCCGCGGAAGCCCTGTTTGACGAGCTTGGGCAGCAGGCCGGAGTGGTCGATATGGGCGTGGGTGAGCAGCACCGCATCCACCCCCGCCGGGTCGAAGGGAAAGGCTTCGTAGTTGAGGGCCTTGAGCGCCTTGGGCCCCTGGAACAGCCCGCAATCGA
>JANWYF010000210.1 GCA_025057055.1 Rhodovarius sp. | reverse complement strand
GTGGTCGCGGCCGAACTGGTGCGGGTCTTGCAGGCCAACGGGGTGGACGAGTTCCACATCTACACCCTCAACCGCGCCGATCTGGCCTATGCGATCGCCCATATCCTCGGCGCGCGGCCGCAAGGGGCAAACGGGGCGGCGCGCGCGACCTAGGCCCCCCTCGCCCAGCCCGCAGCGACCGATCGGGAGACCATCCGGCCGCGATCGCTGCGGGCCGGTGCTGTTCGCCTCTGTTCTCTGCCGGGTCGTGAGGGTGGGGGGGCCGGGCGGATGGGCGCGCCCGGTGCTCATCCGCCGCGCGCAACCGGTCCGCAGGCCCGGGCAGGGCATGCCGGGGCGGCCCGCAGGCTCTGGTCGGCCAGTGCAGGGCGCGCTGGCCTTGCCGGTGGTGGGGAAGCCGGCCTCAGCCCCGGCGCAGCGGCTGCCAGAGCAGGCGGTCCAGCCGCTGGTCCTCGGCGCTGGCGAAGGCGCCGACGCCGAGCTTGAGCTCGCCCTGCGGTTCTTCGCGCAGGGTGCCGAGCCAACGATCCCAGAGGGAGAGGCAGAAGCCGAAATTGCTGTCGGTCTCCTCCCGCCGCTCGCTGTGGTGGATGCGATGCAGGCTCGGGGTGACGATCAGCAGCCTGAGCGCGGCATCAAGCCGGGGCGGCAGGCTGATGGCGGCATGCTCGAAGAGCGAGCTCGCATTGAGCAGCACTTCAAAGACCAGCACCGCTTCGGGCGGCAGCCCGAGGAGGATCGCCGCCGCCATCTTGAAGAGGGCGGAGAGGAGGATTTCGAGCGGGTGGAACCGCACGCCGGTGGTCGCATCCAGCTCGGGGTCGGCGTGGTGCACCCGGTGCAGGCGCCACAGCAACGGTACGGCGTGAAAGATCCGGTGCTGGAGGTAGATCAGGACATCGAGCAGCACCACCGACAGCGGCAGGGATAGCCAGAGAGGCAGGTCGAGCCAGCGCAAGAGCCCGATGCCCTCCGCCTCGGCCCACAGCGCGGCCCCGACGACGGAAGCGGGCAGCAGCCAGCGGACGAGCAACGTCCCGGCGGCAACCAGACCGAGATGGTGCGGCCAGCGCCTGGCTCCGAGCGGGCGCGGCACGGCCCAGGGGATCCGCCGCTCGAGCAGCAGGAGCAGCAGGAGCACGGCGAGGAAGACGGAGAGGCGGATGGCGGCTTCGGCCTCCAGCATGGCTCGCGATATCGTGCGCCTTGCCGCGGCGGCAATGGGGGGCGGTTCGTTGGCATAAAGCAACGATCTGCCTGTCCCCACGCTGGCAGACAGCTTCCCCCTTGCCCGCGCCGTTCGGCGGCGGAAACATAGATCGATGATGCGACCGCGCAGCGACGCCAGCCGAGATTCCGCCTCCTCCCGCGTCGCCGCCGTTCGGCAGCTGCGCCGCGCCTCGGTCCTGGTGGTCGGCGATGCGATGCTCGACCGCTATGTCTATGGCCGGGTGAGCCGTGTCAGCGCCGAGGCGCCGGTGCCGATCCTGGCGATCGAGCGGGAGACGGCGGTGCCGGGCGGGGCGGCCAATGTGGTGCGCAACCTGACCGCCCTCGGTGCGGCCTCGGCCTTCGTCTCGGTGGTGGGGGATGACCAGCCGGGGGCGGATTTGACCGGCCTGGTCGGCGGCCAGCCGGGGGTGGAGCCCTGGCTGCTCGTCCAGGGCGGCCGTGCGACCACCACCAAGACCCGCTTCGTCGCCGCCGGGCAGCAGATCCTGCGGGCCGACCGCGAACAGGCAAGCCCGATCCACCCGCGCCTAGCCGACCGGCTGGTCCGGATCGCCAGCGATGCGCTGGCCGCCACCCGCGCCATCGTGCTCTCCGACTACCACAAGGCGGTGCTTGCCGCCGATGTCGCGCCGCGGCTGATCGAGCTCGCCCGCAAATCCGGCCGCAAGGTGGTGGTGCAGCCCCGGGCGGGAGAGCTGGAGCGCTTCGAGGGGTCGGATCTCGTCGTCCTCGAATCGGACCGCGCCCTGGCCGCCCCCGGCACTCCGCCGCCGGAGGCGAGCGCGAGCGCCGATGCCGCGCTCGAACTGCTGCGCCGGCACCGCTTCGGTGCGGTGCTGGTGGTCCGCGGCAGCCAGGGCCTGACCCTGGTCACCGGGGCTGAGGCACCGCGGCACTGGCGGGCCGATGCCTCCGACCAGGACGATCCGGCAGGCGCCGGAGAGGCCGTGGTGGCCGTCATGGCCGCCGCGCTCGCCGTCGGCCAGCCGCTGGCGCTGGCTGCCGAACTGGCCGCAGCGGCGATCGGCATCGTCAGCCGCAAGGTGGGCATCGCCGTGGTGCGGGAGGATGAGCTGGCCGAGGCCTTCACCCCCGGCTTCCGCGCGCGGCAGAAGCTCGTCTCGCTGCCCTTCGCTTCCGCCATCGCGGAACGCTGGCGCCATCGTGGCTGGCGCATCGGCCTGCTGCACCTGGCCGCCGGGGGGGCAGCGCGCTGGACGCCGGCGCTGCTCGAACAGGCCCGCTCCTGGTGCGATCGCCTGATCATCTGCATCTGCGACGATGCGGCGACCGTGCTGGCCGATTCCCCCCTGGTCGATCTGGTGGCGCATTGCGAGGGGCAGTCGAACGAGGCGCTGCTGCGCCTCTTCCGTCCCGATGTGCTGGTGCATGGGCCGGATGCCGTCCCGCTTGGCCATGACGACGAGAATCTCCTCTCCGAATGGGGCGGGGCGCTGCATCGGCCCGACCTCGCCACCGCCGCGGAATAGGCCCGTCCGGCGATGGCCGGAGGCAAGATCTTCTCGATTCCTGTAGGCGTGCCCTTCCTGCCGGCCTTGGCCGCCGGGGTCAGGGAGCGCCTGCCGGAGCCCGAGGCGCTGCCGCGCGCGACCATCCTGCTGCCCACCCGCCGCGCCGCCCGCGCCCTGCGCACCGCCTTCCTGCCGCCGGGAGAGGGCGATGCCGCGCTGCTGCTGCCGAGGCTCTCCGCCCTCGCCGGGCTGTCGGTTGAGGATGCGGAGGAGCTCGCTCTGCCCGCCCTGCTGGATCTGCCGCCGGCCGTCGCACCGCTGACGCGCCAGGCGGTGCTTGCCGGTTTCGTGCAGCGCTGGCCCCCCTCGCGCGGCGGGCCGGTCGGGCCGCAGCAGGCCTGGAGTCTCGCCGGGGAACTCGCCGCCCTCTTCGACGAGATCGCGCTCGAGGAGACCGACCTCAGCCTCGCCGCCCGGCCCGCCGCCCTGCAGGAGGCCTGGCTTGCCCGGCTGGATGGGCTGGTCGAGGGCGATCTGGCCCGCCACTGGCAGATCACCACCCGCTTCCTGCGCGGTGTGGCCGAGGCCTGGCAGGGCTGGCTGGAGGAGCAGGGGCTGCTCGATATCGGCACGCGCCGGCTGGCTGCCCTGATCGCCCAGGCCGAGGCCTGGCAGGCGAATCCGCCCCGGGACATGGTGGTGGCCGCGGGCATCGGCCTGGGCGGCACCATCCCGGCGGCGGCGCGGCTGCTGTCGGTGGTGGCGGGGCTGCCGCAGGGCTTTGTCGTCCTGCACGGCGAGGACCCGGCCACCGCGACCCTGCCGGCCGATGCGCTGCGCGAGGCTCCGACCCACCCCTTCCACGGGCAGCGCCGGCTGCTTGCCCTGATGGGGGAGGAGCGCCTCTCCTTCCCACCCTGGACGAAGACCGCCCCCGCACCGCCGCGCGCCGCCCTGCTCGGCGAGGCGCTGCGCCCACCCGGCGCCATCCCGGCCTGGCAGGCGCGCCGGCCCGAGGCCTGGCAGGGGGCGCTCGCCGGCCTCTCCCTCGCCGCCGCGGCCGATGCCGGGCAGGAGGCGCGGGCGATCGCCCTCTTGCTGCGCGAGGCGCTGGAGCAACCCGGCGCGCGCGCCGCCCTGGTCACCCCCGATCGCGACCTGGCCCGGCGCTGCGTCGCCGAACTGGCCCGCTATGGCATCATCGCCGAGGACAGCGCGGGCATTCCGCTCTCCCTCACCCCGGGCGGGGTGTTCTTGCGCCTGCTCGCGGCTGCGCTCGCCGCCGATTTCGCGCCGGTGCCGCTGCTTGCTCTCCTCAAGCATCCCCTGGCAGCCGGCGGGATGGCGCGGGAGGAGTGGCTCGCGGCGGCGCGGCGGCTCGAGCGGACAGCGCTGCGCGGCACGCGGCCGGAGCCCGGGCTGGCCGGGCTGCGCCGGGCCCTGCCGGCCGACGCCGATCCGGCCTGCCATCGCCTGCTCGATGCGCTGGCGGCGGCGCTCGGCGGGCTGACCGCCCTGCCCGAGGGGCCGGCGAGCCCCCCCGGCCCGCTGCTCGAGTCCCTGCTCGAAGCTGCCGAACAGCTCGCCGCCCGGCCCGACCGGCCGGGTGGGCTTGCCTTGTACGAGGGGGAGGAGGGCGACGCGCTGGCCCGCCACCTCGCGGCGATGCAGGAGGCCTTCGCTCACCTGCCGGCGATGGCCCCGGCCGATCTGCCCCCTCTGCTCGATGCCGCGCTTGCTGCCGGCACGCTGCGCCGGCCGCGCCAGCGCGATGCCCATCCGCGCGTCGCGGTGCTGGGCCTGATCGAGGCGCGGCTGCTCGATTTCGACCGCCTGATCCTGGGCGGGCTCGATGAAAGCGTCTGGCCCCTCGCCACCGACCCTGGCCCCTGGATGGGCCGGCCGATGCGCGCGCGCTTCGGCCTGCCCGAGCCGGAGCGGCGGATCGGCCGGGTGGCGGCGGATTTCCTGCTGCTCGCCTGCGCCGCGCCGGAGGTGGTGCTGACCCGCGCCGCCCGTCGCGGCGGGGCGCCCACCGTGCCGGCGCGCTGGCTGACCCGGCTTGAGACCTTCCTGCGCGGGCAGACCAGCCCTGCCCATCCGGAGGGTCTCGCCCTGCCGGCCTCTCCGGCCGTGGCTTGGGCGGCGCTGCTCGATCAGCCGCCCGGGGGTGTCGCCTCGCCGGCGGAGCGGCCGGCACCCTGCCCGCCGCCGGCAGCGCGGCCGCGACGCCTGTCGGTGACCGAGGCCGAAACTCTGCTGGCCGACCCCTATGCCTTCTATGCGCGGCGCATTCTGCGCCTGCTTCGCCTCCGCCCGCTCGACGAGCCGCCCAGCGCGGCGGATTACGGCCTGATCGTGCATCGGGTGATGGCGCATTTCCTGACCGGCCTGCCCCCCGGTGCGCTGCCTGCCGATGCGGCGCAGCGCTGGCAGCGCGCGGTCGAGGCCGCGCTCGAGGAGGCCGGGCTCTCGCCCGCCCTGCAGCGCTACTGGAGGGCGCGGCTTGCCCGCATTGGCGATTTCGTCCTGCGCGAGGAGGCGCGCCTGCGCAGGGAAGATCCCCCGGCCGCCACCCATGTCGAGCTCCGCGGGGAGGCGGCCTTCGGCGATGTGATCCTGCATGGCCGGGCCGATCGGGTCGATCTGCTCGCCCGCGGCGGGCTTCTGATCCTCGACTACAAGACGGGCAGCCTGCCCACCGCCAAACGGGTGCGGGAGGGGCGGGTGCTGCAGCTGCCGCTCGAGGCGCTGCTCGCCCGCCGCGGCGGCTTTCCGGGCCTGGGGGGAGAGCAGGCGGAGCGGCTGGTCTATTGGCGCCTCTCCGGCGGCCAGCCGCCCGGGGAGCCGATGGAACTCTCCGACATCGCGCAGCTGACCGACCAGGCCGAGAAGCTGCTCGGCGAGCTGATCCGACGCTACCTGACCGGGCATGCCCCCTTCCCGGCGCGGCCGCACCCGGATCTCGAGGCGCGGGGGAGCGATTACGACCACCTCGCCCGCCTCGCGGAATGGGCCGAGGAAGCGTGAGCGAGAACCCCGCCCAGCGTGCCGCGGCAGCACAGGCCCGCGCGGCCGATCCCGCTGCCTCGGCCTTCGTCTCGGCCTCGGCCGGGTCGGGCAAGACCAAGCTGCTCGTCGATCGGCTGCTGCGGCTGATGCTCTCGGGCACGCCGCCGGGGCGCATCCTCTGCCTCACCTTCACCCGCGCCGCCGCGGCCGAGATGGCGCAGCGCCTGCACCGCGCCCTGGGCGAGCTGGCGGTGGCCGAGGACCAGGCGCTGGCGGGGCGGCTGAGCGCGCTGCTCGGGCGCGATCCGAAGCCGGCCGAGGCACAGCTCGCGCGGCGGCTCTTTGCCGAGGTGCTCGAGCTGCCGGGGGGGATGCGGATCACCACGATTCATGCCTTCTGCCAGTCGCTGCTGCGCGCCTTCCCGCTCGAGGCCGGGCTGGCGCCGAGCTTCGCCGTGCTCGAGGAGCAGGATGCCCGCGCGCGCCTGGCTGCTGCGCGGGAGGCGGTGCTGGCCGATCCGCGCCAGGCGGCAGCGCTCGCCGTGCTGGCCGGGCTGATCACGGCCGAGGATTTCGCCACGCTGAGCGGCGATCTGCTCGCGCTGGCCCCGCGGCTGCTCAGCGCGGTGCCGCCCGGTGGGCTCGCTCGGGCGATGGACCGGCTCGGCGCTGCTCTCGATCCCTCCGGCACCGGTCGGGATCTGGCGGCCCTCGCGGCGGAACTCGCCCATCCGCCGGAGGAGACCGCCCTGGCCAGGGCGGCGGCGAGCCTTGCCCTGGGCGGGCCCGAAGATGCCAAACATGGCCTGGCCCTGCGCCGCTGGCTGGCCCTGCCGCCCGCCGCCCGCGCCGCGGATGTCGAGAGCTGGCTGCGTATCTTCCTCACCAACGAGGGGACGATCCGCCAGCGCTTCGCCACCCGCCGGGTGCAGGGCCAGGCCGAGGTGCAGGCGCTGCTGGAGCGCGAGGCGGGGCGCGTGCGCGATCTGGCCGCCGCCATGGCCGGGGCACGGGTGGTGGAGGCCACTGCCGCCCTGCTTGGCCTCTGCCTCCCGATGCTCGAGGCCTATGCCCGCGCCAAGGCCGCCCGGGCCGAGCTCGACTTCGACGACCTGATCGCCGGGGCGAGCGCCCTGCTGCAGGATCCGGGCAGCGCCTGGGTGATGTACAAGCTCGATGCCGGGATCGAGCACGTCCTGCTTGATGAGGCGCAGGACAGCAACCCCGCGCAGTGGCAGATCCTCAAGGCCCTGACCGCCGAGTTCTTCGCCGGCGAGGGCCAGGTGGAGGCGCCGCGCAGCGTCTTCGCGGTGGGGGATCTCAAACAGTCGATCTACGGCTTTCAAGGTGCCGATCCGGCGGGCTTTGCCCGTGCGCGGGAGCATTTCGCCCCGCGCGTGCGGGCCGCCGGACAGCGCTTCGAGGCGGTGGAGCTCGACGTCTCTTTCCGCTCCACCCCGGCGGTGCTGGCGCTGGTCGATGCCGTCTTCGCCGGGGGCTGCGCGCAGGCTGGCGTGGTCGAGCCGGGCCGGGTGCTGCGGCATGTGCCGCATCGCGCCGGGCAGGGGGGCCTTGTGGAGCTCTGGCCGCTGGCCAAGTCGAGCAAGGCAGCCCCGCTCGGCCCCTGGAGCCTGCCTGAGGTGGTGGAGGAGGAGCGCGCTGCCGCCCGGCTGCTGGCCGAGGCGCTGGCTGCGCGCATCGCCGCCATGGTCGGGCAGGAGGAGCTGCCGGCGCGGCGGCGGCGCATCCGCCCGCGCGACATCCTCGTGCTCGTGCGCAACCGCAGCGCCTTTACGGGCATGCTGATCCGCGCGCTCAAGCGGCGCGGAGTGCCGGTCGGCGGGCTCGACCGCATGGCGCTCACCGCCCAGATCGGGGTGCAGGATGTGCTGGCCACCCTCGATGCGCTGCTGCTGCCCGAGGATGACCTGCAGCTCGCCGCCGCTCTGAAATCCCCCCTCTTCGGCCTCTCCGAGGAGGAGCTCTTCGCCCTGGCCCATGGCCGCAGCGGCAGCCTGGCGCAGGCGCTGCTGGCAGAGGCCGGCGGGCAGGGCCAGGTCGCCGCGGCGGCGGAGCGCTTCGCCCGCTGGCTGGCCCGCGCCGATCGCGACACGCCGCATGAGCTGCTCGCGCGCATCCTGGGGGCGGAGGGGGGGAGGGCGCGGCTGCTCGCCCGGCTGGGCCCGGATGCGGCGGAGGGGCTCGATGAGCTGGTCCACGCCGCGCTGGCCTATGAGGCGCGCGAGCCGCCTTCCCTGCAGGGCTTCCTGCATTGGCTGCGCGCCGGCGGGGCCGAGGTGAAGCGCGAGGCGGAAGCGGGCCAGGACGAGGTGCGGGTGATGACCGCCCATGGCGCCAAGGGGCTGCAGGCGCCGGTGGTCATCCTGCCCGATACCATCCGGCAGCGGCCGCCCAGGCAGGGTGTGCGCTGGCTTCAGCCCGAGGGAGGGGAGGGAGAGCTGCCGCTGTGGTCGCCGCGGGCCGAGCCCGTGCTGCCCCCCGCCCTCGAGGAGCTGGCGCGGCAGGAGGAGGCGCGCCGGCTCGAGGAGGAAAACCGCCTGCTCTACGTCGCCCTCACCCGGGCCGAGGACCGGCTGCTGATCTGCGGCTGGCGCGGCCGGCGGGAGGTGCGAGAGAGCGACTGGTATGCCCAGGTGGAGGCCGGGTTCCGCCGCCTGGGCGCGGCGGAGCTGCCCTTCGACCCGACCGCCTTCGGTGCCCCCGCCGAGGGCTTCGAGGAGGGGCCGCTGCTCCGCCTCGAATGGCCGGCCGAACAGCTCTTCACCGAACCGCCCGCGCCGCGCCCTGCAGCGGCCGGTGCATCCCTGCCCGCCTTCGCGCTCACCCCCGCCCCGCCCGAAGTGGCGGCGCCGGCGCTCGCCCCTTCGACCCTGCTCGAGGAGGAGGAGGCTGGCCCGCCCCCGGCGCCGCCGCACGCCCCCGGCGATCCGGGGGGGCTGCGTTTCCGTCGCGGCCGGCTCATTCACGCCCTGCTGCAGCATCTGCCCGCCCTGCCGCCCGAGCGGCGGCGGGAGGCGGCACGCGCCTATCTCGACCGTCCGGGCCATGGGCTGGATGCTGACTCCGCGGCGGCCCTGGCCGAGGAGGCGCTGCGCCTGCTCGACCACCCGATCTTCGCGGCCGAGGCCCTGGTCGAGGTGCCGATCGCGGGGCGGATCGGCGGGCGGGTCTATGCCGGGCAGGTGGACCGGCTGCTGCTGGCCCCCGATCGCGTGCTGATCCTCGACTTCAAGACCAACCGCCCGGTGCCGAAGGCGCCGGAGGAGGTCGCGCCGGCCTATCTGCGCCAGATGGCGGCCTATCGCGCCCTGCTGCGGCTCTCCTTCCCCGGCCGGGCGGTCTCCTGCGCGCTGCTCTGGACTTATTCGGCGCGGCTGATGGAGCTGCCCGATCCGCTGCTCGACCGCCATGCGCCCGCACCTTGACCCGCGGCCCGCGGCGCCCGACCTTCCCGGTCGACACTCCGGGGGAGCGCAGCGATGAGCGGACTGACCAAGACCGTCACCGACGAGACCTTCAGGCAGGAGGTGCTGGAGGCCAGCGGGCCGGTGCTGGTCGATTTCTGGGCCGAATGGTGCGGGCCCTGCCGCATGGTGGCCCCGATCCTCGAGGAGATCGCGCGCGAATATGCCGGCCGGCTCACCGTGGCCAAGGTCGATATCGACGAAAACCCGATGACGCCGAATGAATATGCGGTGCGCGGGATTCCGACCATGATCCTCTTCAAGGACGGCAAGCCGCTGGACACCAAGGTCGGCGCCATGCCGAAGAGCCAGATGCGGAGCTGGATCGACAGTCTGATCAGCCGTTGAGCGCCAAGCCAGCCCGCCTGCCGCGGCGTGCTGCCGCCGCGCTGCTCCTCGCCCCTGCCTTGGCCCGCGGGCAGGAGGAGGGGACGCCGGTCGAGACGGCGCTGCTTCGCCTCAGGCTGCGCATCTTCGCCACCGGCCTGGAGCGGCCCTGGGGTGGGGCCTTCCTGCCCGATGGCCGGCTGCTGGTCACGGAACGTCCCGGACGGCTCAGGCTGATCGGGCCCGATGGCGTGCTCTCTCCGCCGCTCGCGGGTGTGCCGCCGGTCGAGGCGGCAGGGCAGGGCGGGCTGCTCGATGTGGCGCTGGCCCCCGATTTTGCCGCCAGCCGGCGGATCTGGCTGACCAGCGCGACGGCGGTCGAGGGCGGTGTGCTGACCAGGCTGTGGCGGGCGCGGCTGTCGCCCAGCCTGGCCGGGCTTGAGGCGGTCGAGCCGGTGCTCGACTGCGCGCCGCCGCAGCGCAGCGGGCGGCTGCATTACGGCGGGCGGCTCTGCTTCAGCCCGGATGGGCGGTATCTCTTCCTCACCTCCGGCGAGCGCAACGAGGATCGGCTGCGGGCGCAGCGCCTCGATGACTTGGCGGGCAAGATCATTCGCCTCACCGCGGATGGGCAGATCCCGCCCGACAACCCCTTCCTCGGCCGCCCCGGCGCGCGGGCCGAGATCTGGTCCTACGGCCACCGCAATCCGCAGGGCATCGCCTTCCACCCCGTCACCGGCAGCCTCTTTGCCGCCGAGTTCGGCCCTCTCGGCGGGGATGAGCTCAACCTGATCCTGCCCGGGCGCAACTATGGCTGGCCGGTTGTGACCCATGGGCGCAACTACATCGGCACCCGCATCTCGGATCGCACCTCCGCGCCGGGGATGGAGGATCCGGTGCGGGTCTGGGTGCCTTCGATCAGCCCCTCGGGCCTGGCCTTCGTGCCCGAGGGGGCGCTCTCGCCCTGGCGCGGGCATGCGCTGCTCGCCTGCCTCAACCCGCCTGGGCTGCTGCGCCTCGCCATGCGGGGTGATCAGCCGGGGGAGGAGGAACGGCTGCTCTGGGGCCAGCGGCGCATTCGCCATGTCCTCTTCGATGCGCGTGGCTTGGCCTATCTGCTGGTCGATGCCGCGCGGGCGGAGGTGCTGCGGCTGGAGCCGGCCTGACCTGCCCAAGGGCTAGGCAGGACAGCCCGTATTGATGTTTTCCTCAGCAGTCGTGGTGCGGGAATGGAGTTTTTCCTGCACAAGGGGTCTGTGCCTGCGCGCAGCGCTACGGTTTCGTGACGATGTCCCGACACTGCCTTGCGAAAGGAGATCGCATGCGCCTCCCCCGTCTCCTGCTCGTCATGGTCCTGGCGCTGCCGGTGTATCTGGCGGCCCCGGCCTCGGCGCAGATCGCGCTCGGCCATTCCGGCTTCACGGTCAGCGGTTCGGTCGCCTACCAGAGCGACTACCTCTTCCGCGGCATCAGCCAGACCGCAAGCCGCATGGCGGGGCAGGGCAGCATCGAACTCTCGCACGAGTCCGGCTTCTATATCGGCGCCTTCATCTCCAACGTCTATTTCCCGCCGGCCGGGGCCTTTCCCCAGCGGGCCGAGATCGACGGGCTGATCGGCTTCCGCTTCACCGCCCTGGACATCAACTTCGACATCGGCGGGGTGTGGTATACCTATCACGGTCAGCAGACCGGCTTTCCGCGCCTCAACTATGCCGAGGCGGTGGTGAAGGCGGCACGCGAGTTCGGGCCTGTCACCGCCACCCTCACCCTGGCCTTCTCGCCCAACTTCTTCGGCTCCTCGGGCTTTGGCTTCTACAGCGAGCTCGCGGCGGAATGGGCGACCGGCCTTCTCGACCTCAACCTCGGCGGCCGGGTGGGCTACCAGCATATCGCGCGCACCGCGGTCTTCGGCGCCCCCTCCTATTCCAACTGGGCGATCACGATCTCCCGCAGCTTCGAGATCAGCGGCTATGGCACCCTGGTCGCATCGGTCGGCTATTATGACACCTCGATCGGCCGCGCCTCCTGCTTCGGGGGCATGAATGTCTGCGCGGCGCGGGCGCTCGGGTCGCTCACCTTCAAGTTCTAGGGCCAAGTTCTCGGGCGCTCCCGCCGCAGGAACGCCGCCCCCGGGGCCAGGCCCCGTCCGGCTTGACTGCCGGGCGGGGCTTCTGCACTCCGGCGCTGCGGGAGGATTGCGCAGATGCCCTCCGACCACGCCCTGCGGGAGTTCATCCCCCCCTATCCGCCGCGGCACACCCGGGCAGCGACGCTCATCGAAAACATCCGCCGTTTCCGGCAGTCGATGATCGACGTCTGGATGGTCGGACATTTCTCCTCGGAGATGTTCCGCAGCCGCATCCTCCGCCGCGATGTCATCGTCTGCAACAGCCCCGAGACGGTGCGCGAGGCCTTCGTCGACCGCGCCGATGTGCTGGAACGGAAGAGTCCGCAGCAGCGCTGGGCGCTGGAGCCGCTGCTCGGCGATGGCCTGTTCATCTCGGAAGGGGCCACCTGGCGCGCGCGGCGGCGGGCGGTGGCCCCGGTCACCCACGCCTCGCGCATGCGCGAACTGGCCCCGGTGATGACCGAGGTCGCGGCGGAGTGGCACGCCGCCTGGGCCGCCCAGCCGGAGGGGGCAAGCCTCGATGTCCTCGAGGAGATGGCGCGCATGACCGCCGAGGTCATCTGCCGCACGCTGTTCGGCCGGCAGCTCGGGCGCGAGTCGGCGGAGACGGTCGTGCATGCCTTCACCGCCTATCAGGCCCGGGTGGGGCAGACGGCGCTGGCCGCCATGCTCGGCCTGCCGGACTGGCTGAAGCGGCTCGAGGCCTTCCGCATGCGGCCCGAGGCGCGGCGCATCCATCAGGTGCTCGATCGGCTGATCGCCGATGTGCTGCACAAGCAGGACCCGAAGGAGGCCTCCCTGGTGCGGGCGCTCTCGGCGCTGCAGGCGATGGAGCCCTGGGCGCTGCGCAATGAGGCGGCGACCCTGTTCATGGCGGGGCATGAGACCACCGCCAATACGCTCGCCTGGGCGTGGTTCCTGCTCTCCGGCGCGCCCTGGGCGGCGGAGCGCCTGCGCGCCGAGGCGCGTTCCGTGCTCGGCGGCCGCCCGGCTGCTTTTGAGGATGTGGAGGCGCTGCCCTACACCCGCGCCGTGATCGAGGAGACGCTGCGTCTCTACCCCCCCGTGCCGGTGCTGGCGCGGGAGGCGATGGCCGATACCACCATCCGCGGCGAACCGGTGGCCAAGGGCTCCCTGGTGCTGGTCGTGCCCTGGCTCTTGCACCGCAACCCGCGCCTGTGGGACCGGCCCGACCATTTCCTGCCCGAACGTTTCCTGGAGGGGAGCCCGCCGCGCTACGGCTATGTGCCCTTCTCGATCGGGCCGCGGGTCTGCACCGGACAGCAGTTCGGCCTGACCGAGGCGGTGATCTGCCTTGCCACCCTCGCCCAGTCCTTCGCGCTGACCCTCGAGCCGGGGCATATCGTCCGGCCGGTCAGCCGCCTGACCCTGCGGCCGGGCGAGAGGCTGCCGATGCGCCTTTGCCACCTCGACCGCTAGGGCCCTCCCCCTCGCCCGGGCCGGCCTGGACGCCGGAAGGCCGAGGGGGCGATCAGACCCCGACACCCGGCTCACTGCAGCCGCCTAAGATCCGCTCCAGGGAAGCGGCCTTCGGCAGAAAGAAGGGGGGGCCGCCTATCCGATGACCGCGCTCGGCGGGCGGGCGGGCGGTCAGATGCTCGCGGCAGCGGCCTATCTGCGCCCGGTGAAGAGGACGGCGGCGAGCATTCCGCCCACTGCCACCGCCGCACCGAGCAGCTGCAGCGTGCCCATCCGTTCCTCGAGGATCAGCGCGGCCAGCAAGAGCGCCGCCACCGGGACGAAGACGGAGAGCGTGGCGGTCCGGGTGGGTCCCAGGATCTCCAGGCTGCGGGCAAAGAGCAGCAGCGAGACCACGCCGAGCAGCACACCCTGGGCGAAGATCATCCACAGCTGCAGCGACAGCGGCATGGCCAGGAAATCGGCCGCCGGCCCGATCAGCCAGGGCGGCGCGATCAGCAGGGCCGACAGGATGGAGACCCCGGCCGCCGCCGGGATCGCCGGCACCTGCCACAGCCGGATCAGCGCGCCGAAGCAGCCCCAGGTGGCGCCGGCTGCGACCAGCAGGAGATCCCCGAGCCAGACGAGCGGCAGATCGGAGCCGAGGCCATCCCAGCCGATCATCAGGACACCGAGCAGCATGGTGGCCAGCGCGGCCACCCGCCCGGGGGTCGGGCGTTCCTTGAGCAGCCACCAGCCCATCAGGGCGCTGACCACCGGCCCCGTCATGGGCGCGATTGTTCCGCCGTGGCTTGCCGGCGCATATTGCAGGGCGCCCACGAAGAGCAGCAGATTGCCCACGCCCCCCGCCCCGGTCAGCACCAGAAGGCGCCAGAGGCCGAGCCGGAGCAGGGAGGCGCGCGCCTGCCAGGCCAGCGGGGCGAAGAGGATCGCCGCCGGCAGGTAGCGCATCGCCGCCAGATCGAGCACGTGAAAGCCCTGCCCGGCCAAGGCAAGCCGCGCCACCACCGCATGGCCGCCCCAGATCGCCGAGGCGCCCAGGCCGAGGATCAGTCCGAGAAGCAGCCTGGGGGGCATGGTGGCGGCAGACTGCGCGCGCCCCATCCCCTAGGCAAGCGCGCCGTACGCCGACGCCCTATGCTGGCCGGGCGATCGCCTGCCCCGCCGCGGCCTCGAGTAGGGCAAGCGCCCGCTCGACCGCGCGTTCGGGGCTTGCGTCATTGACCACCCGCAGCACGCGCAACCCCGGGGGCAGAGGCTGTTCGCGCGCGAGCCGGGCCGCGATCTCCTCCGCCCGCTCCCGCCCGCGCGCGGCCAGGCGTTCGGCGCGCAGGGCAAGCGGTGCGGTCACCTCGAGCACAAGCAGGGGGTAGCGCGCCGCCGCCTCGGCCAGCACGGCACGCGAGAGATTGGCGAAGACGCGCCGCCCCGCGGCCAAATCGGCTTCGATGCTGCGCGGGATGCCGTAGCGCAGGCCATGGGCCTGCCATTGCAGGGCGAAGTCGCGGGCGGCGAACTCCTCCTCGGTCAGCGCCTCGTGATCCTCCGCCCCCGCCTCGGCCGGTCGCGTGATGGCGCGGCGGGGGAAGACCCAGCGCGGATCCCCGGCCAGCCGCGCGCGCAGGCCGGCCAGCAGCGTATCTTTCCCGGCACCCGAGGGGCCGACGACGGCGATCAGCAGCCCCGGACCGGTCACCGCCCCCCTCCCGTCATCACCGCAAGCCGGCCGCGGCGAGGCGCCACGGCGGCCAGGGCCCCCGCGCTAGGGCAGGCCCCGTCACAGCGCTCGCCCCAGATAGAGGGTGCCGGGCAAGGGGCTGTCGTTGTAGGGGGCGATCGGCCGAAACCCCATCGCCCGGTAAAGGCCGAGGGCAGGCTCGAGGCGTTGCAGCGTATCGAGCCAGATCTCAGCATAGCCGGCCTGCCGCGCCGCGGCCAGCACGGCGGCCACCAGGGCGCGCCCGATGCCGCGGCCGCGGGCGGCGGGGGTGACATGCAGGCGCTTCATCTCGCACACCCCGGGGGGGAAGAGCGGACGCAGCGCAACACAGCCGAGGGCCTGGCCATCCTCCTGCGCGCGGGCAATCAGCAGCGCCCCGCGCGGCGGCGCATAGGCGCCGGGCAGCCCGGCCAACTCCTCGGCCACCCCCTGATAGCTAAGATCCTCCCCCAGTTCGGCCAGATAGTCCCGAAACAGCTGCCCGACCGCGGCGATGTCCGCCGCACCGGCGGCCTGGCGGATGATCGGATCGCACCCCTGCGCCATGGGCGGAAGGCTGGCCTGCCCGGCGGCCGGGGGCAAGCGGGGTGCCCCCCTTGACCCCGCCGGTGCAGGGGGCGCCTATCGCCCCGACCACGGCCAGGATCGCGACATGTCCTTCACCACCCGCCCCGAGATCGCCGGCACCTTCGGCGCCGTCGCCTCCACCCACTGGATTGCCACCCAGGTCGGGATGAGCGTGCTCGAGCGCGGCGGCAACGCCTTTGATGCGGCGGCCGCAGCGGGCTTCACCCTGCAGGTGGTGGAGCCGCACCTCAACGGCCCGGGGGGCGATTGTCCGATCATCCTGCATGTGGCGGCCACCGGCCGGCAGCATGTGATCTGCGGCCAGGGCCCGGCGCCGGCGGGGCTGACCATCGCCCATGTGCGCGATCACTTGGGGCTCGAGCTGATGCCGGGAACCGGCTTCCTGGCGGCGCCGATCCCCGGCGCCTTCGATGCCTGGATGCTGATGCTGCGCGATCACGGCACCTGGAAGCCGCGCGAGGTGCTGGAATATGCGATCGGCTATGCCGAACGGGGGGCGCATATGGTCCCGCGCGTCCAGGCGACGGTGGAGGCCGTCCGCCCCCTCTTCGAGGCCGCCTGGCCGACCAGCGCCGCCCTCTGGCTGCGCAACGGCGGGCCGCAGGCGGGGCGGCTGTATGCCAATCCGGAACTGGCCGAGACCTACCGGCGCATCCTGGCCGAGGCGGAGGCCGCAGGCCCAGGGCGCGAAGCCCAGATCGACGCCGCCCGCCGCGCCTTCTACCAGGGCTTTGTGGCCGAGGCGATCGAGCGCTTCGCCACCCGCTTCGAGGCGCTGGACACCTCGGGCCGGCGGCATCGGGCGGTGCTGACCGCGCAGGATATGGCCCGCTGGTCGGCCAGCTACGAGGAGCCCCTGCGGCTCGATGCCCATGGCGTGACCACCTTGAAATGCGGCCCCTGGTCGCAGGGTCCGGCCATGCTGATGACGCTCGCCATCCTCGAGGGGATGGACCTTGCCTCGCTCGATCCGCTGGGGGCGGAGTTCGTGCACCTCTTTGTCGAGGCGCAGAAGCTCGCCTTCGCCGACCGCGAGGCCTGGTGCGGCGATCCGGACTTCGTGGAGGTGCCGATCGCCACCCTGCTCTCGGCCGGTTATGCCGCCGAAAGGCGCGCCCTGATCGGGCGGGAGGCGAGCCTGGAGTGGCGACCCGGCAGCCCCGACGGGCGCCGCCCGCGCACCCCCTCCTACGCGGCCGCCGTGCTGCGTGCGCGCGAGGCGCGGGAGGCGGCCGGCAGCGGGGAGCCGACCCTGGCGCGCCTCGGCGCCTCGGGTGGGGATACCTGCCATGTCGATGTGATCGACCGCTGGGGGAACATGGTCAGCGCCACGCCCTCGGCTGGCTGGCTGCAGTCCTCCCCGGCGATCCCGGGGCTTGGCTTCTGCCTCGGCACCCGCTGCCAGATGTTCTGGCTGGAGGAGGGGCTGGCCAACAGCCTCGCCCCCGGCAAGCGGCCGCGCACCACCCTCTCACCCAGCCTGGTGCTCAGGGAGGGGCGGGCCTGGATGGCCTTCGGCACCCCGGGCGGGGAACAGCAGGACCAGTGGCAGCCGCTGATGCTGCTGCGCATGCTGCACCATGGCATGACCATCCAGCAGGCGATCGATGCGCCGGCTTTCCACTCCGAGCACTGGATCAGCAGCTTCTGGCCGCGCGGGGCCCGGCCGGGCCGGCTGGTGCTCGAGGGCCGCTACGCCCCGGCGGTGGCGCAGGCGCTAATCGATCGCGGCCATGCCGTGGAGATCGGCGGGGAATGGTCGGAAGGGAGGCTGACCGGCGTGCGGCTGGAGTCGGATGGGCAGATCTTCGCCGGGGCCAATCCGCGCGGCATGCAGGGCTACGCCGTCGGCCGATAGGCCATCAGCCCGCCGCCCGGCCAGGGCGCATCCGGCGCAGCTGCCGGCAGCAGGGCCGCCCCGCGCGCGCGGCCGGCCGCCGCGCCCGGTCGGGCTGCGGCCCGCGGCCAGGGCAGCGGGAGGTCACGGCCCGCCGGCGCATGATGGCCGCCGCGCAGGCTGCTATGAGCCGATCCATGCGCCGCCTCATCCTTCTGCTGCCCCTCCTGTTGCTGCCTGCCGCCTGCGGCGACTCCCCGCTGCGGGAGGTCGCGGCCCAGCTGCTGCCTCCCCGCTCTGCCGGTGGGGAGTCGCTGCCGCCGGGGCCGGGGCTCAGGCTCTCGCTGGGCGGGGCCGGCGTGGCTGCCCAGCTGCTGCGCGAGCAGGGGGACCGCCGGCTCTGGCGCAGCGCGGATGGCGTGGCGGTGGAGATGCAGGGGCCGCGGGTGGTGGCCACCGCCGGGCTGCCGGTCATGCTCGCCGCCAGTCGCCTCGAGGGACCGGACCCGCTGGCCGATCCGGCCGCCCTGGTCGACCGCCCCGCGGAATACCGGCGGGTGGTGGACCTGATGGGGGCGGATCGGGAGCCGGAGAACATGCGCTTCGGCCTCGCCTTCGACTGCCGGGCGGCCGCCCAGCGCCAGGGGGAGCTGCTCCTGGTGGCGGAGGAGTGCCGCGGCGAGGAGGGGGGGCACAGCAACCGCTTCCGCATCCTGGCCGCGACCGGAGAGGTGGTCGAGAGCGAGCAGTGGATCGGACCCGGGCTGCCGGCTCTGCGCATCCGCCACCCGCAGCACTGACGCGGCGCGCCGGGTGAGCGGCAGGCCAGGGCGCTAGCCGCCGCGCGCGCCGGTCGCGGCGAGTATCGGCAGCCAGCGCGCCTGTTCGGCGGCGAGGAAGGCGGCCAGATCCCCGCGCAGCGGCTGCAGGCCGGAACGCGCCATGCGCTCCTGCACGGCCGGCTCCTCCAGCACCTGCGCCAGCGCCTGGCGAAGCCGGTCGACCAGGGGCGCGGGCAGGCCGGCCGGGCCGTACATCGCCTGCCAGGAGGAGGCGTCATAGCCTGCAAGCCCGCCCGCCTCGGCCAGGGTGGGCAGGTCGGGCAGCGTGGCCGAGCGCGCGGCCGAGGTGACCGCCAGCGCCCGCACCCTGCCATCGGCGGCGAGTGGGGCCAGCAGCGTCTGGCTGTCCAGCATGAAATCCACCCGCCCCGCCACGAGATCGGTGACCGCTGCCGGCGTGCCGCGATAGGTGATCACCTCGAAGTCGACGCCGGCGAGCTTCTTCAGCAGCTCCCCGGCCAGGTGGGAGGCCGCGCCAATCCCCGTGGTGGCAAAGCGCGCCGCACCGCCCTGCGCGCGCAGCCAGCCCAGCAAGCCCGGCACATCCCGCGCCGGGTTGGAGGGGTGCACGGCGAGCACGAAGGGCTGCTGGCCGAGCAGCGCGATCGGCGTGAAATCACGCACCGGGTCCACCCCGGCATCGGGATAGAGCGCCGGGATCACCGCATGGGCCGCGCCGGAGACGAGGAGCGTCAGCCCATCGGCGGCGCTGCGCGCGACACTGCGCGCGCCGATCACGCTGCCCGCGCCGGGCTGGTTCTCCACCACCACCGGCTGGCCCAGCCGCTGCGCCAGCGGCTCGGCCAGGATGCGCGCCATGACGTCGATGATGCCCCCGGCGGCGAAGGGCACGATGATGCGCAGCGGCCGGCCGCCCTGCGCCCGGGCGGTGGCGGAAGCGAGCGGCAGCAGGGGCAACAGCGGCAGCAGGCGGCGGGGCAGCTGCGACATCGCAAGGCTTCCCGGTGGTCACTGCAGCCGGATATTGGCCCGCCGGATCACTTCGGCATAGCGGGCCGCATCGGCGCGCAGCAGCCGGACCGCATCCTCGCTGCTGCCCCCGCCCGGGATGAAGCCGGCCTGCACGATGCGCTGGCGCACAACGGGGTCGGCGAGGACGCGGTTCACCGCCTGTACCAGCCGCTGCACGATCGGATCGGGCGTGCCCGGCGGGGCGATCAACATGTACCAGACGGCAGCGTGAAAGCCCGGAAAGCCGAGTTCGGCCACCGTTGGCACATCGGGCAGCCATTCCACCCGTTCGAGCATGGTGGTGGCCAGGGCGCGCACGCGCCCGGCGCGGATATGCGGCAGATAGGTGGGCAGGGTGTCGAAGGCGATGTCGATCCGCCCGGCCAGCACTTCGTTGACCGCTTGGCCGGTGCCGCGGAACGGGATGTGGGTCATCTGCAGCCCGGCCTCGAAGGAGAGGAGTTCGGCCGCCAGATGCTGCTGGGTCGCCACGCCCGAGGAGGAGTAGTTGAGGCTGCCGGGATTGGCCCTGGCATAGGCCAGGAACTGGTGGAAATCCCGAAACGGCGAGGAGGCCGGCACCACCGCCACCAGCGGCACCGTGCCGCAGAGCACGACCGGCAGCTGATCGCGGAAGATGTCGAAGGGCGGCGGGTTGAGGTGCGGCGGCACCACCGCCGAGGCGCTCACCGTCGTCATCAGCAGTGTATAGCCGTCCGGGCGGGCGCGGCTGACCTGCGCCGCGGCCAGGGTGCCGGAGGCGCCGGGGCGGTTCTCGATGGCGATCGGCTGGCCCAGCTCCTCCTGCAGGGCCGGTTGCAGGGCACGGGCGATGATGTCGGTCCCGCCCCCTGGGGCGAAGCCGACGAGCATGGTGATCGGCCGGGTGGGCCAGGCGGTCTGGGCAAGGCCGGCCGGGGCGAGGAGCAGCAGCGGCGCGGCCAGCGCGGTGCGGCGGGTGGCCATGGTGTTTCCTCCTGTTCTCTTTGGCACCATCCTGCGGGCAGCCCGCGCGGCCCGTCCAGGGGATGCGCGATGCGCCGGAGGCCCGGGCGGGGTGAGTGCGCATCCTGCCTGCCGCCTGGGCGCCGGCCTGCCCGCCGCCGCCATGCCATCCGGCCGGGGGCGCCGACCCGGGCCTGAACCGCGCGGGGGGGGGCGGAGCGCGCGGCTTTGCGATCGGCCTTCGGCGCGCCATATTCAGGCCATGACCAGCCCTTGGGAGGCTGTCGCCGGAAGATGCGCCTGCACGCCAGCTGCGTCGCCCTGGATGGCGCGGGGCTCTTGCTGCTGGGTCCGGCCGGGGCCGGGAAGTCGAGTCTCGCTTTGCGGCTGATGGAGCGCGGCTGGATGTTGGTGGCCGATGATCAGGTGCTCTTGCAGGCCGCGCCCGCCCTCTTGGCCGCAGCACCGGCGGAACTGGCAGGGATGATCGAACTGCGCGGGCTTGGCCTG
>JANWYF010000009.1 GCA_025057055.1 Rhodovarius sp. | reverse complement strand
GGACCGGGCAAGATGTTTGACTTCGCCCTGCACCGCCGGCCGGATCAGTATCGGCGCATCGTCGAACAGGCGGGGATGATGCCGCCGCCGTGAGCGAGTGGTGCGGGATCGGGCCGGGGCCGGCCGCGTGGTCCCGGCCTGGCGCCGAAAGGGCCGGCGATGCGCAGGCCGCGGCCCATCGCGCTTGGCGCCAGAGGGGAGGGCAAGAGGAGTCCGCCGCCGCGAAGCCGCGCTGACCAGCGTGCACCCAGCCGCGAAGGCCGGGAGCGGGCGCGCCCTGCGCCTATCGCTCGGCGCGGGGAAGCCGCCGGGCCAGGCGCCGCGCGAGGAGATAGCCAAGCCCCCCCGCCACCGGCGCGGCCGGCAGCAGCAGGAGCCAGCCGGCATGCACCCGGTTGACCAGCAGCCCGAGCCCGATGCCGAACATCATCCCACCCACGAGGCAGCCCACCACCCCCGCGGTCAGCCCGAGGACCAGGATCTCTTCGCGCGTGACCATGACGGGGCAGAGAAAAGGTGGGGGCCGGTTTTGACAAGCCCCGCGGCCGCGCCTAGAAGCCGCGCATTCCCGGGAAAGCGGCTGCGGCGGGCTTCGCCTCTGCTGTGGCCCGCCCCGCCGCTTCGGCGGGGACTACCGGGACAACCCGCGGCCGGGCCAGCCCCATCGCTCGCCGGCCGCACAGAGAAGAGAGGGACCCGGGGGTCGCCGCCGCGGCCCCGGCAGTGCGAACATGACCAAGCGCATCACCGCCAAGTACAAGATCAACCGCCGGCTGGGCGTGAACCTCTGGGGTCGCGACAAGAGCCCGGTAGTCAAGCCCCGCAAGGGCAAGGAAAGCTCCGGCCCGCGCAACTACGCGCCCGGGCAGCATGGCCAGCGCCGCAAGAACAAGCCGACCGACTTCGGCGTGCAGCTGATGGCCAAGCAGAAGCTCAAGGGCTACTACGGCAACATCGGTGAGAAGCAGTTCCGCCGCTACTACCAAGAGGCGGTGCGACGCCGCGGTGATGCCTCGGAAAACCTGATCGAGCTGCTGGAGCGCCGGCTCGATACCGTGGTCTACCGGATGAAGTTTGCCGTCACCCCCTTCGCGGCGCGGCAATTCGTCAACCACGGCCATGTGCTGGTCAATGGCCGACGGGTCAATATTCCCTCCTATCTCGTCAAGGATGGTGACCTGATCGAGGTCAAGGAGAAGTCCAAGCAGCTCGCGGTCGTGCTGGATGCGGTCCAGAGCAAGGAGCGCGAGGTGCCAGAATACATCGAGGTCGACCATCGGGCGATGCGCGGGCGCTTCCTGCGTGCGCCCAAGCTGTCGGATGTGCCCTATCCGGTGCAGATGGAGCCGAGCCTCGTGGTCGAGTTCTACTCGCGGTGAGCACCGCGCCGGCGGAGGAGGCCGTGGCCGTCCGCCCCGGCCGCCTCTCCCTGCGCGAGATGCTGGGCCTTGCGTCCGGCCTGGCGCGAGAGGCCTCCGCCGGCCCCTCGCCCGCCGCGCCAGAGCAGGGCGGGCACCTCTCCCTGCGCGAGATGCTCGGGCTGCGGCAGGAGGCGCCGCCTCCGGCCCTGCCGCCTGCGGGCGGACCCGCCGCCGGCGACCTCCGCCGCGTGCTCGAGGAGATCGTGCGCGGCTTCAATCGCGGCTTCTTCGGCCATGAGCCGCCGCCCGAGGTGATCGCGGCCCAGACCCAGGTCGCGATCGATATCCACCGCGAGCATGGCTTCGAGGGCGTGGCCTTCGGCCTGGTCGACACCTTTCGCCGCGCCGCCGGGGTGCAGGCCCCCGCACCCGCCCCGACAGGGCAGCCTGTGGCGGGGGGAGGCGACTATGCCCTCTTCGCCGCCCTGGTGAATGCCTGCTACCGCGCCATGCTCGGCCGCGAAGCCGGGGAGGAGACGATCCAGCGGTGGTGGCAGGAGAAGCGCGAATCCTTCGCCGTCCAGGGGGTCGAGGCCTTTCTCGTCGATTTCGCCGGCCTCGTGCTCGGCAGTTCGGAGTGGCACTACAAGCACCGGCTGGGCAAGCTCGCCATCGTCCGCAGCGAGCTGATGCCCGCCCCGCGCGGGGTCGAGGGCATCGCGGTGCACATCAGCCTAGGGGTGAACGGCTTCACCAGCGCGATGTTCCAGCGCTTCGGCCGCAAGCGGTGGAGCGGCCCCTTCGACTGGCTCTCCGCCACGCCGGCGATCATCCGCGCCATCATCGCGGATGATTTCAAGAGCCTGCTCGACCCCGCCGCCTATGTCCAAATCCCGCTCGAGGAGCGGCCGGATACGCGCTTCTTCCGCTGCCGCCACCTCGGCTACGAGGAGCGCTTCGGCCACCCCTGCGTGCTGCATGCGGCCGACATGACCGACCCCGAGGGCCGAGCCTATATGGAGCGCTGTGTGGCCCGCTTCCGCCGCAGCATGCAGGGTCTTGCCAGCAAGCTGCTGCTGCAGGTGGCCCCCGAGACTTCCGACCCGGGGCGGGAGTTCCGCCAGACGCTGGAGGTGCTGGAGCGCGCCGGGCGCAACTACACCTTCGTCATGGTCTCCCTGTTGCCGGCAGCCGCCACGGGGCCTTTCCCGGAGGTTGAGCCGCTCTTGCGCCACGGCCCGCACCGGCTGCTGCGGATCCGCACGCTGGGGCCGATCCATGGCACCGATGCGGCCGAACTCCTCGATGAGGTCATCCTGCTGCGCGCCGTGCTGGCCGCGCCCTTGATGGAGAAATAGCAGGGCGGCAGAGACCGCCGGCGCGCGCAGCGTCCCCGCTCGCCGCTGTTCGCCGCCGCGCCCCGGGGTCGTGTTCAGCCGGGCTGCTGACAGCCCGCCGCGATCGGCTCTAGCGGGCCGGGGCGGCCGCGGCCCCCTGTGCCCGGCGCCGCCCCTCCTGCCAAAGGGCGAGGGCCACCGCGACCCCGACGAAGCCGGCCGAGAGGATCATCACCTGCTCCGGCTGACCCCGGTCCAGCAGCCAGCCGAAGAGCGGCGGGGCCAGCATTCCGCCCAGATTGAAGCCGGTGGTGACGAAGCCGAAGACCGTGCCCGCCTGCCCGGGAGGGGCCGCCGCGCGCACCATCATGTCGCGCGAGGGCATGATCAGGCCGAAGAGGAAGCCCGACCCCGCCATCACCAGCATCAGCGCGACCGGCCCCAGCGGCAGCAGGCCGGCGACCAGCAGCAGAAGCCCGGCGCCGGCGAAGCCTCCGGCCGCCACCAGCCCATGCCGGCGCGTGCGGTCCGCCACCCAGCCGCCCGCCAGCACCCCGGCCGCACTGGTGGCAAGCCAAGCGGTGAGCACGAGATTGGCCTCGGTCAGGGTGATACCGTGCAGCGCCTGCCAGGCCGGCACGCCGAAGCCCTGCACCCCGCCCGAGGAGAAGGTGACCAGCATGAAGAAGGCAAAGAGCAGCACGACCGCAGGGCCCAGGATGCGTGCCCGGCCAGCCCCGGCCTGCGCGGCAGGGCGCGGGGCGCTGCGTTCGGCACGGGCGCGGCGCAACAGCGGCAGCGCGGCCAGGGGGCCGAGCAGCCCGGCTGCGATCAGGGCGCCGGAGAGGCCGAAGAGCCAGGCACTTCCCAGCATGAAGGCCGGGGCCAGCGCCCCACCGGCATAGCCGGCGAAGGTGTGCAGCGAGAAGGCGCGGCCGACCCGCGCCTCCGCCACCTCGCGCCCCAGGATGGCGTAGTCGGCCGGGTGATAGACGCTGTTGGCCAGGCCGGCGAGGGCAGCGGCCAGCAGCAGCATGGGATAGCTGAGCGTCAGGCCGGCCAGCAGGAAGGCCCATCCGCCGAGCAGCAGCCCGGCCACCAGCACGCGATAGGCGCCGATGCGATCGACCAGCACCCCGACCGGGGCCTGGGTGGCCACCGTGGCGATGTTGAAGACCGTCATCGCGATGCCGAGCTCGAGAAAGCCCACCCCAAGCGCATCCCGCAGCAGCGGAAAGAGCGGCGGCAGTGCCAGGATGTGGATGTGGCTGACGGCGTGGGCCCCGGCGATGGCGCTCAAGCCCCGTCTTTCCTCGGCCGTGAAGGACATCAATGCGCCTCCGCCCAGTTGCGCCCGTGCCCCACCTCCACCACCAGCGGCACCCTGAGCTGCGCCACCCCCTCCATGACCTGCTTGGTCAGCCGGGCGGTGGGCTCGATCTCGCGCTCCGGCACCTCGAGCAGCAACTCGTCATGCACCTGGAGCAGCATCCGCGCGGACAGCCCGGCCTCGGCCAGCGCCAAGGGCAGGCGGACCATGGCGCGCTTGATCACCTCGGCCGCCCCGCCCTGGAAGGGGGCGTTGATCGCCTGCCGTTCGGCCCCCGCGCGCAGGGCCGGATCCTTGGCGTGGATGTCGCGGATCCAGAGCCGCCGCCCGAAGGGAGAGAGCACATAGCCATGGGTGCGCGCCTCCTCCTTCAGCCGCTCCATCTCCGCACGAATACCGGGGTATTGGCGGAAGTAGGAGTCGATGATCTGCCGCGCCTCCGCCGGGCTGATGCCGAGCTGGGCGGCGAGGCCGAAGGGGCCCATGCCATAAATTATGCCGAAGTTGATCGCCTTGGCGCGCCGCCGCGTCTCGCGGTCCACCTTCTCGAGCGGCAGGCCGAAGATCTCGGCGGCGGTGCGGGCGTGGATGTCCTCGCCGCGGGCGAAGGCCTCCCGCAGGGTCGGCACATCGGCCATATGCGCAAGCAGCCGGAGTTCGATCTGGCTGTAGTCGGCGCTCATCAGCACATGGCCGGGATCGGCCACGAAGGCCTCGCGGATGCGCATCCCCTCCCGCGTGCGGATCGGGATGTTCTGCAGATTGGGCTCGGTCGAGGACAGGCGGCCGGTTGAGGTCACCGCCATCGAGAAATCGGTGTGCACCCGCCCATCGGCGCGGATCGCCGCCGCCAGACCCTCCACATAGGTGGATTTCAGCTTGGCGATCTGACGGTGGTCGAGCACGGCGCGGGCGAGTTCCACCCCCTGCGCCGCCAGCTCCTCCAGCACCTTGGCATCGGTCGAATAGGCGCCGGTCTTGCCCTTGCGCCCGCCCTTGAGGCCCATCTCCTCGAACAGGATCTCGCCCAGCTGCTTGGGCGAGGCGACGTTGAAAGGCCGCCCGGCGAGGCGATGGCACTCGGCCTCCAGCGCGGCAAGGCGGGCCGAGAAATCCTCGCCGATCCGGCGCAGTTCGGCCCCGTCCACCCGAATACCGGCCTGCTCCATGGCGGCCAGCACGCCGATCATCCGCCGCTCCACCTGCTCGTAGAGGGCAAGCGCGCGATTCTCCCGCAGCAGAGGCCGCAGCTTGAGCCACAGCCGCAGCGCGACATCCGCATCCTCGGCGGCATAGGCGGTGGCCTGATCGATCGGCACGGCGGCGAAGCCGATCCGCTCGCGGCCCTTGCCGGTCACCGCCTCGTAGGGGATCGGCTTGTGGCCGAGATGCCGCTCCGACAGCTCATCCAGACCCTGGCCGTGCCGCCCGGCATCCATGCTGTAGGAGATCAGCATGGTATCGTCGACGGGTGCGATGGCGATGCCGCCATTCTCGGGGCGGGCCATCACCTCCAGGTCATATTTGGCGTTGTGCAGCACCTTGAGCACGCCGGGGTCGAGTAGCACCGGGCGGAGCAAGGCGAGCGCGCTCTCCAGCGGCAGCTGCCCCGGCGCCGGTCCGTCGAGCAGGCCGGAAGGCGCATGGCGCAGCGGCACATAGGCCGCCCGGCCGGGCGCGGTGGCGAGGGCGATGCCGACCAGCCGCGCCGTCAGCGCATCGAGGCTGTCGGTCTCGGTATCGAAGGCGAGCAGCCCATCGATGCCGGAGAGGAACTCGCGCAGCTCCTCCTCCGTGGTGATGGTGCGATAGGGCCCGAAGGGGATGGCTGCAGTATCGGCCGCCGCGGCGGGGGCGGGGGCTGGCGGCGGGGCGGCGGCTTGGCGCGCGGGCGGAGCCGTCCGCCCCGCCTCGAGCGCCAGCCGGGCGAGCAGGCTGCGGAAGCCCTGGGCACGGAAGAAGGCCGCGAGCCGCGCCGGGTCGGGCGGGCGCGCCTCCAGCGCGGCCAGCGGAAGGGGCAGCGGCGCATCGGCATCGAGCTCGACCAGCCGCCGGCTGATCCGCGCCTGTTCGGCATGGGCGATCAGCGCCTCGCGCCGCTTGGGCTGCTTGATCTCCTGCGCGCGGGCAAGCAGCGTCTCGAGGTCTCCGTATTCCGAGATCAGCTGGGCGGCGGTCTTGACGCCGATGCCGGGCACGCCGGGCACGTTATCCGTGGCATCCCCGGCCAGGGCCTGGACATCGACCACCTTCTCCGGCGGGACACCGAACTTCTCGATCACCTCCGCCGCGCGGATCGGCTTCTGGCGGATGGGATCGAGCATCTCCACCCCCTCCCCGATCAGCTGCATCAGGTCCTTGTCGGAGGAGACGATGGAGACCCGCCCACCCGCCTGCCGCATCGCCTTGGCATAGGCGGCGATCAGATCATCCGCCTCATAGCCCGGCTGCTCGAGCTGGGCGACGCCGAAGGCCTCCGTCGCCTCGCGGATCAGGCCGAATTGCGGCACGAGTTCGGGCGGCGGTTCCGGCCGTTGCGCCTTATAGGCGGGGTAGATCCGGTTGCGGAAAGTCTCCCGCCCGCTGTCGAAGACCACGGCGATATGGGTGCCGGCATGCTGCTCCAGGAAGCGGGCCAGCATCTGGCAGAAGCCATAGACCGCGTTGACCTGCGTGCCATCCGGCCGGGTCATCGGCGGCAGGGCGTGGAAGGCACGGAAGATGTAGCCCGACCCGTCGATCAGGATGAGGTGCGGTGTGGCCGGTGTGGGCCGTTCCGCGACAGCGGCGGCGTCAGTGGCCGTGGCTGTCATCCGCGCCCTCGGCCAGCACGAAGGTGCGGCTGCAATAGGGGCAGGTGACCTGTCGATCCGCGATGTGGAGCATCACCAGCGGATGGCCGAGCGCCCCGCCTCCGCCGTCGCAGCCCACGGTGCGGGAGGTGGCGGGCAGGATCTCCTCCGGCGTGATCCCGGGGATCGGTTTCGGGCCGTAACCCGTCATCTGGGGGTCGCGCATCGCATCCTCTCTGCCGGGAGATGCAGGCATAGCCCGAAACCCGCGCCTGGACCATGGCGGGGGTGGCGCCTATCCCATGCGCGATGTCCCGGGCTGCCTTGTCCTTGCTGGCGCTGCTGCCGGCGCTCCTCCTTGGGGCTGCCGGCTGCGCGCCGGCCCTCCGCCCGGCTGGACCTGCGGTGGCCGAGGCGGCGATCCTCCCCTACACGCCGCCGTCCCCGCCCGCCCGCCCAAGCCCCTGGGCCTTGGCCCCCGCCCCACCCGCTCCCGAACCTTCCGGCCCCGTCCCGGAGGAGGCTCTGGTCATGCCGGACGGGATGCGTCTGGCGCTGCGCCGCTGGCGGCCCGCAGGAGCGGCGCGCGCGGTGCTGGTCGCCCTGCACGGCTTCATCGACCACGGCGGCAATCTGATGGTGGAGGCCGGACCGCTGCTCGCCGGAGCCGGTGTCATCGTCTATGCTTATGACCAGCGCGGCTTTGGCCATTCGCCCCATCGCGGCCTCTGGCCCGGGGCGGAGGCGCTGGTGGCCGATGCCCGTCAGGCAGTCGCCCTCATCAAGGCCCGCCATCCCGAACTGCCGCTCTTCCTGCTGGGCGAGAGTATGGGCGCGGCGGTTGCGGTGCTGGCCGCGCAGGCCGAGCTGCCGATCGCGGGGGTCGTGCTGCTCGCTCCGGCGGTGCTCGGCCGCGGGGAGCTGCCGCCAGCCGCGGTCTGGCTGTTCGACCTGGCCGCCGCCCTGGCGCCCGGCCTGGCCGCCGCGCCTGCGGTCGGCGGCATTGCGGCCAGCGACAATCCCGCCGCCCTCGCCCGCTTCGCCCGCGACCCGCTGGTGCTGCGGGAGGTGCGGCTCGATATGCTCCAGGGCCTGATGGAGCTGATGACGCAGGCGGTGGCCGCCCTGCCCGGCTGCTGCCGCGTGCCGGTGCTGATGCTGAGCGGCGGCCGGGATCGGGTGGTGCCCGCCAGCATCCAGCGCCGGGTGCTCGCCCGCCTGCCGCCTTCGCCGCAGCGGCGCATCCTGTTCTACCCTGAGGGCTATCACCTGCTGTTGCGCGATCAGGTGCGCGAGCGCGTGGCAGCCGACATCCTGGCCTGGATGGCCGATCGGCAGGCCCCGCTTGCGGCCGAGGAGGCGGCCCGGGCCTGGCTGGCCGGGCGCTGAGCTGAGCTTCGGCTGCGAGGAGGCCAGCGCGGGGCTCTGCCGGGGCCGCCCCCTGGCTGGCCGCGCGGCATCAGGGCCCGTCGGCGGCCACTGGCCTGTCAGCCATGCCGCAGCGGCTGATCCGGCAGAGGGTGGGCGGCGGGCGGGAAGAGGAGGCTTGCCCGCCGGCCCGTGCCAGAGCCCCTGGGCCGGATCGCCGGGGCTGGGGTCCGCCGGGATCGGAATCTGCGCCCCGAACCGGCCGGGAGAGGGCGCAGCGCGAAGAGAAGAGGGGTGAGGTGGGCTCTAGCCCCGCCCCTGGCCGCGCCGGATGCCGAAGGCCGCCATGATGCCGCCGCGGGCGAAGAGCACCACGAGCAGCAAGATCGGGCCCAGGAAGAACTGCCAATGCTCGGTCAGCGCGCCCAGCATGTATTCCAGCCCCACCAGTGCCGCCGCGCCCACCACCGGGCCGAGCAGCGTGCCCATCCCGCCCAGGATCACCATCACCATCAGCTCGCCCGATTTCTGCCAGGACATCAGATCGGGCGAGACGAAGCGCAGGTAGTTGACGGTGAGCGCCCCGGCCAGCCCGCAGCCCGCACCGGCGATGACGAAGGCCGCGAGCTTGTAGGGATAGGGCGGGATGCCGAGTGCCGCCACCCGACGCTCGTTCTGCCGGATCCCCTCGAGCACCCGGCCGAAGCGGGAGGCGACCAGCCGGTGCTGGAACCACAGCCAAGCGACCAGGAAGAACAGGCAGAGCCAGTAGAGCTGCTTCGGGTCGCGCAGGTCGAGGAAGGGGACCTCATTGCGGCGCCTGACCATCAGCCCGTCATCCCCGCCATAGGCCTTGAGGCCGACGAAGAGGAAGAAGAGCATCTGGGCGAAGGCGAGCGTGATCATGATGAACTGCACGCCTGTGGTGCGCAGCGACAGCGCCCCGATGATGAGCGCCGCCAGCCCCGAGACCAGCATGGCGGCGGGCAGCGTCACCAGCAGCTGGTTGGAGGCCGGGATCAGGCCGAAGATCGGCTCGCCCAGCCGGAAATGCTCCCACAAGATGCCGACCGTATAGCCGCCCAGGCCGAAATAGGCGGCATGGCCGAAGCTGACCATGCCGCCATGGCCGAGGATGAGGTTCAGCGAGGCGGCGGCGATACCAAGGCAGAGGATGCGCGTCGCCACGCCGATGGTCGCGGGCTGGTCCAGGGCCTCGGCCAGGAAGGGCAGAGCCACCGCGAAGGCCAGCAGCAGCCCGGCCGCCAGACGCTCACGCATGGGCGGGAAACAGCCCGCGCGGGCGCCAGAGCAGCACCGCGGCCATCAAGACATACACCCCCATGGAGGAGAGCGCGGCCCCCAGCGCATCGGCCTCGCTCGCCGGCATCAGGCCACGCAGCAGGCCGGGGAGGAAGGCGGTGAGCAGCGTCTGCGTCATGCCGACCAGCAGCGCGCCGAAGAAGGCCCCGCGCACCGACCCGATGCCCCCGATGACCACGACGACGAAGGTCAGGATCAGGATCTGCTCCCCCATCCCAACCTGCACATTGTAGACCGGGCCGGCCATGACGCCCGCCAGGCCTGCGAGCAGCGCGCCCAGGCCGAAGACCAGCGTGTAGAGCAGGCGGATATCGACGCCGAGGGCACGCACCATCTCCCGATGCGTGGCGCCGGCACGCACCAGCATGCCGATGCGCGTGCGCGCGATGAGCCACCACAGCCCGAGCGCGACCGCCAGCCCGACGGCGATGATCAGCAGCCGGAAGGAGGGATAGGGCACGCCGGGGATGACCTCGACCGCGCCCTGGAAGGCGGCCGGCAGTTCGACGAACAGCGGCTGCCGTCCGAAGGCGATGATCATGCCCTGGTTGCAGAACAGGATCAGCCCGAAAGTGGCCAGCACCTGGTCCAGATGGTCGCGGGCATAAAGCCGGCGCAGGGCGAGGAGTTCGATCAGCATGCCGGCGGCGGCGGCGGCCGCGATGCCCGCCAGCAGGCCGAGCCACCAGGAGCCGGTCTCAGCCACCGTCAGCGCCGCGGCGAAGGCGCCGATCATGTAGAGCGACCCGTGCGCCAGGTTGATCACGCCCATGATGCCGAAGACGAGCGTCAGCCCCGCCGCCAGCAGGAAGAGCATGACGCCGAACTGCAGGCCGTTGAGGATCTGTTCCAGGATCAGGGCCATGGCGCGTTCAGGAGAGGGGCCGGGCCGGCGGTTGACCCCGCCGCCCCCGGCTGCCTAACACGGAAGGAGCAGCCGGGCAGGTGGCCGAGCGGTCTATGGCAGCGGTCTTGAAAACCGCCAGGGGTGCATGCCCCTCGTGGGTTCGAATCCCACCCTGCCCGCCATGCCCCCGCGGCCAGGATGCTCAGAGCCGGCACTGGGCGGCATAGGCATCGCCGTGATCCTCGAGGATCTTCCCCTTGGTGACGAGGGCGAGCTGACCGCCCACCCGTTCCACCTTGAGCGCATACCAGTCCTGGATCGGATGCTGGTTCGGCCCGAAGCGGAAGCGCCCGCGGGTCGAGACGAAATCCGCCCGCAGCATGGCCGGGCGGAAGGCGGCGGGGGAGACATCCCCGCGCGTGGCCCGCAGCGCCGCCCCGATCGCCAGCGCCGTGTCATAGCCCTGCTGCGCGTAATAGGTGGGAATGCGGTTGTAGCGCTGGCGGAAGGCAGCCACGAAGCGGCGCGAAGCCTCATTGTCGAAATCGCTGTTCCAGTGGGAGGAGAGGTTGATCCCCTCCGCCGCATCGCCCACCGCCGAGAGGATGGTGCTGTCCATGCTGGGGGCGGCAACGCATTGCGGAATGCTGGCGAGCAGCCCGGCCTGGGCATATTGGCGCAGGAAGGCGATGCCGAGGCCGCCGGGGTGGAACTGGAACACCGCATCCGGCCGGGCGGCGCGGATCTGCGCCATCTCCGCCGCGTAGTCGGTCTGGTCGAGCCGCGTGTAGAGCTCCTGCAGGACCTGGCCGCGGAAGAGGCGCCGGAAACCGGCCAGCGCATCGCGCCCCGCCTGGTAGTTGGGCGCCAGGATCACCATCCGCTGATAGCCCAGGTTGTTGGCCAGCTGCCCCGCGCTCTCATGCAGGTTGTCGTTCTGCCAGGAGACGACGAAATAGTTCCGGTGGCACTCCCGCCCGGCGAAGTTCGACGGCCCCGCATTGGCCGAGACGTAGATCGCATCGGCATCCAGCACCTCCGGCGCGACGGCGCCCAGCACGTTCGAGAAGACGACGCCGGTGAAGAGCCGGATGCGCTCGTTGCGCAGGAATCGTTCGGCAATCTGCTTGCCCTGGGGCGGGCGCAGGCCGTCATCCTCGACGGTGACCGCGACCGGCACGCCGCCCAGCCGCCCCTGCTCCATCTCGATCGCCAGGGCGAAGCCGTCGCGGATATCCTGGCCCAGATAGCCGCCCGGGCCGGAGAGGGTGGTGATCATGCCGATGCGCAGCGGCGCACCTTGCGCGAAGGCGGGTGCGGCGAGCGGCAGCGCGGCCGCGGTGGACAGCAGCGCGCGGCGGCCGATGACGGTGCTGGACATCTCCTGGCTCTCCCGTTGCTTGCGAAGCCCTGGGCGATGATGCCGCGCAGAACCCCCCGCGTGAAGGCATGGCGGCCAGGCCGCACCGCCCTGCCCCCATGGCGGGTGATCGCCGCGGCCGGCCGATCAGCGGTCGGGCAGCTGGACCCAGCCGGGCGGCGGTGACTTGCCCGGGTGGAGGCTGCCGCAATGCGGACAGCGGCGCCGCTCCTCGCTGCCATAGAAGGCCTCGTAGAGCGGCGGGAGATCCGTGACGATGTCCTTGAGCTCCACCTCCACCCGGTGCACCAAGCCCCCGCAGGCGAAGCAGTACCACTCGAAGCCGTCGCGCTCCCCGGGCAGGCGGTTGCCCTCCACCACCATGCCGATGCTGCCCGGCTGCGGACGCTGGGGGGAATGCCGGACGTGGCGGGGCAGCAGGAAGACATCGCCCTCGCGGATCAGCACATCCTCCACCCGGCCGCGGTCATGCACCTTGAGCACCATGTCCCCGCGCAGCTGGTAGAAGAACTCCTCCGCCGGGTCGTCGTGGAAATCCACGCGCTGGTTGGGCCCGCCCACGATCATCACGATCATCCCGCCCGGTTCCTGGAACAGGGCCTTGTTGCCCACGGGCGGCTTGAGCAGATGCTCGTTCTCCGCGATCCAGCGCTGGAAGTTGATGGGGGGTCTCACGCCGCAACCTCCTGGGGGAGCTTGAGTCCGCAGGCGGCGAAGGCGGCGCGCGTGGCCGCTCGCTCGGCCTCGGTCAGTTCGAGCATCGGCGGGCGCACCGCACCGCCCACCTGCCCGAGCAAGGATTGCCAATATTTCTGATGCGCGTGCGGCTTGGCGCCGGGGCGCGTCGATTTCAGCGCCGCGCGCACCGGCTCCAGGCTGCGCCAGACGGCCCGCGCCTCCTCCGCCCGGCCGGCGAAGGCGAGGTCGGTATACTGGCGCATCCGCCGGTCCAGAGCCGTCTGCAGCAGATAGGGGGGCGAGGAGCAGAGATAGACCTGCCAGCCGAGCTCCAGGATATTGTCGAGCCACTCCTCCTCCGAGGCGGTGCTGACGATCAGCCGGCCGCGCGTCATCTCGGTCAGCTCGGCATACATCGGGCGCGGAACCGAATACTTGATGCCGACGATGTTCGGAATCTCGGCAATGCGGGCGCAGAGTTGCGGCGACATGAGATAGCCGCTGTCCGGATGCGACCACATGCAGATGCCGATCGAGACGCTTTCGGCGATGCGGCGGTAATAGGCGTAGAGGACTTCGTCCCGATCCTGGACGAAGTGCAGCACCGGGGCATGGACCACCACGAAATCCGCCCCCACCCCCTCGGCATGGCGGGCGAGTTCGATCACCGTATCCATGTTCTGGTCGGAGGCGCTCATGATGGTCCGCGCGCCGAACTCTCGCGCCACCTCCACCGCGATCTCGAAGCTGCGCTTGCGCTCGGCCAGGCTCATCGAGAAGAACTCGCCCTGCTTGCCCGAGACGAAGACCCCATCGATGCCGAGCTCGCCGAACCAGTGGGCGAGGTTGGAGCGGAAGCCCGCCTCATCCATCGCGAGATCGCCGGGGCGGAAGGGCATCAGGGCGGCCGCCCAGATCCCCCGCAGGTGCCGGGCGGCATAGTCCTTGGCCTGGGTCGCACGCATCGCAGCCTCCCTGCCTGCTCTGCCCGGCGCAGCTTTGCGCCTTTCCCGCCCCGCGTCCAGCACCGCTCCCTCAGGGCGAAGGCAGCTCCCAGACGGGGCCGATCGGCTTCTTGCCGGCCCCGCCTGGCGCCTCCCGCACCAGGGTGGGCCAGGCAAGCCCGCTGATGCGCCCGCGCAGGCCCGCGAGCAGCGCCCGCGCCCGCCGATCCGGCACGGCAAAGCGCGCCGTGCCCGGAGCAGGATCGAGGGCATGCAGGTAGTAAGGCTTGATGCGGTGGGCGAGCATCGCCTCGAAGAGGTCTTGCAGCGCCTCTTCGCTGTCATTGACGCCGGCGAGCAACACCGACTGGCCGAGCAGCACCACCCCTGCGCGGTGCAGGGCGGCCAGGGCCGCCGCCGCCTCGGGGCCGAACTCCTGCGCGTGGTTGACGTGCACGCAGAGATAGAGCGGCTTGCGCCGCGTGAGAGCCGCGAGCATCGGCTCCGTGATCCGGGTCGGATCGGCCACCGGCACCCGGCTGTGGATGCGCAGCCGCGCGATATGCGCCATCCCCTCGAGCCGATCCAGGATCTGGGTCAGCCGCCGCGGGGAGAGCATGAGCGGATCGCCCCCGGTCAAGATCGCCTCCCGCACCGCCGGCGTGGCGGCGAACCAGTCAAGCGCGGCGGCGAGCTCTGCCTCGCTCAACAGCCCGCCGCCCGGCCCCACCCGCTCGCGCCGGAAGCAGAAGCGGCAATAGACCGGACAGGCCAGCAGCGGCAGCAGCAGGGCACGGTCCGGATAGCGATGCACCACGCCCTTGATTGGGCTGAAGGCTCGATCGGCGGTCGGATCCTCGCGCTCATGCGGCAGGGTCAGCAGTTCGGCCGGATCCGGAAGATATTGCCGCGCCACCGGATCATCCGGGGCGGTGATGCGCGCGCGCACGGTGGGGGTAAGGGCGATCGCATAACGTTCGGCCACCTGCCGCAGGGCAGGCAGCGCCGCCGGCTCGGCAAGGCCGGCGGCGATCAGCTCCTCGGGGCGGCGCAGGGTGCGGGCCATGGCGGCCTGGGCTTTGCCGCGCCGGGGCGGCTTGCACAAGGACCCGGGCGCCGATCTCCGGCCATCGCACCAGACCGTGCGCAGGCCTGGCGCCGCCCTCTCCTCCTGGCCCCTTCACGCCCGGCCCGGCAACAGGCATGGGCGTCCTGCCTCTGCCCGATCCCGCATCCCCCGCACGCCATGCCTCTTCCGCCCTGGCATCCCGAACGCCTGGCTGCCCGCCTGCCCTATCTTGTCGAGCGCAGCCGCCTGGCCGCCGCCACGCGCGCCTTCTTCACCGCCCGCGGCTATCTGGAGGTGGAGACCCCCTGTCTTGTCCCCTCGCCCGGGGCCGAGGTGCATCTGCGCGCCTTCGCCACCTGCTATCTGCCCCGCCTCGCCACCGAAGGGGCGCGCCGGCTCTATCTGCGGACGAGCCCTGAACTGGCGATCAAGCGTCTGCTGGCCGGCGGGGTGGGGCCGGTCTTCGAACTCGCCCGCGTCTGGCGCAACGGAGAGAGCGGGCCGCTGCATGCGCCCGAGTTCACCATGCTGGAATGGTACCGGCCCGGCCTCGACCTCGAGGGATTGATGGCGGAGACCGAGGCCTATCTGCGCGCGGTCTGGCCCGGCTGCCCGCCCGCCCCTTTCCGCCGCCTGACCATGCAGGAGGCCTTCGCCCGCCATGCCGGGCTCGACCTGCTGGCCAGCATCCGCCCCGACGGCAGCGGCGATCCGACCGCCCTCGGCGCCCGGCCGGGCGAGGGGTGGGAAGATGCCTTCTTCCGCCTGCTGCTCGAGCGGGTGGAGCCTGCGCTTGGCCCCGAACCCCTCTTCCTCACCCATTGGCCCGCGCCCCAGGCGGCGCTGGCCCGGCGCGATCCGGCCGATCCGCGCGCCGCGCTGCGCTTCGAACTCTTCGTGGGCGGCATGGAACTGGCCAACGCCTTCGAGGAGCTCACGGATCCCGTCGAACAGCGCGCCCGGCTGGAGGCCGACATGGCCGAGCGCGACCGCCTCTACGGCGACCCTTGGCCGGTGGATGAGGATTTCCTGGCCGCCCTCGCGCACGGAATGCCGGCGAGCGCCGGCATCGCGCTCGGCTTCGACCGGCTGGTCATGCTCGTCTCCGGCGCGCGGCGGATTGCGGATGTGCAGTGGCTGCCCTGGGAGGAGGCGTAGCGCCCCTCATCCGGCCGGTGCGCCGGCGGCGGGCTTCGCCCCCTCCGCCGGGCGCAGCCGGCTGCGGCCGGTGTAGAGCACGATCGGCGCCGCGATGAAGACGGAGGAAGAGGCGGAGACCACGATCCCGAACAGCATCACCCAGGCAAAGCCCGACAGCGCATCCCCCCCGAAGAGGGCAAGCGGCAGGGCGGAGAGCAGCAGCGTCATCGAGGTGCCAAGCGAGCGGTTCAGCGTCTCGTTGATCGAGAGATCGGTCAGCCGATCCAGCGGCATCTGCTTGTATTTGCGCAGATTCTCTCGCATCCGGTCGAACACCACCACCTTGTCGTTGACCGAAAAGCCGACGATCGTGAGGATCGCAGCGATCGTGGTCAGGTTGAACTCGATCTGGAAGAGCACCATGAAGCCGATGGTCTTCGTGGTATCGAGCACCAGCGTGGTGATGGCCGCGATGCCGAACTGCCATTCGAAGCGGATCCAGATATAGGCCAGCATCGCGAGCAGCGAGAGGCCGAGGGCGATCAGGCCGGCGCGGAAGAGTTCGTCCGAAATCCGGTTGCCCACTGCCTCGACGCGCAGGATGCGAATGCCGGGCGAGGCCTGCTCGAGCGCCGCGCGCACGCGGTTGACCGCCTGCTGCACCGCTGCATCCTCCTGCGGCACCGGCAGGCGCAGCAGCACGGTATTGGCATCGCCGAACTGCTGGATGCCGACATCGCCCAGGTTGAGCGCGCTCGCCGCCCCCCGCAGCGCGGCCAGATCGGCCGGGCCCTGGGTGCGCGCCTCCATCACGATGCCGCCGCGGAAGTCGATCCCCTTCTCGAGCCCCGGATAGAAGGCCCCGATCACCGAGGCGCAGGAGATGATGGCCGAGGCGACCAGCCCCGCGCGGGCGGCCCGCATGAAGGGCACGGCGGTATCATCCGGCACCAGGCGAAAGAGGGGCCGCGCCAGCCTCTCGCCCAGGCGCAAGCCCGGCCTCTCGACCACCGGCAGCTCCTTCGGCCGCTTCCAGCGATACCACCAGACGATCATCAGGCGGGTCAGCACGGTGGCGGTCCACATCTGGATGACCGTGCCGATCGCCACCGTCACCGCGAAGCCCTTCACCGGCCCCGACCCGAAGCCATAGAGGAAGCCCATCGCGATCAGATTGGTCAGATTGGCATCGAGGATGGTGCCGGAGGCGCGGGTGTAGCCGGCCTCCAGCGCATTGATCGGGCTGCGGCCGTTCTTCACCTCCTCGCGGATGCGCTCGTTGATCAGGATGTTCGCATCGAGCGCCGTGCCGAGGGTGAGGACGATGCCCGCAATGCCGGGCAGCGTCAGCGTCGCCTCCAGCAGCGAGAGGAAGGAGATGATGAAGACGATGTTGAGCGCGAGTGCGATGTTGGCGAACCAGCCGAACAGCCCATAGGCCAGCCCCATGTAGAGGAAGACCAACACGGTGCCGACCGCGAGGCTGATGATGCCTGCACGGATCGCATCCGCGCCGAGTTCGGGGCCCACCGTGCGCTCCTCGATCACGGTCAGCGGCGCGGGCAGCGCACCGGCGCGCAGCAGCACCGCCAGGTCATGCGCGCTGCGGGCCGTAAAGCCGCCCGAGATCTGCCCCCGCCCGCCCAGGATCGGTTCGCGGATCACCGGGGCGGTGATCACCTTATCGTCCAGGACGATGGCGAAGGGCCGCCCGACATTGTTGCGCGTCACCTCGGCAAAGCGGCGGGTGCCGATCGAATCGAAGGTGAAGTTGACCACCCACTCCCCGGTGCGGCTGTCCTGCCCGGCCCTGGCATCGGCCAGGTTGGCGCCATCCACCTCCACCCGCCGGCGCACCGCATAGCGCTGCCCGTCGCGATCCCCCTCGAGGAACATCACGCCCGGCGGGGGGGTGGCGGCCTGGAGGTTCGCCGTCTCGTCCAGCAGGTGGAAGGTCATGCGCGCCGTGCGGCCGAGCAGCTGCTTGATCCGGTCGGGATCATCGACGCCGGGCAGCTGGACGAGGATGCGGTTCTGGCCCTGGCGAGCGATCAGCGCCTCGACCACGCCGGTCTCGTCGATGCGCCGGCGCACGATCTCGAGCGACTGCTCCACCGCCGCCGAGGCCTTGGCGCGCAGGCCGGGCTCCGTCACGGTCGCGGTCAGCAGCCCATCGGGCTGGAGGGCGACCTCGATATCCGGCGCGCGCTGACCGGCGCCCAGGCTCACCTCTTGCGCCAGTTCGCGCAGGATCCGGGCCGCCGCCTCGCGCTGGGCGGGGTCGGTGATGCGCACCGAGATGCGGCGCAGCTCCGGCTCGGCCCGCAGGCCGGTGTAGCGGATCGGCGGGTTGGCACCGCTCAGCCCGCGGCGCGCGCCGTCGACCAGGGCTTCCAGCCGCTCCCGCAGCAGGGCGGAGGTGTCGACCTCGAGCAGCAGGTAGGACCCGCCGCGCAGATCCAGCCCGAGCTTGACGGTGCGCGGGGTGAACCAGTCGGGAAAGGCGCTGCGCGGCAGCAGGTTGGGAAGCGCAACCAGCACGCCGAACAGGCACAGGGCCAGGATGGCAGCCTGCTTCCAACGGGCGAAATACATCATGGGCAGCGGTTCAGTCCTGTGCGGCTTGACGCCCCTGAAGGGGGGCGCGATGCGGGTCGCGATGCGCGCGGAACATGCTGCCAGGGAGAGGGGGATGCAAGCCTTGCGGGTGGGCGTGATCGGAGCCGGGCATTTCGGGCGGTTCCATGCGCTCAAGCTGGCCAAGGCCGGGGTGCTCGCGGGGCTCTGCGACGCCTCGCCCGCGCGGGCGGCGGCCGTCGCGGCGGAGGCCGGCTGCCCCGCCCTGCCGCTGGATGGGCTGATTGCGGCCTCCGACGCCCTGGTCGTGGCCGCCCCGACCGCCCATCACGGCAGCCTGGGGCTTGCTGTGCTCGAGGCCGGCCGGCACCTCTTCATCGAGAAGCCGATCGCCGCGACGCTTGAGGAGGCCGACCGGCTGATCGAGACCGCCGCGGCGCGCGGCCTCGTCCTGCAGGTCGGTCATATCGAGCGCTACTCGGCGGCGGTGGCCACGCTGCGCCAGGCGGCCGCCGGCTTCGCGCCGCGCGTGATCCAGGCCACTCGCATCGCCCCCTTCCGCCCGCGCGGCCTCGATGTGTCCGTGGTGCTCGACCTCATGATCCACGACATCGACCTGGTGCTGAGCCTGGCGGGAGAGGAGCCGGCGGCCATTGCGGCGGTGGGCGGGCGCATCGCCTCTGCGCTGCCCGATTATGCGGTGGCTGAACTGCGCTTCCCGAGCGGGCTGCGGGCCGAGATCACGGCCAGCCGGGTGGCGGTGGCGATGGAGCGGCGGCTGCGGATGCTGGGCGATGGCGGGGAGCTGCGGGTGGATTTCCTGGCCCGCAGCCTCTCCGCCCTGCGCCCGGGCGGGGCCGAGCCCGATCCGCATCTGCCCGGCTTCGGCCGCGACGCCCTCTCCTGGGCCGATCACGACAGCCTGGAGGCCGAACAGGCGGCCTTTCTCCGGGCGATCCGCGAGGGCGTGCCGCCCGAGGCCGACGGGCGGGCGGGCCGGGCGGCACTCGCGGTGGCCTTGGCGGTCGAGCGCGCCCTCGGCGCTTGAGGGAAGGCCAGCGCGCGGCGGCTGATGCAAAGAGGGCGGCCCAGCTCTCCGGACCGCCCCCGCATGGCCCCTGGCCGCAGCCGGCTCAGATCAGGCGGATTTCGCCATGATCTCGTCGGCGACGTTGCGCGGCACCGGGTCGTAGTGGTGGAACTGCATGGAGAAGGAGGCCCGCCCCTTGGTCATGCCGCGCAGGTTGGAGATGTAGCCGAACATCTCCTTGAGCGGGACATGGGCGCGCACGATCACGCTGGTGCCGGCCATATCCTGGCTCTGGATGATGCCGCGGCGCCGGTTGAGATCGCCCACCACATCGCCGACATGGTCGGCGGGCGTGGTCACCTCCACATCCATGATCGGCTCCAGGATGACCGGGCCGGCCTTCTTCATCCCCTCGCGGAAGCAGGCCTTGGCCGCGATCTCGAAGGCGAGCGCGCTCGAGTCGACGTCGTGGAACTTGCCATCCACCAGGGTGGCGCGGAAATCCACGGTCGGGAAGCCGGCGAGCACGCCGGTCTCGGCCTGCAGGCGGATGCCCTTCTCCACCGCCGGGATATACTCCTTGGGCACGGCGCCCCCGACCACGGCGTTGACGAACTCGATGCCCGAGTTCCGCTCAAGCGGCTCGAAGATGATCTTGACCTCGGCGAACTGGCCGGCGCCGCCGACCACCTGGTTCTCGAACACGATGCCGCCGTTGCGCTCCAGGGGCTCGAAGGCGATCTTCACCTCGGCGAACTGGCCTGCGCCGCCGGTCTGCTTCTTGTGGGTGTAGACCTCGGTGTGGGCGCGGGTGATCGTCTCGCGGTAGGCGACCTGCGGCGCGCCGACATTGGCCTCGACCCCGTATTCGCGCTTCAGCCGATCGATGACGATCTCGAGGTGCAGCTCACCCATGCCGGAGAGGATGGTCTGCCCCGTCTCCGGATCGGTGCGCAGCCTGAGGCTCGGATCCTCCGCGGCGAGCTTCTGCAGGCCGATGGTCATCTTCTCGATCGCGTCCTTGGTCTTGGGCTCGACCGAGATGTCGATCACCGGCACCGGGAAGGCCATGCGCTCGAGCACCACCGGATCCTCCGGCGCGGCGAGCGTATCGCCGGTGCCGGTGTCCTTGAGGCCGACGAAGGCCGCGATGTCGCCGGCGTAGACCTCCTTGATCTCCTCGCGCTTGTCGGCGTGCATCTGGAAGATGCGCCCGATGCGCTCCTTGTGGCCCTTGGTGGTGTTGAGCACCTGATCGCCCGAACGCAGCACGCCGCGGTAGACGCGCACGAAGGTCAGGTTGCCGTACTTGTCATTGATGATCTTGAAGGCCAGGCCGCAGAAGGGCCCGGTCTCGCTCGCCGGGATCACCCGGCGCGGGGCATTCTCGTCCTGCCCCTCCTCCGGGGCGACCTTGATGCCCTCGATGTCGACCGGAGAGGGCAGATAGTCGATCACCGCATCAAGCAGCGGCTGCACGCCCTTGTTCTTGAAGGCCGAACCGCAGAGGACGGGACGGAACTCCCCGCTGATCGTGCCCTTCTTGATGGCGCGCTTGAGCAGCGCCTCGGGCACATCGCCCTGCTCGAGGTATGTCTCCATCGCCTCGTCATCGGCGGCGACCACGGTATCGAGCAGCTTCTCCCGCCACTCCTTGGCCTTCTCGACCATGTCGGCCGGGATCTCGGTCACGTCGTAGCGTGCGCCGAGCTCATCCCCCTTCCAGACGATGGCCTTCATTTGCACCAGGTCGACCACGCCGACGAACTGGTCCTCGATGCCGATCGGCAGCTGCAGCGCCACCCATTTGATACCGAGCTTCTCGCTCAAGGTATCGGCGGCGCGGTAAAAGTCCGCCCCGGTCCGGTCGAGCTTGTTGATGAAGATGATGCGCGGGACGTTGTAACGATCGGCCAGGCGCCAGTTGGTCTCGCTCTGCGGCTGCACGCCGGCCACCCCTTCGATGATGAAGATGGCCCCGTCGAGGACGCGCAGGCTGCGGTTGACCTCGATGTTGAAGTCGATGTGGCCCGGGGTGTCGATGATGTTGATCCGGTGATCCTTCCACTCGCAGGTCACAGCGGCGGAGGTGATGGTGATGCCCCGCTCGCGCTCCTGCGCCATGTAATCGGTCGTGGTGTTGCCCTCATGCACCTCGCCGATCTTGTGGCTCTTGCCGGTGTAGAAGAGGATGCGCTCGGTCGTCGTCGTCTTCCCCGCGTCGATATGCGCGGTGATGCCGATGTTGCGGATACGCTCGAGCGGGGTGCGCGTTGCCACCGGGGCCTCCATGACGAAATGCGGGCCGGCGCGGTCCCGCCGCGCTGCCCGCGGAATTGAGCGGTACTTCCAGCTTCAGCCCGCCCTTTGCACCCGCGCGCGGGCTTTGTCCAGCCTCGATCTTGCCGGCGGCCATGCTTGCACGGCGGGGCGGGTTGCGCGAAGGAAGAGGGGGCGCGCCCGTAGCTCAACGGTCAGAGCGGGCGGCTCATAACCGCTTGGTTGCAGGTTCGAATCCTGCCGGGCGCACCCCCCGAGGGGGCCAGCCCGCCCGGTTGGGGCCGCCCCCCCTGCCGCGCCCCAAGCTCTCGTCGCGCCCGCGCCCATCCCCACCCCCATGGCGATGCGCACCGTGGCGCACGATCAGGCCATTGCCCGGCCTTGTCAGACAAGCCTAGGCTGGCCGGGCGTGACTCCCTCCTCCGCCTTGGCCGCACGCCAGGGCCAGCCGCCAGGGGGCGATGCCGCGGCGGCGCCGGCCGCGGTGCCGCCA
>JANWYF010000163.1 GCA_025057055.1 Rhodovarius sp. | reverse complement strand
GGCGGGCCGGCGGGGCCGCGTTCGCCCTGGGGACCGGGCGGCCCAGCAGGGCCTTGCGGGCCGGGTGGGCCCGCGGGGCCGCGTTCGCCCTGGGGACCGGGCGGGCCGGGCGGGCCCATCGGCCCGGGAGGTCCGGGCGGCCCTGCCTCACCCTGCGGGCCCTGCGGGCCGATGGGGCCCTGAGCCCCCGCCGGCCCCTGCGGCCCCATCGGGCCCTGCGGGCCGGCCGGGCCACGCTCGCCCACCGGGCCGGGCGGGCCAGCGGGCCCCTGCGGCCCCGGCCCGCGCAGCCCCTCGAAGACTAGGCTGGTCAGCAGCGCCGTCACGAAGGCCACCACGACCGTCCCGCCGAGCGGGTTGGCCGCCAACCACTGCTTGAGTTTATCCATGCTCCCCCCGAGAAAGCCTGCGCCCGCAGAGATAACCGAGGCTCCGGCCGCGGCAAGGCATGAAATTGCGACGCCGGGGCGGAAAGGCTAAGGCTGTGGCTTGTGGAACCCTTCTGGCGCAGCAAGCCGCTCGAGGCGATGAGCGAGGCGGAGTGGGAGAGCCTCTGCGACGGCTGCGGGCGCTGCTGCCTGCATAAGCTGCGCCATGAGGAGACGGGCGAACTCTTCTTCACCGAGGTCGCCTGTCGGCTGCTCGATCGGGCCCGCGCGCGCTGCCGCGACTATGCCCACCGCCACCAGCGCGTGCCCGACTGCCTGCGCCTGACCCCGGCCCTGGTGCGCGAGGCCGATTGGCTGCCGCCGACCTGCGCCTATCGCCTGCTGGCCGAGGGGCGGGATCTGCCCTGGTGGCATCCGCTCCGCTCCGGCCGGGCCGAGACGGTGCGCGAGGCCGGGGTCAGCGTGATCGGCCGCACCGTGGCCGAACGCGATGCCGGGGCGCTCGAGGACCATATTGCGGACTGGCCGGGTCAGGTGCCCCGCGCCGCCCGCCCATTGCCGCGAAGAAGAAGGATCAGCCGATGAAGAACGCCCTCTATGGCGGGATCAATGCTGCGGTGCTGACCGCGATGCATGCCGATCTCTCGCCCAACCTCGATGCGATGGCCCGCCATGCCCATTGGCTGCTCGCCAACGGCTGCAACGGCCTGGGCGTGCTCGGCACCACCGGGGAGGCGAACAGCTTCGGCCTGCATGAGCGCAAGGCAATCCTCGAGGGGCTGATCGCCCGCGGCATTCCGCCCGAGCGCATGATGCCCGGCACCGGCTGCGCCAGCCTGACGGATACCGTGGAGCTGACCATCCATGCCCGCGACCAGGGCTGCCCCGGTGTCCTGGTGCTGCCGCCCTTCTACTACAAGTCGCCCTCGGATGACGGGCTGTTCGCCTATTTCTCGGAGCTGGTGAAGCGGGTGGGCGGGGGGATTGCCATCTACCTCTATCACTTCCCGCAGCAATCGGCGGTGCCCTTCAGCCTCTCCCTGATCGGGCGGCTGCGCGAGGCCTTCCCCGGCACCTTCCGCGGCATCAAGGACAGCAGCGGCGACTATGCCAACATGAAGGCGATGATCGACGCCTTCGCCGGGGATGGCTTCGAGGTCTATTCGGGGTCGGATGAGTTTGTGCAGCGTATCCTGGCCGATGGCGGGGCGGGCTGCATCACCGCGGCGGCGAATGCCAACTGCCATTGGGGCGCGATCGTCTACGCCAAGCGCACGGGGCCCGAGGCGGATGCCGCCCAGGCCATGCTGACTGCCACCCGCAAGGCGGCGACCAGCGCGCCGCTCATCCCCTGTCTGCGCGAGGTGATCGCGCGCAGCACCGGCGATGCCGGCTGGCGCCACACCCGCCCGCCGCATCTGCCGCTCTCCCCTGCCGCGGCGGAAGCGGCCTGGCAGGCCTGGGTCGCCACCGGGGCGATACCTCTGCCGGGCATGCCGGCGCGCATGGCCGCGGAATGAGCGGACCGGACGGCAGCCGCACCGGCGGGCTGCGCTGCCGCGCGCCCGCGGTGGCCACGATCCAGCTCGAGGATGCGCATGTGCGCATCACCCGCTGGGATTTCGCCCCGGGGGCGGAGACCGGCTTTCATCGCCACGGCTGGTATTACGTGGTGGTGCCGCTGACCGACGGGCTGCTGCGGATCGAACTGCCGGATGGCAGCACGACCGAGGCGGTGCTGCGCGCCGGTATCGCCTATTCCCGCCCGGCCGGGGTGGAGCACAATGTGATCAACGCCGGTCCGGCCCCGCTCTCCTTCATCGAGACCGAGCTCAAGGCCCTGCCCGGCTGAGCGGGGGCACAGCCGCCCCCGCCCTGCCGCGGCGCGAGGGTCAGCGCATGCCCTCGCAGAAGCGGCGGATGCGCCGGCAGGCCTCGGCCAGTGCGGCATCGCCGGTTGCGTAGCTGATGCGGAAATGCCCCTCGAACATGAAGGCCGCGCCGTGGACGGTGGCCACCGCCTCCTCTTCCAGCAGGGCCTCGACGAAATCCTTGTCGGTCTCGATGCGCCGCCCGCCGGCCGTGGTCTTGCCGATGCAGCCCTGCATCGAGGGGAAGACGTAGAAGGCGCCCTCCGGCTTATGGCAGTGAAGGCCTGGGCAGGCGTTCAGCGCCTCCACCACCATGTCGCGGCGGCGCTGATAGACCTCGACCATGGCCCGGATGCTCTCCTGCGGGCCGGTCAGCGCGGCCAGGGCGGCCGCCTGGCTGATGCTGCTCGGGTTGCTGGTCGACTGTCCCTGCAGCTTGTCCATGGCCCTGATCATCTCGACCGGCGCGCCGGCGAAGCCGATTCGCCAGCCGGTCATGGCATAGGCCTTGGAACAGCCGTTCATGGTGACGGTGCGGCTTTTCAGCCGCGGCTCGACCTGGACGATGGTGGCCGGGGCGAAGCCGCCATAGGCGAGCTTGTCATAGATGTCGTCGGTGAAGATCCACACCCCGGGGTGGCGCAGCAGCACCTCGGTCAGCGGCTTGAGCTCCTCGGCCGAATAGGCCGCCCCGGTCGGGTTGCAGGGGTTGTTGAGGATGAACCACTTGGTGCGGGGGGTGATCGCCGCCTCGAGCTGTTCGGCGGTCAGCTTGAAGTTCTGGTTGGGTCCGCAGGGCACGATCACCGGCGTGCCGTCGGCCAGCGCGACGATGTCGGGGTAGGAGACCCAGCAGGGTGCCGGGATGATCGCCTCATCCCCCCGGTCGATGGTGGCAAGCAGAGCATTGAAAATGACCTGTTTGCCGCCGGTGCTGACGATGATCTCCTCGGGCTTGTAGTCGATCCCGCTGTCGCGGCGGAACTTCTCGGCCACGGCCGCGCGCAGCGCCGGCGTGCCCGCGACATCGGTGTATTTCGTCTCGCCTGCCTCGATGGCGCGGATCGCGGCATCCTTGATGTGGCGCGGGGTGTCGAAATCCGGCTCGCCCGAGGAAAGTCCGATCACATCGCGCCCGGCACGCTTCAGTTCCCGGGCCTTGGCGGTCATGGTGATGGTCTGGCTGGGCGCGATGCGGTCCAGCCGTGCGGCGGTCAGATGCATGGGCCTCTCCGGGCGGCTGCGGGAGGGCGGACGCTACTCCCGCCGCGGCCCGGCGCCAAGGCGGGCGGCGGCTCTGGACGCGGCGGCGCCGCAGCGGCAGAGAGGGCGGCATGGCCGCCACCGACCTGTTGATCCCCGCCCCGGTCCTTGAGGATCTGGTCCGTCGCATCTTCCTGGCTGCCGGCTGCACCGAGGCGGAAGCGGCGCGCGTCGCCTCCCACCTCGTTGGGGCCAATCTCGCCGGGCATGACAGCCACGGCGTGGTGCGGGTGCCGCGCTACATCGAGTGGATGGAGCAGGGCTATCTGCTCAAGGGACAGCAGGCGAGCGTGGTCACCGACGGCGGGGCCTTCCTGCTGATGGAGGGGCATTACGGCCTGGGCCAGGTGGTGGCCGAACAGGCGGTCCGCCTCGCCATTTCGCGGGCGGTGCAGCTTGGCACCTGCGTCATGGGCCTGCGCAATGCCGGCCATATCGGCCGGGTCGGAGACTACGCGGAGATGGCGGCCGAGGCCGGGCTCGTCTCGATCCACTTCGTCAATGTCGGCGGTTCGGTGCTGGTTGCTCCCTTCGGCGGGGTGGAGAGGCGCTTCTCCACCGCGCCGATCGCCATCGGCCTGCCGCTGCCGGAAGGTCCGGTGATTCTCGATTTCGCCACCGCCCTGGTGGCGGAAGGCAAGGTGCTGGTCGCCTCGCGCGGCGGCAAGCCGCTGCCCGAGGGGGCGCTGATCGATCCGGACGGGCGGCTCTCCTCCGATCCGCGCAGCCTCTATGGGGAGTATGCGCCCGAGGGGCCGCGCAACCCGGCCCTCGGCCTCGGGGCGCTGCGCGCCTTCGGCGAGCACAAGGGCTCGGGCCTTGCCTTCATGTGCGAGATGCTGGCCGGCGCGCTGACCGGCAGCCCAACCTCAGGCCCGATCGAGAAGCGGGGGCGGGTGGTCAACGGCATGCTCTCGATCTTCCTGGCCCCCGACCGGTTCGGCGATGCGGCCGGCTTCGCCGACGCCGCCCGGCGCTACATCGCCTGGGTGAAGGCCTGCCGCCCTGCCGACCCCTCGGCCCCCGTGCTCATCCCGGGCGAACCCGAACGCGCCCGCCGCGCCGAACGGCTGGCCCGCGGCATCCCGCTGCCGGCCGAGACCTGGGCCAGCCTGCGCGCCACGGCGCAGAAGCTCTCCGTGCCGCTGCCGGAGGGGCTCACGTGAGCCTGCTGGATGGCCATCCGCGCTACCTTGCGCTGGCGCAGGCCAGGCAGGCGCTGCTCTCCGATGCGACCCGCCGCATTCCCGCCGCCAATATGGCAAGCCAAGCGCGTGCGCTGCGGCTGTGGAACGGCAAGGCGCCGGTCGTGCGCAACGAGGGCCAGCTCGGTCTGCTCTATGATCTTGCGGTCTTCGCCCCGGTGGGCGGCCACACCCCCGCGCTGGAGAGGACGCTCCGCGGCCTGTCCGGGGAGCCGGGCTCGGCTGCCGAGGCGGTGCTGGCCGCCCTGCCGGCCGCCGTCTTCACCCTGTTCCGGATCGAGGATGCTGCCCCCGAGGGCGGCGTGATCGCGCAGGACATCCTCTCGAATGCGCGCTTTATCCTCTGGGATCGCTTCCTGGAGCGGGAGGATCTGCGCGGCGTGGGCTTCGGCGGACGTCTGATGGCGATCGATGGCATTTACATGACCTGCGGCACCACCTGCCCGCTGACGGATGAGCTGCTGCAGGCCATGCTGGGTTTCCCCGCGCCTGAGGCACCGCCGCCTGCCATGCTGCCGCCATTGAGCCCGCCCACGCCCGAGGATGTTGCCCTGCTGCGGGAGGCGATGCGCGCCCCCGATTTCGTGCCCCGGCTGTATCGGACCGCGCTCGACCTCGGCTTGTTCGGGCCGCGGCCGGACCGGCCATGAGCACGCCCGCGCCCGCTCCTGCCTCCCCGCCGCCGGTGGCGGTGGTGATGGGCAGCCGTTCCGACTGGCCGACCATGTCGCGCGCCGTCGAGGTGCTGGAGGGCTTCGGCATCCGGCCGCTCGTGCGCATCGTCTCGGCCCATCGCACGCCGCTGCGCCTGGTCGAGTTTGCCCGCGGTGCAGAGGCGGCGGGAATTAAGGTGATCATCGCCGGCGCGGGCGGTGCAGCGCATCTGCCCGGCATGATCGCCAGCCTGACCCATCTGCCCGTGCTCGGCGTGCCGATGAATGTGAGCAGCCTCCACGGGCTCGATGCCCTGCTCTCGATCGTGCAGATGCCGCGCGGCGTGCCGGTGGGCACCCTCGCGATTGGCGAGGCGGGCGCCGTCAATGCCGCGCTGCTGGCCGTCTCCATCCTTGCCCTGTCCGATCCGGCGCTGGCCACACAGCTCAAGAGCTTCCGGCAGGCGCAGACCGATGCGGTGGGCGATGACCCGCGCTAGCAGCCCGCTGCCGCGCGGGGCGGTGATCGGCATGGTGGGCGGTGGCCAGCTCGGCCGCATGACCAGCATGGCGGCCGCCCGGCTCGGCTATCGCACCCACATCCTCTCCGACAATCCGGATGATCCGGCGATGGATGTGGCCTGGCGCCACACCCGTCTCTCCTCGGCCGAGGATGCGGCAGCGATTGCCGCTTTCGCCGCGGCGGTCGACGTCATCACCTTCGAGACCGAGAACCTGCCGCTGCCGCTGCTTGCGCTGCTGGAGGCGCAGCCGCATTGCCGCCCCTCGGCCGCCGTGGTGCGCCTCTGCGGCGACCGGGCCGAGGAGAAACGCTTCCTGCAGGCGATCGGCGTGCCGACCGCCCCCTGGGCGCCGGTGGCGACCGCGGAGGAGATCGAGGCCTTCCGCCGCCAGGCCGGCGGCCGCGCGATCGTCAAGACCTGCCGGTCCGGCTATGACGGGAAGGGACAGATGCGGGTGGCGGATGCCACCGCCGCCGCCCGCGCCGCCGAGGCCCTGGCCGGCAAGGCGCTCATCGCCGAAGCCGTCCTCGATTTCACCTGCGAGGTGTCGGTGGTGCTCGCTCGCGACGTGGCGGGGCGGATCGCCGCCTTCGATGTGACGCACAATCTCCACCGAGAGGGGATCCTGCGCGAGAGCCGGGTGCCCGCCCCGATCGCGCCCGAGGTGGCGGCGCGCGCCCTGGCCGCCGCCCGGCGGGTGGCGGAGGGCCTGGATTATGTCGGCATCATGGCGCTCGAGATGTTCGTCATGCCCGACGGTGCGGTGCTGGCCAATGAGATCGCCCCGCGCCCCCACAATTCCGGGCACTGGACCATGGATGCCTGCGCCGCCAGCCAGTTCGAACAGCATGTGCGGGCGATCTGCGGCCTGCCCCTGGCCGATCCGACCCGCCATGCCGATGCGGTGATGGAAAACCTGATCGGGCCCGAGGGCGCCGCGCGCTGGGAGGAGCTGCTCGCCAAGCCGCGCTGCGTGCCGCACTGGTACGGCAAGGCCGAGGCCCGACCGGGCCGCAAGCTCGGCCATGCGACCACCCTGGCCCCCTTCGGCACCGGCGGGCATGGCCCGCGGGGCGGCTCCATGCTCTGATCCCCGCAGCCGGAGGGCGCGCCGAAGCGCGCAGCGCAGATCCGGCCGGGCCAGGCGGGCGAGGACACATCGCCCAGGAGCAACAGGGGCAGGGCAGATGATCGTCCACCCAGAGGAGGCAGAGGAGCATTGGCAGCCGCAGCCGGCCAATGGCTGGGTGCGCATCTATGCCCGCACCGCCGGGCTCTCCTGCGGCCTGCAGGAACTGCCGCCGCTCGGCAAGGTGCGCGAGCACTGCCATCCGCGCCATGACGAGTTCTTCCACGTGCTGGAGGGGGAGGGGCTGGCCAAGATCGGCGATCGGGTCTGTCTCACGCGGCCGGGGAGCTTCCTCCACATCCCGCCGGGGATCCGGCACGGCTTCATCAACGCCGGGGATGTGCCCTATCGCTGGTTCTGGTGGTTCAGCCCGCCAGGGCTTGAGGA
>JANWYF010000143.1 GCA_025057055.1 Rhodovarius sp. | reverse complement strand
GGCCACGAGGCGGGGCAGGTTGCGCATCTCCCGCACCTCCTGGTTGTTGAAGCGCAGCACCACATCACCGCTGCGGATGCCCGCAGCGGCAGCGGGCCCGCCTTCCTGCACCCGCGCCACCAGGGCGCCGCGCGCACCGTTCCGCAGGTTGAGGCTCTCGGCGATCTCGTCGGTCACTTGCTGGATGTTCACCCCGAGCCAGCCCCGCCGGACGCGGCCCGTTTCAGCCAACTGGCGTGTGATCCCGCGCGCCAGATTGGAGGGGATGGCAAAGCCGATGCCGATGGAGCCCCCAGTCGGGGAATAGATCGCTGTGTTGACCCCGATCACCTCCCCCCGCATGTTGAACAGGGGGCCACCTGAATTCCCGCGGTTAATGGCCGCATCCGTCTGGATGAAGTCATCGAAGGGGCCCTGGCGGATATCGCGTCCGCGGGCGGAGATGATCCCGGCCGTCACTGTCCCGCCGAGCCCGAAGGGATTGCCGATCGCCAGCACCCAGTCGCCGACCTCGGCCGCATCGCTGTCCCCCCACTGCACAAAGGGCAAGGGCGCCGCGGGACGCACGCGCAGAACGGCCAGGTCAGTCCGCGGATCGGTGCCCACCACCTCGGCGCGCAGCGTGGTGTTGTCCTGGAGGATGACGTTCACCTCGGTCGCGTTCTCGATCACGTGATTGTTGGTGACGATCAGGCCCGAGGGGTCGATGATGAAGCCGGAGCCCAAGGACTGCCCGCGACGGGGCGGCGGCTGCGGCTGGCCTTCCTGCGGCCCGCCGGGCGGGCGATTGCGGTTGAAGAAGTCGCGGAAGAACTCCTCGAACGGGCTGCCGGGCGGCGCCTGGGGGGTGTCGGGTGCCTCCTGCCGTTGCGGTGCCTGACCAGGCCGGGCCGGTGCCCCGATCACGGAGGAGATGTTGACCACCGCCGGCAGGAGCCGCCGGGCAAGCGGCGCGAAACTGGCCGGCCGGTCGGCGGGGACATTCTGCTCTCCCGCCACGGTCTGGCCTGCAGAGGATGCCCCGGCCGGCTGCGCCGCAGCCGGAGCGACCAGGCCCACAAGCACCAGGAGAGCGATGATCCAACGCATGGGCACCTCTCGACTATCCCTGCGGCGCCGAAGCTCGGATGGCCAGCGCGTCGGCGCGATGCCAGCGGCTCGGCTGGCCTCCATCCCGCCCCACCCCAGCACCCTCAGCGCCGCGGCATCTCGGGCATCTCCCGCAGGAAGCGGAAGAAGTCGCTATCCGGCGTCAGCACCAGCCTGGAGTCCCCGTTGGCGAAGACCTCGCGATAGGCCTGCATGGTCCGCCAGAATTGGAAGAACTCGGGATCGCGGCTGAAGGCTTCGGCGAAGATGCGGATCGCCTCCTGCTCGCCGGCGCCGCGCAGAATGGCCGCCTGGGCCTCCGCCTCGGCGAGGATCACGGTGCGGTCACGCTCGGCCTGGGCGCGGATGCGCGCCGCCACTTCCGCACCCTCTGCCCGTGCCTCGCGCGCCACACGCTCGCGCTCCGACTGCATGCGGGCCAGGATGGCTTGCGTGTTCTCATCCGGCAGATCGGCCCGGCGGATCCGGACATCGACCACCTGGATGCCGAAGCGCTGCGCCTCCTCGTTCACCTGCCTCCGGATCTCTCCCATGATGCGCGAACGGTCGGCCGAGAGCATGGCCAGCAGGCTTTCGCTCGCCAAGACGCGGCGGAGGGAAGACGTCACGATCGAGGACAGGCGCGCGCGGATGCCCTGCTCGGCGGGGCCCACCGTCTGGTAGAAGACCAGCGGATCAACGATGCGATAGCGGGTGAAGCTGTCGACGATGACACGCCTTTGATCGCCCAGGATGAGCTCCTCACCGGGGCCTTCATAGTCGAGCAACCGGGCATCGAAGGTGATCACCGACTGGATGAAGGGCACTTTGACGTGCAGCCCTGGGGTCTTGATCACCCGGATCGGCTGGCCGAACTGGGTGACCAGCACCTGCTGTGTCTGATGCACCGTAAAGAGGGAGGAGAGGCCGATAAAGACCAGGAGGACGATGCCGACACCGGCCGCGATCAGCTTGTTCATCGGACCACCCCCGGGCGCGCAGGTTGCGGATTCATGGCTTGCGGCGGCTGCGTGGTGACGGCAGGGGCCGGCGGCACCACCGGCCTGCTCGCAGTGGGCGGACGGGTTCCATCGAGCTGCAGGAAGGGCATCAGGCCCTGCAGACGGTCATCGATCAGCACGATCGGACTGCGGCGCAGGATCTCCTCCATCGTCTCGAGGTAGATCCGCCGCATCGTGACATCCTGCGCCTGGGTGTAGGCCGCGAGCACGGCGGCAAAACGCCCTGCCTCGCCCCGTGCACGGGCCACCTGACTGTCGCGGAAGCCTTGCGCCTCCGCCACCATGCGGTCGGCCTCGCCCCGCGCGCGGGGGATGACGTCGTTGCGGAAAGCCTCCGCCTCATTGCGCATGCGCTCGCGGTCAGCATTGGCGCGCTGCACGTCGCGGAAGGCATCGATGACGGCCGCGGGGGGATCGACCTTGGCCATCTGCACCTGGGTGATCTCAATGCCGGCCCGATACTGGTCGATGATCGCCTGGGTGCCGCGTCGCACCTCCTGCTCGATCTGGGCCCGCGCTTCGGTCAGCGCCGCCTGGATGGGCGTGCGGCCGATCACTTCGCGCATCACGGACTCGGCGGCCGATTTCACGGTCTCTTCGGGGTTGCGAATGTTGAAGAGGAAATCGCCGACGTCGCGGATCCGCCAGAAGACGGCGAAATCGATGTCGATGATGTTCTCATCGCCGGTGAGCATCAGCGATTCGGCCAGGACATCCCGAGCAACGCCCTGCCGCACACCGGGCACCGTCTCGGGCGCCGAGCGGAAGCCGATATCCACGCGGTTGATCCGGGTAACGCGCGGAGTGGTCACCGTCTCGATCGGCCAGGGAATGGCGTAGTTGAGGCCCGGTGGGCTTGTGCGATGAAAGGCCCCGAAGCGGAGGACGACACCGAGCTCGTCCGGCTGCACCCGATAGAAACCGGATGCGCCCCAGATGGCCACCAGGATCACCGCCAGCAGGGCGATGCCCCTTCCGCCGGCGCCGCCGCGGGGCAGCCAGCGGCGGACAGCCTCCTGCGCCTGCCGGATCAGATCATCAAGATCGGGCGCGCCCCGGCCCGGTCCGCCGAGCCCGCCGCCCGGCGGGCGGGGCGGCGGACTGCCCCAGGGACCGCCGGGATTGCCGCCCGGCCTTGGATTGCCCCAAGGGCTGTTGCCACCACCGCTCCAGGACATGTCGGTCTTGCTCTCCCGCCCAGCACACTGAACTCCGCCCCGCACCGAGCTTCCCCACGGGCTCTCCCCAGCGGCGAAACCGGCCTCCCGTCATATGCCCCGCTCACCCGCCCCTGACCAGGGGATGCAGGCGCCGGCCATACCGGCCATATCACAGTGGGATCGATGTGAGCCGCTGCAGAACGAGGCACAGCTCTCTCGATATGATCCGGAACGGCGGGGATTCAAGCAATGGGTGATGCACTGATCGAAGCGGTGAGAAAGGCCCTCGGCGAGCTCACGGAGCCCCGCAGCGGCCGGGATCTCGTCTCGGCGGGACTGGTCGATGCGATCCATTGTCGCGATGGTATGGTCCAGGTCGCGCTGGCCGTCCCGCGCGAGCTGGCGCGCGAGATGGAGCCCGTGCGCGCCGAGGCCGAGGCCCGGCTGCGCCGACTGCCGGGGGTGGTCAGCGCGACCGTCGTGCTGACGGCGCACAGCGCCGCTCCGCAGCGCCCCCAGCCACGCGGCGCGCGGGCGACCCCGCCGGGTCAGGGCCCGATGCTGCTGCCCCAGGTGCGGTACATCGTGGCCGTCGCCTCGGGAAAAGGCGGCGTGGGTAAATCCACCACTGCGGTCAATCTCGCCGTTGCCCTGGCGGCGCAGGGGCATGCGGTAGGGCTGCTGGATGCGGACATCTACGGCCCCTCCCTGCCACACATGCTGGGGACGCAGGAGAGACCCCGCGTCGTCGGGCAGCGCATCCATCCCATCCAGCGCTGGGGTTTGCGGGCGATGTCGATCGGCTTTCTGGTCGAGCAGGAGACCCCGATGGTTTGGCGCGGCCCCATGGTCATGGGTGCCCTCGAGCAGATGATGGGTCAGGTCGAGTGGGGGGCGCTCGATATGCTGATCGTCGACATGCCGCCCGGCACCGGTGATGCCCAATTGACCATGAGCCAGCGGGTGCCGCTTGCCGGCGCTGTCATCGTCTCAACCCCCCAGGATGTTGCCCTGATCGATGCCCGGCGCGGCGTGCGCATGTTCGAAAAGGTGAACGTCCCGGTGCTCGGCCTGATCGAGAACATGAGCTTCTATTGCTGCCCCAAATGCGGGCATCGGGAAGACCTGTTCGGCCATGGCGGGGCCGAACGCGAAGCCCGGCGGCTGGGGACCGAGTTCCTGGGTGCCCTGCCGCTGCGCCTTGCCATCCGCGAATTGTCGGACCAGGGCACGCCGATCGCCGCCGCCCGGCCGGAGTCGGAGGAAGCGCAGATCTATCACCGCATCGCGAGGCGGCTCTGGGAGAAGCTGTCGGGACAGCATGCGCCGGCAGCCCCCGCCATTGTCATGGAATGACAACATGAGCTGCCAGTGGGACAGCCTTGCGAAACCCGGTTTTTCATGACAAGCCTAGCAAAGACTTGCGGCGGTGCTACCGGTTCTGGTGGTTGCCACGTAGTTCGGGGCCCAGGGCTGGTGGTTCCTCCGCCGATATGGTGGGAGCTGCATATTGCCTGACGGCGGGATCAGTACGGTGCAGGGCCCGGGCGGTTATCCCGCCCTTGTCCTCAATGCCGATTTCCGCCCGTTGTCGTATTTCCCTCTCTCCATCTGGTCCTGGCAGGACGCGATCAAAGCAGTTGTTCTTGAGCGTGTCTCCGTCCTGTCGGAATATGAGGCGGAGGTGCGCAGCCCCTCACAGGCGATCCGGCTGCCCTCGGTGATCGCACTGCGCGAATATATCCCGGCCGCGCGGAGGCCGGCCTTCACCCGCTTCAACGTCTTCCTGCGCGACAAGTTCGAGTGCCAGTATTGCGGCCGCGGCTTCCCCGCGCAGGACTTGACCTTCGATCACGTCATCCCACGCAGCCGAGGTGGGCGCACCACCTGGTCGAACGTGGTCGCCGCTTGCGCGCCCTGCAACCTGAAAAAGGGGAACCGCCTTCCCCGGGAATGCCAGATGGAACCGCGGCAGCCGCCCCGCGTGCCCACCACCTGGGAACTGCAGGAAAACGGCCGTGCCTTCCCGCCCAATTACCTGCACGAGAGCTGGCGGGACTATCTCTACTGGGACAGCGAGCTCGAACAAGGCTGAGGGGCCGCGCCGGATTGACGAGGGCGCGGACCGGCGCGATCACGAGGGCGGGAGAGCATCATGACCCTTCAGTCCACCATTGAGGCCCTCTGGGAACGGCGCGATAGCATCAACAGCAGCACCCGCGGCGAGGCGCGGGATGCGATCGAGGCGGCGCTCGATCTGCTCGATCGCGGCGAGGCACGCGTGGCCGAAAAGACGGCCGAGGGCTGGGTGGTCAACCAGTGGCTCAAGCAGGCCGTCCTCCTCTCCTTCCGGCTGACGGACAGCGTCCCGATGGACATAGCTGCCGGCGCCTTCGACAAGATCCCCCTCAAATGGCAGGGCTGGGGCGAGAGCCAGTGGAAAGCGGCGGGCTTCCGGGCTGTCCCCGGCGCCATCGTGAGGCGTTCCGCCTATGTGGGACCGAATGTGGTCCTGATGCCCTCCTTCGTGAATGTCGGGGCCTATGTCGGCAGCGGCACCATGGTGGACACCTGGGCCACCGTTGGCTCCTGCGCGCAGATCGGGCGCAACGTCCATCTCTCGGGCGGCGTGGGTATTGGCGGCGTGCTGGAGCCGCTGCAGGCCAATCCCGTCATCATCGAAGATGATTGCTTCATCGGCGCCCGCTCCGAAGTGGTGGAGGGGGTGATCGTCGAGCGCGGCAGCGTGCTCTCGATGGGGGTGTTCATCTCCGCCACCACGAAGATCATCGACCGGCAGACCGGGGAGGTGTTCATGGGGCGGGTGCCGGCCTATTCCGTGGTGGTTCCCGGCAGCCTGCCGGGCCGACCTCTGCCCGACGGCTCGCCGGGCCCCTCGCTGTACTGCGCTGTGATCGTGAAGCGCGTGGATGCGCAAACCCGCGCCAAGACCAGCATCAACGACCTTCTGCGCGACTGAGGCAGGAGCGCGAGCGGCCAGCCGGCGGCTTCCGCCCAGCTTGGCCAAAGCGCATTCGGCGCGCGGCCGGCATGTGTTGGCAGACGGCGTCTCGCCCGGGAAGGCCGGCCGAACAGCGGTGGCCAGGCAGCACTCCGCGGCGTGGTCCATGCGACGTCGCGCCTTGAGCCGTCCGCTTGCCCAGCGGGCTTGCTCGGGCTGGGCCTGTCCGGACCAGGCCTTCTTTCCGGCCAGCGCAGCGCCCAGCTTGCGGTGGCGATGGGCCGAATGGCAGGGCATAGAGCACCGCATGCGACCCGCTGTTGCGCATCGCCGCCTGGTCCCGTCGCCCGCTTGCCCGGACTGCCGCGCGCACCTTCCCGCCCGGGCGGATCGTCGCGCGCCGCTGCACCCCGAGGCGGCCCTCTATGCCCTCATGACGCGCGAGGAGGTCGACAGCTGACCACCACCCCCGACACCATCCGCGACATCGCGGCCGGCCTGACCGGTGCGACATTGCTCGCACGCGGACAAATAGCCGGTCTGCGCTGGTTTGACGGGAGCGCGCGGGAGGCCGCGCGCAGCTTCTGGGCGATGGCCTTCTGCTTTCCGCTCTTCCTCCTGCTGACCCGTGTCGCAGGCCGCGAAGCGAGCCCTGGCCATTGGGCCGTGGAGGCCATGGGCTTTGTGGTCGCTTGGCTGGCCTTTGCTGTGGCCTCCCATCAGATGGCCACCCTGGCGCTGCGCAGGGCGGACTGGCCGCGCTTCATCTCGGCGTGGAACTGGACCAATGTGCTGCAATATCTGTGCCTCTGCGCGGCCTCGCTGATGGGATCGGCCCTCGGCACCACCGCGATGCAGCTCCTCTCCCTGCTCTCGGTGGCCTATGCGCTCTGGCTCGAGTGGTTCACCACCCGCGCCGCCCTCGGCGTTGCAGGTCCGGCTGCCGTCCTCTTTGTCCTGCTCGATCTTGCGATCGGCCTCTTCGTACAAGGGTTCATCGCCCGATCCGGAGGCTAGGAGGGGGCGGGCTCAAGGCCCGCCCGCCCCCGGCATGGGCCTCAGTTCCGCGTCTTGTCGACCAGGGCGTTCTTCTTGATCCAGGGCATCATCGCGCGCAGCCTCTCGCCCACCGCCTCGATCGGGTGTTCGGCATTGCGGCGGCGCATCGCCTTGAAGCTCGCCTGATTGACCTTGTTCTCGAGCATCCATTGGCGGACGAACCGACCGGTCTGGATGTCCTCCAGCACACGCTTCATCTCGGCCTTTGTCTCAGCCGTGATGATACGTGGCCCGGTGACGTATTCGCCATATTCGGCCGTGTTCGAGACCGAATAGTTCATGTTGGCGATGCCACCCTCGTAGATCAGATCGACGATCAGTTTCACCTCGTGGAGGCATTCGAAATACGCCATCTCGGGCGCGTATCCTGCCTCCACCAAGGTTTCGTACCCGGCCTTGATGAGTTCCACGAGACCGCCGCACAGGACCGCCTGTTCACCGAAGAGGTCGGTCTCGCATTCCTCGCGGAAGGTCGTCTCGATGATTCCGGCCCGCCCCCCGCCGATGGCCGAGGCGTAGGAGAGGGCGATCTCGAGCGCATTGCCCGAGGGGTTCTGGTGCACGGCCACCAGGCAGGGGACGCCGCCGCCCCGCTGAAACTCGCCCCGCACGGTATGGCCGGGCCCCTTCGGCGCAATCATGAAGACGTCGATGTCAGGCCGGGGCTCGATGAGGTTGAAGTGGACGTTGAGCCCATGCGCGAAAGCGATCGCCGCGCCGGGCTTCAGGTTGTCGTGCAGATGTTCGCGGTAGAGCTCGCTCTGGTGCTCATCCGGCGTGAGCACCATGACCACGTCGGCCCAGGCTGCCGCCTCGGCCGGCGTGATCACGCGAAAACCAGCCGCCTCCGCCTTCTTCCACGAGGCGCCGGGGCGCAGTCCGATCGCCAGCTGCTCGACGCCGGAATCGCGCATGTTCATGGCGTGGGCATGGCCCTGGCTGCCGAAGCCGATGACCGCGACCCTTTTGCTCTTGATTAGGTTCACGTCGGCGTCACGGTCGTAGTACACGCGCATGTCGGCGCCCCCCAGTCGTTGCGGTTGGTGATCAGGCGGACATGTGCCGCGTTCCGCGGGCCATGGCAACGGCCCCGGTCCGGCACACCTCGGTCAGACCGAGCGGCTTCATCAGCGCGCAGAAGGCATCGATCTTCTCGGCGTTGCCGGTCATCTCGAAGACGAAGCTCTCGGTCGTCGCATCCACCACGCGCGCGCGGAAAGCATCGGCCAGACGCAGCGCCTCGACCCGGTTCTCCCCGCGGCCGATTACCTTGATCAGCGCGAGCTCGCGCGTCACGTGGGGGCCTTCCAGCGTCAGGTCGCTCACCTTGTGCACCGGCACCAGGCGATCAAGCTGGGCTTTGATCTGTTCGATCACCATGTCGGTACCCGAGGTGACGACGGTGATGCGCGAGAGCTTTCCGCTCTCATCCACCGGCGCCACGGTCAGGCTGTCGATATTGTAGCCCCGGCCCGAGAACAGCCCGATGACACGGGCCAGCACGCCCGCCTCGTTGTCCACCAGGACGGCAATCGTCGCCACGCGCTGCATCGGCTCAGACCAGCACCTTGCCTTCGTCGGTCACCGCGGCCGCATTCTTCTCCTGATCCGGGCCCAGGATCATCTCGTTATGGGCGGCCCCGCTCGGGATCATGGGGAAGCAGTTCTCTTCCTTGGCCACGCAAATATCGGCAATGACAGGGCCGTCGTGGGCGATCATCTCGCGAATCACGTCGTCGAGCTGATCGACCGTCCTGGCGCGCAGGCCCTTGGCGTGGAAACTTTCGGCGAGCTTGACGAAATCGGGCAGGGCGGCGGAGTAGCTCTCGGAATAGCGGCCACCGTGCAGCAGTTCCTGCCACTGCCGCACCATCCCCATATACTCGTTGTTGAGGATGAACACCTTCACCGGCAGCCGATACTGGGCGAGGGTCGACATCTCCTGGATGTTCATCAGGATCGACGCCTCACCCGCCACATCGATGCACAGCGCGTGGGGATGCGCGATCTGCGCCCCCATGGCCGCGGGCAAGCCATAGCCCATGGTGCCGAGCCCGCCACTGGTCAGCCAGCGATTGGGCTTCTCGAAGCCGAAGTATTGAGCCGCCCACATCTGATGCTGGCCGACCTCGGTCGAGATGATCACGTCGCGCCCGGTCTCCCGCGTGATCTCGAACAGCCGCTTGACCGCATGCTGCGGCTTGATGATCGGCCCCTCCTGCCGGTAGGCGAGGCAGCGGATGCTGCGCCACTCATCGATCTGACGCCACCAGGAAACGAGCGCCTCCTTCTGCGGCGGGGTCGGATCCTCGCGCCAGGCTTCGATCATGGCCGCCAGCACATGCTTGGCATCGCCCACGATGGGGACATCGACCTTGACGTTCTTGTTGATCGAGGAGGGGTCGATATCCGCGTGGATCTTGCGGCTGTGGGGGCTGAAGGCGTCCAGGCGGCCGGTCACGCGGTCATCGAAGCGGGCGCCGATGTTGAACATGACGTCGCACTGCCACATCGCCATGTTCGCTTCATAGGTCCCGTGCATCCCGAGCATGCCGAGGAACTGCGGATCGCTCGCCGGAAAGGCGCCGAGCCCCATCAGCGTATTGGTGCAGGGAAAGCCGGTCAGCCGGACGAATTCGGTGAGCAGCTCCGAGGCCTGCGGGCCGGAGTTGATGACGCCGCCGCCGGAATAGACGATCGGCCTGCGCGCCGCTTTGAGGAGCTGCACGGCGCGTCGGATCTGCTCCCTGTCCGGGACGATCTGCGGCCGATAGGACCGATGCGGCACCTCCGGCGGAGGCGGCTCCATATAGGGCGCCGGCTTGATCAGGATATCCTTGGGCAAATCGATCAGCACCGGTCCCGGCCGGCCGCTGCGCGCGACGTAAAAGGCCTCATGAATCACGCGCGCCAGGTCTTCGCTGCGCTTGACGAGGTAGTTGTGCTTGGTCGCCGGCCGGGTGATGCCCGTCGTGTCGGCCTCCTGAAAGGCATCGTTGCCGATCAAATGCGTCGGCACCTGACCGGTGAGGCAGACGATCGGTATGCTGTCCATCAGCGCATCGACCAGCCCGGTGACGGCATTGGTTGCCCCTGGGCCGGAGGTGACCAGCACGACGCCGACCTTTCCGGTCGAACGCGCATAGCCCTCGGCAGCATGGACGGCCGCCTGCTCGTGCCGGACCAGAATGTGGCGGATGGCGTTCTGCTGGTAGAGTGCATCATAGATCGGCAGGACGGCCCCGCCGGGATAGCCGAAGATCACCTCCACCCCCTGGTCTTTGAGGGCGCGCAGCACGATCTCGGCGCCCGGACGCAGATCCGGCTGGGTGGAGGCTTCGTGGTGGGTCGCAGACATGGCGGTTCCGTTCGGCGCTGGTCTGACCGCGTCCCTACGCTGCCGCATCCGGTCCGTCAACATGGCGACGAACAAAAGATGCGGCAGAGACCCATAAACTTTCCGAAAATTGCGTCAGACCAGCGAAACGCGCATTGATCCTATGCGTAGCCTGCGGGGCGGCCAAAGGCTGATGCCGGAACCAGGTGGCCTGCCTCTTCGTGTACTGGATCGTATGCCGCACCGCGCGCTCCCGCGCCTCGGCCAAGCTGATCTCCCCACGCAGATAGGCGCGCAGTTCCGGCACGCCGTGGGCCCGCATCGCCGGCAGGTCATCGGGCAGATGCAGAAGCCGTCGCACCTCCTCCACCGCGCCGGCTGCGAGCATCGCATCGAAACGCGCAGCGATCACCCGGCGCAGCTCCTCTCGCGGGGGATCAAGGAGGATCGCGGCAAAGCGCCAGGGCGCGGGCGGTAGCAAGGGGGCCTCGCGCTGCCAGGCTGCCAGTCCCCGGCCAGTGGCCTTCAGCACCTCATAGGCGCGCGCCACTCGCTGGCTGTCGGTCGGCCGCAGCTGGGCTGCTGTCTCGGGATCGAGTTCGGCATGCAGCGCGGCCGGCCCGCGGCTCGCCAAGGCGGCGCGGGTCTCGCGACGCAGCTCGGGGGGGATCCTCGGCAAGGCGGCAATGCCCTGGGTCAGGGCGCGCAGATACATGCCGGTGCCGCCACAGAGGATCGGAAACCGGACCCGCGCCATGGCTGCCAAGGCCTGTTCGCGCCACCAGGCGACATCGGCTGCCTCGGCCGGATCGCGCACCCCGTAGAGCAGATGCGGCACCCGCGAGGGGCCAGGCTGGGCGGTGATGATGGCAAGGCCCCGGTAGCATTGCATGGCATCGGCATTGATCACGGCGCCGCCGAAGCGCTCTGCCAGCGCTTCGGCCAGGGCCGATTTGCCGCTTGCGGTCGGCCCGGCGATGATCAGTGCCGGTTGCATGGCCTGGCTTTCCCCAGCATGGTCCGCACCCATGCAACATGTCCTCACCCTGGTTGCCCCGCCGGAGGAGCTCTCGCCAGCCTGCCTCTCCCGCGTGGCCAAGGCCTTGACAGCCCTTGGGGCCGAGTGCGGGGAACCAGACTGGCTCTCCGAGCGCGAGGCGGCGGATATTCCCTTCCGCCACCTCTCGCCACAGGCCGCGATGGCCACGGCCCAGACGGCTCTGGAAGGACTGCCCGTCGACGCCATCGCCCAGCCGCTCGCCATCCGCCGCAAGGCGCTGCTCGTGGCCGACATGGACAGCACCATCGTCGCCGGAGAAACACTGGACGAGCTGGCCGCCCAGGCCGGCCTGAAGGAGCGGATCGCCGCCATCACCGCTCGCGCCATGAACGGTGAGCTCGATTTCGCCTCGGCCCTGCGCGAGCGGGTCGCCATGCTCGCCGGGCTCGAGGAGTCCGCGCTCGAGCGGACCTGGGCCGCGCTTCGCATCATGCCCGGCGCGCCTGAGCTGATTGCCACCATGCGCGCTGCGGGGGCCCATACGGTCCTGGTGTCGGGCGGCTTTACCTTCTTCACGGCACGCGTGGCCGACCTCCTCGGTTTTGACGAGCACCGCTCCAACATCCTCGAGGTCGCGGGAGGGGTGCTGTCCGGGCGAGTGAAGGAGCCCATCCTCGATAAGGATGCCAAGCTGTCCATCCTCCGCGAACGCGCGGCGGCGCGCGGGCTGCCGCTCGAACTTGCCCTCGCGGTCGGCGATGGCGCCAATGACCTGCCGATGCTTCTGGCCGCAGGGCTCGGTGTGGCGTTCCGGGCCAAGCCCAGCGTGCAGGCTGCCGCGCGCGTGCGGATCAACCATGCCGATCTCTGCGCCCTGCTCTTCGCCCAGGGCTTCCGGCGGGCAGAATTCTGCCCTGGTCGCGACCTTCGCTTGCCCGAGCACAAGGCCCTGTGATAACCGGCCCGACCCACTCCAACGGGGGAAAGCCCAGCAAGGCCATGCCGCTCGTCACCGTCCTGAACGGGCCCAACCTCAATATGCTCGGCCTGCGCCAGCCGGATCTCTATGGCCCGTCCACCCTGGATGACATCGAAGCCCTCTGTGCCCTGACCGCGGAAAAGCTGGGGCTGGCGATCGATTTCCGGCAGTCCAACCTGGAGGGCGAGCTCGTCACCTGGATCCAGGAGTGCCGGGGCCGCTCAGCTGGGATTATTATCAACCCGGCGGGCTATACCACGACGTCGGTCGCCATTTTGGATGCGCTGCTGCTCGCCGAACAGCCGGTCATCGAGGTGCATATCACCAACATCCACCGGCGCGAGGAATTCCGGCAGCACAGCCTGATTTCCAAGGTGGCGACCGGCGTCATCTGCGGGCTTGGCGTGGCCGGTTACGCGCTGGCATTGAGGGCGATGGCGGGTCTGCTCGCCGAGCAACGGGACAGTGACTGACATGAGCCAGGGCATCACCTTCGATCCGGCGGCGATCCGGGAGCTCGCCAAGATCCTGCGCGAGAGCGACCTGACCGAGATCGAGCTGGTCGACAAGGACTGCCGCATCCGGGTTCTCCGTCAGGCGACGGCGGTCGCCCCGCCGGCCCAGCCGAGCCTGCCGCCCATGCCGACGGCCCCGGTGCCCCCCGCCCCTCCGCCCGCCCCGGCCGCGACCGCTGCGCCACCCCCGGCCGCGCCCCATCTCACCGCGGATTTCGATCCCAAGCACCCGGGTGCGGTGACGAGCCCCATGGTCGGGGTTGCCTATCTGTCGCCTGAGCCGGGTGCTCCGCCCTTCGTCACCGTCGGCAGCCGGGTGGAAGCGGGGCAGACCCTTCTTCTCATCGAGGCGATGAAGACCTTCAACCAGATCAAGGCGCCGCGATCCGGTACAGTGACTCGCATCTTCGTCGAGAACGCGATGCCGGTCGAATACGGCGAACCCCTGATGCTCATCGAATGAAGAAGGTTCTCATCGCGAACCGCGGCGAAATCGCGCTGCGGATCCACCGCGCTTGCCAGGAGATGGGCATCCGGACAGTGGCCGTCCACTCGACCGCCGATGCCTCCGCCATGCATGTGCGGCTGGCCGACGAGAGCGTGTGCATCGGCCCGCCACCGGCCAAAGAGTCCTATCTCAACAAGGCCGCCATTCTCTCGGCCGCCCATATCACCGGGGCCGACGCCATCCATCCCGGCTACGGCTTCCTCGCCGAGAATGCCGATTTTGCGGAGATGGTGGAGGCCCACGGCCTGATCTTCATCGGCCCCAAGCCCGAACATATCCGCACCATGGGCGATAAGATCGCGGCGAAGGAGACCATGCGGCGTCTTGGCGTGCCGCTGGTGCCGGGCAGCCCGGGCCCCGTGGCCAGCGTGGATGAGGCCTTCGCAATCGCGCAGGAGATCGGCTTTCCGGTGCTGATCAAAGCTGCGGCCGGCGGCGGCGGGCGCGGCATGAAGGTCGCCCGCGCCGAGGAACAGCTCGAAGAAGCCTACCGGACCGCACGCGCGGAGGCGAAGGCGGCCTTCGGCGACGACACCGTCTACATCGAGAAATATCTCGATCGCCCCCGCCATATCGAACTCCAGATCCTCGCCGATGCGCACGGCCATGTGGTGCATTTCGGCGAGCGCGACTGTTCGCTGCAGCGACGCCACCAGAAGCTGGTGGAAGAGGCCGGCTCACCCGCTCTCGACCCGGCCGAGCGCGACGCTCTGGGCGCCACGGTGACCGCCGCGCTACGCCAGCTCGGCTATCGCAGTGCCGGCACGCTTGAGTTCCTCTGGCAAGACGGCCAGTTCGCCTTCATCGAGATGAACACCCGCCTGCAGGTCGAGCACCCGGTGACCGAGATGGTCTGCGGGATCGATCTGGTGCGCGAGCAGATCCGCATCGCCGCCGGGGAGGAGCTGGGCTACAGCCAGGAGGATATCGTCTTCCAGGGCCACGCCATCGAGTGCCGCATCACGGCGGAGGATCCGGTCACCTTCGCACCCTGCCCGGGCAAAGTGACCACCTATCACGCCCCCGGCGGGCTCGGCGTGCGTGTCGATAGCGCGCTTTACTCAGGCTACACCGTGCCCCCCCACTACGACAGCCTGGTGGCAAAGCTCATCGTCCACGCCAGCACGCGCGCGCAAGCGATCGCCCGCATGCAGCGCTGCCTGCGCGAGATGGTGGTCGATGGCATTTCCACCACGATCCCTCTGCACCAGCGCATCATGGCCGACCCCGAATTCCAGGCTGGGGACTACACGATCCACTGGCTGGAACGCTTCGTGGCCCGATCCAGCTAGCCCCCCGCCCGGCCGCCAGAAAGCCTTGTCGCGACGCGGGCGCGGCCGGTAGAACTCTGTGCCACAAGGGCTTTGGCGGGGGGATTTCATGCGCCGTCTCATCGCTCTCGGACTGATCGTCCTTGGCCTTTCGGCCTGCGCGACCGGTACCCCCACTGGCGGGTCGGCCCAGGCCCTGGTGGATCGGTCGACGCTTGCGGTGCAGGAGCTGCTCGGGGGGGATGCGGATGTGCTCAACGCCGCAGCCCTGCTGCGGACGGCCCAAGCGGTCATGGTCTGCCCCAGAGTGTTCCGGGCAGCCTTCATCGCCGGCGGTGAGGGTGGGGACTGCGTTCTTCTCGGCCGTGACGGGGCCGGCTCCTGGTCCTCGCCCGCCTTCTATGCTCTCGGGTCAGGCAATATTGGGCTGCAGGCCGGGATCCAGGACGCTCAGACGCTCCTGATCATCCGCAGCGAACGGGCGTTGAATGCGATCCTCAACGGTCAGTTCAAGTTCGGCGCCGATGCGTCACTCGCCTTTGCGACCCTGGGCGGTTCCGTCGAGGGGGCGACGACCACCAATCTCGGAGCCGATATCGTCGCAGTCTCACGCGCGCGGGGTCTTTTTGCTGGCCTCGCGCTGGAGGGTACGGTGCTGCAGGCGCGCCCCGAGTGGAATCAGGCCTATTACGGACGTGACCTGACGGCGCGCCAGATCGTGGTCAATATGGCCGCCCACAACCCCGGTGCAGATCCGCTGCGGGCCATCCTCACTCGCTTCGGAAGCGGCACGCCGCGGACCGCCCAAGCCTCCACTCCGGCCTCGGCCCCCGCCGCCCCGAGCGCGCCTGCGGCAACGGCCGGTCAGGTCTCGCGGGCGGCGCTGCCGCCGGTTGCCCGATAGTCCCCCACCGAAGCTTCACAGGGCTGTCAACCGCCTGTCATCGCCGGCGGTTAAGCGCAGGGTCCCCAACGAGAAGGTCGTATCGAGGGACTCATGCGCCGTCTGCTGCTCTCTTGTGTGGCTACGCTTGCTGTTGCCGGTCCGGCCGCGGCGGATACGCGCTTTGAAGCGCGGCTCGCGGGACATGCCATCTTGCCTGGTGCCAGCTTTGTCGCACCGCCCGCCAATGCCCCGGGCTATTTCGGCGTGTCCGGCCGCTTCACCGGCGCCAACAACCATCGCGAGGAGCGCGTGGGCAGCCGCCCCAGCATCGGCCTGCCGGCCTATGGCAGCCGCCCGACCGGCCTGTCGCTGCCCTTTGCCGGCCAGCCGGTCCAGGGCTTTTCCGGCATCATTCCGGCAGGCGATGGCAGCTTCTGGGTCACGGGTGACAATGGCTTCGGCAACCGGCGCAACTCGGCCGATGCCCTGCTCATGATCTTCCGGCTGCGGCCGGATTGGCAGACCGGCCGCATCCTGCATGAGGGGACCATCTTCCTCTCCGATCCGAATCGGATCGCCCCCTTCCCCATTCAGAACGAGGCCACCGAGACCCGGTATCTGACCGGCGCCGATTTCGACATCGAAAGCATCCAGCGCCTGCCCGATGGCAGTTTCATCCTGGGTGATGAGTTCGGCCCCTATCTTCTGCACGTGGATGCCGCCGGGCGGCTGCTGCGCGTCATCGAGACGGTGCTCGATGGGGAAGTGCTGCGCAGCCCGGACCATCACGCGCTGCAGGTTCCGGCCAATCCGACGGCGGGTGTTCCACACCGGGTGCGCCGGTCCGGCGGCTACGAGGGGATTGCGCTGACGCCCGACGGGCGCACCCTGTGGGCGATGCTGGAACAGCCCCTGTTCGCGCCCAACAGCAACCAGCCGGAGGGTCAGTTCCTGCGCGTGCTCGAGTTTGACGTGACGCGGATGAGCTGGACCGGACGGCATGTGCGCTATCGCCTCGAACCGGGTGCGACTGCCATCGGCGACTTCAACTTCATCGACGACCGTCGCGCCCTGGTGATCGAACGTGACAATGGCGAAGGGGATCCCGCTCTCGCTTGTGCTCCCGGCCAGCAGAGCAGCGCCGAACGGCCGTGCTTTGCCATGCCGGCGCGCTTCAAGCGGGTCTACCTCGTCGATATGGGCGCGGTCGACGCCGACGGTTTCGTCCGCAAGATCGGCCATATCGACCTGATGGCGATTCAGGATCCCGAGGGTATTGCGCGCCAGCGCGGCGATCGGGCACCCGATGCGCCGGCGACCGTCTTCACCTTCCCCTTCTTCACGATCGAAAACGTGGTCGCCGTCGACGATCAGCACATCATCGTGGGCAACGACAACAACCTGCCTTTCTCGGCCGGCCGGCATCTCACGCGCGCCGACGACAATGAGCTGATCCTGCTGCGGGTGCCCGAACTGCTGCGGGCCCGGTGATCCAGGGGAAGCGCCCCGGCCGGCCGGGGTGCTTCCCTTCTCGCCCCCGTCGCATAGGATACCCGAGTAAAACGATTGGGGGCGGCTGGCATGGACCTCGCGGCGGCGGAACGCGACGGACCTTTCATCCCGGGGCCACGCGTAGAACGGGAGGGGGCTGCTTCCGGCCCCCTTGCCGGGCTCGATTTCGCGGTCAAGGACCTCTACGACGTCCGCGGGGCGGTCACGACCTATGGCCATCCGGACTGGGGCCGCACGCATGGCGAGGCGGTGGCCGATGCGCCGGTGGTCAGCATGCTCCTCGAGGCGGGAGCACGCCTGGTCGGCAAGACCAAGACGGTGGAACTCGCCTATGGGCTGACGGGGGAGAACATCTGGCACGGCACACCGAGGAACCCTGCGGCGCCCGGCCGTTTTCCTGGCGGTTCCTCCTGCGGCAGCGCGGCAGCCGTGGCGGCAGGCCTCGTGGACTTCGCCATGGGGTCGGACACCGGTGGATCCGTACGCATCCCCGCGAGCTATTGCGGGGTTTATGGCATCCGCCCCAGCTGGGGGGCGCTCACTTTGGCCGGCTGCTGCCCGCTCTCGCCCAGCTTCGATACTCCGGGTTGGTTCGCCAAGGATGCCGCCACGCTGCGGCGAGTGGGCCAGGTGTTGTTGCCGGCCGGATGCGCAGAGCTGCCCAAGGGTCCTCTGCTGAAGGTCGAGGAGGCCTGGACCATCGCCGAGCCGGCGCTGGCCAGAGCCCTCTTGCCAGCCCTGGAGGCGGTCGAGAAGCGGCTCGGGGCGGCCCTTCCGCTCCGGATTGCGCCGGAGGGTCTGCGCACCCTCTACGAGAATTTCCGCTGGATGCAGGCGGCCGAGGCCTGGGCGAGCCTGGGCGGCTGGATCACCCGCCACCAGCCCGTCTTCGGCCCCGGCGTGGCCGAGCGCTTCGCCGCCGCCCGGGACTTGCCGCCCGAGCTGGCGGCCGCCGGGCGCCGCTTCCGCCGCAGCTTCCAGGCGCGGCTCAAGGGGCTGCTCGCCGGCGGTGCCGTGTTGGTCTACCCCACCTCGCCCTTCCCCGCACCGCTGCTGTCGGCCAGCGCTGCCGAGCTGCAATCGGTGCGGGAGATGACAATGAGCGTCACCGCCATCGCCGGGCTCGGCGGCCTGCCGGAGGTGACCGTGCCGGTGGCCAGGGTGGATGGCGCGCCGGTCGGCCTCTCCCTCGTCGCTGCCGCCGGCGAGGATCTGGGGCTGCTGGCCCTGGCGGAAGCCCTGGCGGCGGACATCGCAAGATGAAGATCAGGGCCGTGCAACCGGCGGATCTGGAGGCGATCACCGCGATCTATGCCTACCATGTCCTGCATGGGACCGGCACTTTCGAGGAAGATCCGCCGAGCCTTGAGGAGATGCGCGAGCGCGTCCAGCGGGTCACCGCCGCAGGCAACGCCTGGCTGGTGGCGACCGGTGAGAGCGGGGTACTCGGCTTTGCCTATTTTGCCCAGTACCGCGACCGGTCGGCCTATCGCTTCACGGCGGAGGATAGCGTCTATGTCCGCAATGACGTGCGCGGGCAGGGTGTGGGCAAGGCCCTGGCCGCTGCCCTGGTGGACGCCGCTGCCCGTCGCGGCTACCGGCAGATGATCGCCGTGATCGGCGATTCCGAGAATGTCGGCAGCATCGGGTTGCACCTGTCGGTCGGGTTCCGCCAGGTGGGCATCCTGCGGGCCGTCGGCTTCAAGTTCGGGCGCTGGCTCGACGTGGTGCTGATGCAAAGACCGCTCGGAGAGGCCGATCGCAGCCTGCCGAACAGCTGAGCGCCGGGTCAGCCCGCCCCCTCCTCGAGGAAAATCTGGACGGCTTGGAACAGGGCGCCGCGATGGCGCTCCATGAACATATAGTGCGTTCCTTCGGCCAGCATGACCAGTCGCTTGCCCGGGCTTGCGCTGAGCAGCGGGAAGAGAGCCACAGCCATGGCCGGGGGTGCCTCCTGGTCCCATTCGCCGACCACCAGCAGTGTTGGCGCCGTGATCCGCGCCGGGTCAAAGAAGGGCCGACCCGCCTCCCAATAGGCACGCGAATCCTCGATGAGGCCATTGGGCACGCGCAGGATCGGCGGATGGCGGCGCAGGCCTTCGGGGTCGGCCGCCCAGGTGAGGCCCGCCCAATGCTCGAACCAGCCCGGCGGGATCAGCCCGGCGCGCGCGCGTTCTGGCACCCCCGCCAGCCAGCGTTGCCGCGCTTCGGCCTGCGTCACCGCCCGCCAGGCGCCGAGCCTCTCGGCCGCCGCGTCCGTCCTCTCCGCACGAAGCCAGAGGGGTGCGATCATCACCAGGCGCTCGATGAGATCCGGCCGGTCCGCGGCGAGGCGGGCCATCAGCGCTGCCCCCCATGACCAGCCCATGTGAACGAGGCGAGGCAGGGCGCGGCGGTCGCGGATGAAGGCGGCCGCAGCGGAGATGTCGGCCAGTGCGGCCTCGGCCCGCACGGCCGGCGGGTTGGCCTCGGGCGGCTGCGACAGCTCAGGCGGGCGCGTCGAGCGCCCGTAGCCGCGGAGATCCAGACACCAGACGTCGAAGCCCCGACCCGCGATGTAGTCCATCCAGGACAGCCCGCCGAGCGGCAGGTCGAAGCTGCTGTGCGCGGGATAGGTGGCACCATGGACGAACAACACGGTGCGCGCCGGCGTGAAGCTGGTCAGGTTTTCCGGTCGCTTGTTGCGCAGGAACAGCTCGATGCCGGGCGCCGCATCGCCGATCGGGAGCATGAATTCTTCCGTCACCAACGGCGCCGCACCGGACGCCCCGCGGGAGGCCAGGAGCGCAGGCAGCGCGAGGAGCGGCGCCATCATCACCTGTCGACGTTGCATCAGAATGGAACTCCGCTTGACCGGCGCTTGGTACAGCATCAGCGGGGCGTGTTGAATTCGCTTTCCAGCGGAAGAGACGCGGCATAACCTCCCTGCAACAAGAACGATGCGGGAGGAAGCGACGCATGGCCTGGTGCATGCGGCTTCTGGAGGACACGCTCCGCAACGGCGGGAAGCTCAGTGTCCCCGCTGACCGGGTGTATCGCGTCCTGCATGTCGTTCACGGCAGCGTGGGGGTGGCGGGGCAGGAATATCGCGACGGCACCGCATGGCACGGACGCGGGCCGCAGACCATAGAGGCCGGTCGGCATGGCGCGGCGATCTGGCGCTTCGAGATTGCGCCCATGGGCGATCCCATCATCCCTGCCGAGGGGGGCAGGACACTCGAGAAGCTCGCCACCCCCATAGACCTGCCCGAAGGTGATCTGCTGCTGCGCCATGACAGCGTCGCCTTTCCGCCCGGCGGTTGCGCCTTTCTGCACAGGCATCCAGGCCCTGGCATTCGATGCCTGCTCGAAGGTGGAATCAGGATCGATACCGCCGGGCATTCGGTCAGTTACGCCCCTGGCGGCGCCTGGTTCGAGCCGGGCCCCGAACCGGTCTTCGCGCAGGCGGCTGATCGGCCGACGCGGTTTGTGAGGGTGATGGTCCTGCCGCGCCGCCTGCTCGGCACCTCCTCCATCCAATACCTGCGGGAGGAAGACCGCTCAAAACCGAAAAGCCAGATCTATCAGGGGTTTATCGATGTCCCGCTCACTCTGTGACTGGCGCCGCCGCGGCCTTCTCGCCCTGCCCCTGTCCCCACTTGCCATGGCGCCCAAAACCGCGCAGGCACAGCCCAGCTGGCCCGAGAGGCCGCCGACCCTGGTGGTCCCCTTTCCCGGCGGCAACGCGAGCGACATCCTGGCGCGCATCGTTGCGGAGCGGCTCGGCGAGAGGCTCGGACAGCGTTTTGTCATAGACAATCGTCCGGGCGCGGGCGGCAATATCGGCACGCGGCATGCCGCACAGCAGCCCCGCGACGGTTACACTTTCCTGTTCGGGGCCTCGGGCCCCCTCGCGATCAATCGGTCGCTGTTCGACAATCTGGGCTATGATCCGGTGCGCGATCTGGAGCCGATCGGCATGGTCGCGATGACGACCAATGTGCTCGCGGTCGGACGCCATTTCGCCGCCCGCTCGGTGTCCGACTACATCGCCCTCGCGCGGCGGGATCCGGGTCGCCTCACCTACGGCAGCGTCGGCAACGGCAGTTCGCAGCATCTGGCCGGTGTCCTGTTCGGCGAACTGGCCGGGGTCGAGCTGACACATGTGCCTTATCGCGCCGCCGCGCAGCTCGTGCCCGATCTGGTCACCGGGCGGCTCGACAGCTCCTTTCAGCTCATTCCCAACATGCGGGCACAGCTTCGGTCGGGCGATGTCCGCGCCCTGGCGGTCATGGCTGAGCAGCGCCTTGCCCTTCTGCCGGAGGTCCCGACCATGGAAGAGGCCGGGGTGGCGGGGGCGCTCTCGGCCGGCTGGTTCGCCCTCATGGCCCCGCGGGGCATCCCGGCCAGCATCGGCGAGAGGATGCGCGAGGAGCTGCGCATCGCCATGGCGGAGCCGGAGCTGCGTCGGCGGCTGACCGAGGCCGGGGGCGAGCCCGCCTATCTGGACGCCGAGGCAACAGCGCTGTTCATCGAGCAGGAAGCCGAACGCTGGGGCGCGGTCATTCGGCGGCGGGGAATCAAGCCCGATTGACCACCCCATTCCGGCGGCGGGCCGGATGGACTATCCGTCAGCTCTGCTCCAGCAATCGGCTGGCGCGGTTGCGGAGTGGGGGATGGACTTCACCGCCGAGGAGATCGGGTTCCTTAAGGGGTTCTTCGGCCAGGAGGGGCGCGCGCGCCTCTATCTGCGACAGGATGCCGACGGACATCTGCTGGTCCAGGGCTGGTACAGCTGGCCCGGCCGACCGCCACCTCCCCTGGCCATGACCTTCAATGGCGAGGCGGTGGAGGAATTGGCGACCGGCCCCTGGGTCAACCCCGATGATCCGACCCGGGCGGAGCCCGCTGCCCTCGCCCCTGCCTTCTGCTGGTGGCCAGGCAATCGCGGCTGGCATGTCTCGGCCAGGGTTCCGCGGCGGCTGGTCGAGGCGGCCGCTGCCACCGGCCGTCCGGCCGCCATCCGGCTGCGCGACGCCGCCGGACAGCCAGCGACCAGCCGCTGGGATGTGGTGTGGATGGACGCGCGCGCCTTTCTGGATCCGGATGCCGAGCCAGCCCCTCCGCCCGCCATGATCCGGCGGGTAATGGGCTATGAGGACCGGTCGGACTGGCAGCAATCGGGGCTGTGCAACCTGGATTACGTCGCAGCCGGCTTCCAGCAGGCGGCCATGGCGGGACTGGCCGAGGTGGGTCGCGTTCTCGAGTGGGGTTGCGGCAGCGGCCGCCTGTCCCGGCATTTGATCGCACGCGGTGTGCCGGTGGCCGGCGTCGATATTGATGCCGAGGCCATAGCCTGGTGCAACCGGCACCTGGCCCCCCGCGCCCGGGCGGCGGCCGAGTTCCGCGTCTCGGGCTTGGCGCCCCCTCTGCCCTATTCCGATGCCACCTTCGATGCAGCGATCGGTGTCTCCGTCATCACCCATCTGGACGCGGAGCACGAGGCGATGTGGCTCGGCGAACTGGCGCGGGTTCTGCGGCCGGGCGCGCCGTGTGTGCTGACGGTGCAAGGCTTCCGGGCCTTCAGCGTGCTCGCCAACCCCCGCCTGTTGCGCGAACTGCGTGGGGCGGGCGCCTCCCACGGGACCATCGGCCATCTGCTGGATGAGGTTCTGGGGGAGAACCAGGACTATTATCGGGAGGCCTTCCATACGGAAGAATGGATAAGGGCTCGCTGGACTACCCATTTCGAGCTCGTTTCGGTCCTGCCGGGGGCGCATTTCGTCATGCAGGATGCGGTGGTGCTGCGCCGGCGTTGATTTGCAAGCACCGGGAGCGCTTCCTATTATCCACAACATGCAGATGAGCAGCTTCCGGGCAGGCTCCGCTCACATCTCCCCTGCCAATCTCGACAGCCGCAGCACGGCCATTTTGCGCGAACTGGTCGAGGTCTACATGCAGACCGGAGAGCCGGTGGGCAGCCGCACCCTCTCCCGGCGCCTACCGCTCAATCTGTCCCCGGCCTCCATCCGCAACGTCATGCAGGATCTTGAGGAGGCTGGCCTCATCTATGCGCCCCACACATCCGCTGGCCGCCTCCCCACTGACCGCGGGCTGCGCTTGTTCGTCGAAGGCCTGCTTGAGTTTGGGGATCTGGCGGAGGAGGACCGCGAGGCGATCGCCGCCCGCTGTGCGGCACATGGTCGGTCTCTTCAGGAGACCCTGGCCGAGGCCGGTCAGATGCTGAGCGGACTGGCCGGTGCCGCGGGGCTGGTGGTCGCTCCGAAAGCCGATGCGCCGGTCAAGCATATCGAGTTCGTGCCGCTCGGCCTCAACCGCGCCCTGGTCGTGCTGGTCTCGGCTGACGGTCAGGTGGAGAATCGCATCATCGACCTGCCGCCTGGCCTGCCGAGCGGAGCGCTGGCGCAGGCCACCAACTACCTCAATGCGCGGCTGAATGGGCAGACCCTGGAGGGGTTGCGCAGCCTGGTCGATGCGGAGATCAACGCCAATCGCTCCGCGCTCGATGCCCTGACCAAGCAGGTGGTCGAAAGCGGCCTCGGAGTCTTGGCCGGGGGCGGCGCCGCCAGCGGCGGCAGTCTGATCCTGCGTGGCCAGTCGCGGCTTCTGCAGAATGTCGATCACCTGGCTAAGGTGCAGGAAATCCAGGCGCTGTTCGACAGGCTCGAGGCGCAGGAGACGGTCTTGCGCCTGCTCGAGATGGCGCAGAGAGGCCAGGGCGTGCAGATCTTCATCGGTGCCGAGAATGCCCTGTTCAATGCCTCGGGGCTGTCGCTCATCTTCGCCCCGATTCGCAGCAGCGAGGAGCGGATCCTGGGCGCAATCGGCGTCATCGGCCCGACGCGGCTGAACTATGGCCGGGTGATCCCGGTGGTCGATTACACGGCCCGGGTCTTGTCCGAAGTCCTCGGCTGACCGATACTGAGTTGGCGGGGGGGGTGCGTCTTCGCCGTCCTGCCTGTGGCCGTGGCTTGGAACCCTCTCTGCCCTGAGCCGCTGTTGCCGCTACACCACACTGTGCGGAAAATGCGTGATCATCGGGCCTCGGTGGCTGGTATCGTCTAGGCGCCGGGCGGCCAATCGGCGTATTCAGGATGCGACGTATGTCGTCCATATGTCCTCGTGGATGGGGAGAAGATCATGATTCGGCTTAAGGGTCTCCTGGTGGCCGGTGCGGTGGCGGCTCTGCCCGCCGTGGCGGCTGCTCAGCCTGTGACCGGGCTCTATGTCGGTGCCGGCGTCGGCGCCAACTTCCGGGTGGCGTCCGACGTGACCGTGGGCGGCCTGACGGTCGATCGGAACAGCATGCGGGTGGGCTATGCCACCGTGCTGTCCCTCGGCTGGGGCTTTGGCAATGGCATCCGGGCCGAGATCGAGGGCTCCTATCGCTACAACCACGTGCACAGCACGGTGACCAATGTGGTCCCCATCACGACCAACGTGCATCAGTACGGGGTGATGGGTAATGCTCTGTACGACTTCGACCTGAGCGGCTTTGGCATCAGCCCGCGCCTGTTCATGCCTTACATCGGTGCCGGTGCCGGTTATATCTGGACCGACTATCACGGGATCGGGCGCGGTGGCCGGTTTGGCTATCAGGGCATCGCCGGTGGCGCGGTTGGCCTGCACGATTTCGTGCCGGGTCTCGCTCTGACCGTTGAATATCGCTATCTCGGCTCACTGGAGCCGCGGCTCGCTCCGACCGCGCTGCGCACCCACACGGGCAACCACTCGGCGATGCTCGGCCTGCGCTATGCCTTCTTCGCGCCGCGGCCCGCCGTGGCGGCGCCGACCCCGCCGGCGCCGGTGCAGGAGGTCGCGCGCACCTACCTGGTGTTCTTCGACTGGGATCGCGCCGACCTGACCGACCGCGCCCGCCAGATCATCGCCGAGGCGGCGGAGGCTCGTACGAGGGTGCGCTCCACCCGCATCGAGGTGTCCGGTCACGCCGACCGCTCGGGCAGCCCGCAGTACAACCAGGCGCTCTCCATGCGCCGGGCGCAGGCGGTCGCCGCCGAGCTCGAGCGTCGGGGCGTGCCCCGGTCCGAGATGGTGATCCAGGCCTTCGGCGAGACCCGTCCGCTGGTCCCGACCGCGGATGGCGTGCGCGAGCCGCAGAACCGCCGCGTGGAGATCGTGCTCCGCTAACCGCCGCGCGATCCAGCACCGGCTGGTATGGACAGGCAGGGGGCCACTCGGCCCCCTGCTTTTTTTCCTGCGGGCAGCCTCAGCGAGCCGAACACTCATCCCAACGGTGCCGGGGCACAGCTCTGCGCCTAGACCTAACTTTCCGACAGCCCAGCGGCTGGACCCAGCATCTGTGCAGCCAGTTGCCCGACTCCGCCCTCCCGTCATCCCGGGCTGATGGGCGGATTCGCCAGACTCAGCCGGACAGCCGCGGCGACACACCTGTCTCGTCCGGCAGGACTGGCTTGCCCACCAGTCCATTTTCCAGGCGATAAGCCGCTGCTTCCACCGCGGCGGTCAGGCCAGGCTCCGCGTAATAGGTGCCGCGGACATGCAGGTGCCAAGCTATCCCACGCAGAAAGGCCTCGGCCAGAACCCGGTCGGGCGGTTGCGGTGCAGACCAGAAATCGTCCAAGCCGCCGCCGTGAACGAGGCCCGGGATCCGATAGAGGGCCTCGCCCAGCGCCAAGATCGGACAGCCGAGTTGCAGCGCGCGCACGCCGACCGTGCTGTTGACGGTGACGCAGCCCTGCGCACCGGACAACAGCTCATCCAGGGGCCCCTCGCCCAGATAGTGCACGCGCTCCGCCACCCCGCACTGCCGCGCCATACGACCGATCCGCCGGCGCCAGGCCTTCAGGCCGGGATCGAGCGGGTGCACCTTCACCAGCAAATGAGCCTCCGGGGGAGCATGCCGGGCAAAGGAGGTGATCGTTTCGCCAATCGGCGTGTCCATGTCGGGGTAGCGGCTATAGGCTCGGATCGAATAGTCGGTCTCCATCTGCATGGCGAAGAGCCAGTACGGCGCTGCCTTGCCGATCCGGGCCATGAGCGCATCGGTCCGCCGCCTCTCCCGGCGGCGCATCAGAAGGCGCAGCCCCGTGCCGAGATAGGCCGGCACAGGATGGTGCAGCAGGAAGGTGCGAAAATGCGGGAATGGCCAAGGAGAGAGATTGGCCAAGTGGAAGGCCATGTCCCACACCGCCTGGTTGAAGAAACTGTCGGCGTATAGCCGCTCGGCCGGAACAGGGGGCAGGTCCTTGGCCAGTTCCAGGATGGCCTGCGGGTCTCGCGGGAAGCGGCTTTCCCGGTTCAGACCGTCCTCTTCCAACACGATCCAGTCGGGACGCAGATAGCCGAAATCGGTCGCCGTGACGCGCACCCCAGCATGGCGGGCCGCAGCGATGGCGACGCGGTGATAGGGCCGCTGTTCACCCAGCAGGACGAGGTCCGTAATGGCATGCCGGGCCAGGAAGTTCGCGATGAATGCGGGCCATTCCTCCAGCCGGCCTTTGAAGTCGACCGCCGGCGCGCGCCAGACGAGCTTATCGCCAAGACAGACATTGATTCGGAATACGACATGCCCACGCCGCTGCAGCAGTTCGGCCAAACGCGGGAAGAAGGGCGAGATAGGCCCTTGCAGGAACAGGAAACGGCGCGGGTCGGGCATGGAAGGGCCTCCCGTTACCACCCGCCTGCCGGGGCAGAAAGGGAGGCCGGGAGATCGCACCAGTGAACAAGACGCAGCCCCTGCCTGCGACATCGGCGCAAAGTGGCGGCATCGGGAAAGGGGCAGTAGGGCAGGAGCGGCCCCGGCGGCGGGTCTGCCGGCAGCATGGCTAAGGCTTGCTCCAGGAGCGGCAAGGCCGCGTCGTGCAGCGCAGCGGCAGCCGCGCTGGCGCTGCGGCGCGCAGCGGCGGGCAGCGGTACCTCTGCCTGGACCAGCACGCCTCCGGCGTCGATCCGCTCTGCCAAGCGATGGATCGACACCCCGGTCACGCCCTCGGCGAGCCCATACCAGGCCGGGATAGGACCGCGATGCCGCGGCAGCACAGAGGGGTGAACATTGATCCCCCCGAGGCGTGCGAGCTGCAGCGTCTCCGGCCGGAAAATCTGATCGAAATGGAAAGACAGGATCAGATCGGGCGCAGCGGCCCGGATCGCAGCCCGGGTCGCAGCACCGTTCACGTCGCGGCTGACATGCCAGGGGATGTTGTGCTCCCGCGCAAGGTCAGAGAGGCGATCGCGCCGGCACAAGAGCCCGGGCAACAGGAAGTTCACGGCCAGATAGGGCAGGATGGCCGGGCCGCTTCTGGCGAGGTGGCGCCGCACCTGCCCGACTCGGCCGCCCATGGCGGGCCGAAAGGGATCGCTCAGAATGATGAGGGCGATGCGGGACGGATCGCGGCGCACGAAGTCGCGCACCGCGCGTGCCGACGCGTAGGCCTCCAGCGTGCAGAGGGCTATGCGCAAGCGGCGCTCAGCGCTTCCAGGGCGGTGGTGATGTCCTCCTCCGAATGTTCGCTGCTGATGAAGAAGCGCAGCCGCGCGCTGCCTTCCGGCACGATGGGGTAGAGGATGGGCTGGACGTTGACGCCCTTCTCGAACAGCTTCGCTGCGACCTGGCCGGCGCGGCTGGAGCGGCCTAGGATGACGGGGACGATCCCCAGGCCGCATGAATGGCCGCAATCGAAGCCGCGCGCCCTGGCCCCTTCCAGGAACAGCCTTGCATTGGCCTGCAGGCGCTGCACCCGCCACGGCTCCTCATGCAGGATCTCGAGGCTCCGCAGCGCTGCCGCGGCCAGGCTCGGTGCCATCCCAACCGAGTAGACGAAGCCCGGAGCGTAGTGTTTGAGCATCTCGATCAGGGTGGCATTGCCCGCGATATAGCCGCCGCAGGCCGACAGGGTCTTGGACAAGGTCCCCATCCAAATATCGACCCCGGCCGGATCGACGCCCTGCTGTTCGAACACCCCCCGCCCGGTCGCCCCAAGGACGCCCAGGCTGTGTGCCTCATCGACCATCAGCCAGGCGTCATATTCGCGTGCCAGACGCACGAATTGGGCCAGGTCGGGCATATCCCCATCCATCGAGTAGTGGCCCTCGATGTAGATCAGGCAGCGGCCGTAGCGTCGGCGGTGAGCGGCCAACTCGCGTTCCGCCTCGCGCCAGTCGTTGTGAGCGAAGGAGATGCGGCGTGCACCCGACAACCGCATCCCCTCGGCAGCGGAGTTATGCGACAGCGCGTCCGCGACGATCAGATCCCGGCTGCCCATCAGACAGCCGATCACGGTCACATTGGTGGCATGGCCAGAGACGAAGCAGAGCGCGGCCTCGGTCTGGTAATGCTCGGCCAGGGCACGTTCCAGCGCCGCATGCACCGGACGTTCCCCGCTCGCAATGCGCGAGGCAGAGGCGGAGATGCCGTAGCGGTCGATTGCCTGCTTGGCTGCCTCTGCCACCCGGGGGTCCCCGTTGAGGCCGAGGTAGTTGTAGGAGGAGAAGTTGATGACCTCGCGACCCGCGATGCGGCTGTGCCCACCGGCTACCCCGTCATGGGGGCGGAAGAACGGATTGGGAATGCCCATCTCCTCCGCCCCGGCGCGCACCATCTCCATCTCGCGCACCAGCGGCAAGGTGGCGAAGTCGCGCCCTGGCGTGGTGGTCCGGCTGCGCGCGCCCTCACGCTCGGCGAGGCGCGCCACGATCGCGGCCCGCAGATTGGCGGTCAAACCTCGCAGTTGGCTCATGCCGGCTGCCTAGCTTCTGGCGACCGATCCTGCAACGATGACCTGCGAGGGCCTCCCGCGCGCGCGGGCCCATGTCAAGCCTGTCACCTCCTGTGGGACGCGACCCGGCCAAGGCGAAGCGCCGGCCGCCGAGGCGCCGGAATGCGGTCGAGCCGGGGCTGTTCGGCCGGAAGCGGCCGATCATCCCCGCTCTCGAGCTTCAGGCGGCGTCCTCGCGCTTGTCCTTAATCTTCACGTAGGCGATGGCGGCGTGTTCGGCGCAATAGGGTTTGCCCGGCAGCGCCTCGGCGGTGCAGAAGCGGAATTCGCGCGTGCCCGGCTCGCCGATCGGCCAGCAGCAGGATTTGGGAACCGCCCGGAAGATGGTGGGTTGCGGTGCCGGTGTGGCCGGGCGCGCTGCAGTCGGAGCAGCCGGGGCCAGCGGGGCGGCCGGCTGAAGGACTTCCACCGGTTCGCGCAGCGCAGCCCGCAAGGGGGGGAGGGTCTGGCGACGGGCCGGTGCCGGCCGCGGCGGGCTGGCTGCCTCGCGCCGGATCGGGCTCGGTCGCGGCGGCAGGCTCAGGCGATGCGCCTTGCCCACCACGGCATTCTTTGAGATCCCCATGCGCCGGCCGATCTCGGCGGTGCTGTGCCCTTCCGCCCACAAAGCCCGCAGCCGGTCAACTGCCTCCGCAGTCCATTCCATCGCAGCCCCCCTGGTCTCCGGTGGCACCACATATAGTAGGCACTTTGCCAGACCTCACACAAGAACTGGGTTCGCTGCGAGAATCAGAAAGCTGTGGACAAAGCTTCACGGCGGAGTCGAAGCAGGCCACCCGCCACAGGTCAGGCAACCGCGGAAGCCAACCGGCGCCGGCCGATTTCGCCGGCAAGCCAGAGGACCGGGGGGTCGAGGCCCTGCTTCGCCGCTGCCTCATGGGCTGCCGCGGCGCGGCGAATGCCGGCTCTCTTCCTTGTCTTCGGAACCGGCCGTGGTCACTCCGGCCACGACCGAGGCTGGCCGCGGCCTTGCGCCTGGCGGCGCTGGACAGGGGAGCGATCGGCCCTGTCATGCCGCGCCCGTTCTCGATGGCCGCGGGCCGCGCGGCGCGCTTCCTGATCTGCTGGCCCGGATCGGGCGCGGGAGGCTTCCCGGCGTCCCGAAGCAGGCAAGGGTTCGATCCGCACCTCGCGATCCGCACGGCCGCTGCGGGCCACCGCCTCTGCAAAACGGTCCGCGGCCTCGGCTGCCACCTCGAACCGTGTTTCCCGCTGCAGGATCCGAATGCTGCCGATCGCCTCGCGCCCGACATGGCCGCGACGGCAGAGCAGCGGCAAAAGCCATTTGGGATCGGCACCATGCTGCCGCCCAATATGGCAGCGGAACCAGACCACTTGGCCCTCACGGCGACCCGGCGGAGGTTCCGGCAGGCGGTGCTGAGTGATGTCGGTCAGCTCCTCGGGGGCTGGCAGCGGGGAACGCAGCAGCCTGAACAGGGCCGCCCCCAGGCTGGCAGCCGGGGCAGAAAGCCGCTGCGCCAGGGCGAGATCGGCCTCCTCTGGCGCCTCCGCCAGCAAGGCTTGGGCCCGTTCCAGCAGACGAGCCTCGTCGCGGGCACGAACCGCCTGGGGATCGGGGGCGGGAATCCACTCGGCGCGGATCCGGGCCTGCGCGAGCAGCCGCTCCGCCTGCCGGCGGCGCGGCAGGGGCACGATCAGCAGCGAGATGCCTTTGCGCCCGGCGCGTCCTGTTCGACCTGCGCGATGGGTGAGGGTTTCCGGGTCCCGCGGCAGGTCGGCGTGGATGACCAGGCCCAGGTCCGGCAGATCGAGACCTCGGGCAGCAACATCCGTCGCGACACAGACCCGGGCGCGCCCATCGCGCAGCGCCTGCAGCGCCCGCTGCCGCTCGTTCTGCGACATCTCCCCCGACAGAGCGACTGTCGCGAAGCCGCGCTCAGCCAAGCTGCCAGCCATCCGCGCGACTTCGGCCCGGGTTCCTGCGAATACCATGGCCAGCGGCGGATCGATCAGCCGCAGGGCATTGACCACCACCCGCTCCAGATCCTGCGGTGCGATCACCGTCGCCTGATGGTGGATGTCGCCATGCTGGCCACCGTCCGTCTGCACCGACAAGCGCAAGGCGTCGCGCTGGTAGCGCTCGGCAAGCTCGGCGATCGGGCGGGGTACCGTGGCGCTGAACATCAAGGTGCGGCGCCGAGCCGGGGCGGCATCCAGGATCGCTTCCAGCTCTTCGCGGAAGCCGAGGTCGAGCATCTCATCGGCCTCATCGAGGACGACGACCCGCAAGGAGGAGAGATCGAGGTTGCCGCGCTCGATGTGATCGCGCAGGCGGCCCGGCGTGCCAACAACAATATGGACCCCGCGCTGAAGGGCGCGCCGCTCCGCCCACGGGTCCATGCCGCCGACGCAGGTCGCGACGACCCCGTGCGCCTCGGCGTAGAGCCAGCGAAGCTCCGCCGCGACCTGAAGAGCGAGTTCGCGGGTCGGGGCGATGGCCAGCGCAAGCGGCGCCCCGGCCGCCGGCAGGGCAGCTGCATCGCCCAGCAGATCCTGGGCGATGGCCAAGCCGAAAGCGACTGTCTTACCCGACCCCGTGCGGGCCGAGACGAGGAGGTCCCGCCCGGGCGGAGCCTGCAAGACGGCCGACTGGACGGGGGTGGGTTC
>JANWYF010000187.1 GCA_025057055.1 Rhodovarius sp. | reverse complement strand
GGCGGCGATGGGGCTGATCCAGGACATGCCCGCCGGCACGCCGCGCCTGGTCGGTCTGCCGCTGTCGATCGACCGGCAGCGCCCCGCCCCCTCCCGCCCTGCCCCGAAGCTTGGCGAGCACAACCGCGAAGTGCTGGGCCGCGATTGAGCGCGCCGCGGGGGGCGCGCGGAGGCAGCCGCCCGGGGGCGGAAGGTGACCGCCGCACGGGCCGCATCGCCGATCGGCCGCCAGAGCACCCGGGAATCCCAGGACCCGGCGGTGATCCGGCGCGACCTTGCCCTCTCGCCCTGGCGCCGGGCGCCCACGGGCGCTGCGCATCCTGCCGGGCCGCGGCCTGCTCCTCTGCCGCCGCTGCGGCCGCTAGGCGCACCGGCGCGCGCCCGCGATCCCGCAGCCGGGCCTCATCACGTGCCCGCCCTGGCGGGTCGGACCAGCGGCGGCGCGGCGCGCCCCGCCGGCCCAGACCGTCGGCGTGCCGCGGCGGAGCCAGCGGACGCCCGAGACCTCGCAGCCAGCAGGGCGGAAGGCGTCGGCAGGCCGCCCGGCGCCGCGGGCCGCCAGCGGCAGGGGTTCGGCGCCAGCGCGCCCGGCCGGCCCGCCCCCTCGTCGCATGCGCATTGACAGGAGCAGGGGCGAGAGGCTGTAGGATTGTTTTGATGTCAGAAGGAGTTGACGCATGCTCGCTGAGCTCGCCGTCCCCCTCCTTGCCGGCGCCGCGGCCGTGGTCATGGCGGGCATGGATGATCAGGCGAAGGTCCCGACCTTCATGATCCTGGGCTGCCTGTCGCTGATCTTCGCGCTGCTGGTGGCCTCGGGGTCGGTCAGCGTCGGGCCGCAGGTCGTGCAGGCGCTGGCCTTCGTCGCGGCGGGGCTCGCGCTGTTCGGGCATGTCCGCGGCGGGCGGCGATAGGCAGCGCCCACCGCGCCCCCCCGCCCCGCCGCGAGTCCGCCGGGGGACGATGCTGCCCCGGCCCGGGCGGCGGACCGCCCCCGACAGCCCCTCAGCCCGTGGTCGGCGCCGGGGCGAGCGCGATCGCCTCGGCCAGCGCGATCGGGCGCTGTTCGCCGGTGTCGAGATCCTTCCACTCGCACGAGCCGTCGGCGGCGACCAGCAGGGCAGCCCTGGCCTGCAGGCGATCGGCGCGCTCCATCCGCCGCTTGAGCGAACCGCGATACTCCATCACGGCGAGCCGGCCCGCCCCGCGCAGCGCCTCTGCCGCCGCGATGGCCGCTGCCTCGGCCGCCTCCTCGCGCGGGATGACGGCGACCGGCCGGGGGGCCGGGGGGGTCCGCCCCGCCGCCTCCATCAGCAGCGCCAGCCGCTCCATCCCCGCCGCCCAGCCGACCGCAGGCGTCGGCGGGCCGCCCATTTCCTCGACCAGGCCATTGTAGCGGCCGCCGCCCATTACTGTCCCCTGCGCCCCCAGCCGGTCGGTCACGAACTCGAAGGCGGTGTGGCTGTAATAGTCGAGCCCCCGGACGATCCGCGGATTCTCCCGCACCGGCACGCCAAAGACGGCCAGGTGCCGCAGCACCGCCTCGTAATGCGCGCGCGCGGCTGGGGTCAGGAAATCGGTGATCAGCGGCGCCTCGGCCACCAAGCGGCGGTCGCCCGCATCCTTGCTGTCCAGGATGCGCAGCGGGTTGCGGTGCAGCCGGACCCTGCTGTCGGGAGAGAGGGCGGCCTCATGCGCCGTGAAATAGGACAGCAGCGCCGCGCGATAGGCCTCCCGGCTTTCCGCATCGCCGAGCGTGTTGATCTCGAGCACCACCCCATCGGCGATGCCGAGCGCCTGGATGATGCGCCAGCCGCAGGCGATCACCTCGGCATCGGCGAGCGGTTCGGCAGCGCCCAGCACCTCCACCCCGATCTGGTGGAACTGGCGATAGCGCCCCTTCTGCGGCCGCTCGTAGCGGAACATCGGCCCGGCGTAGAACACCTTCTGCGGCAGGTTCTGGGTCAGGCCGTTGCTGACCAGCGCGCGGCAGACCCCGGCCGTGTTCTCCGGCCGCAGCGTCAGCGAATCCCCGCCGCGGTCGGTGAAGGTGTACATCTCCTTGGCGACGACGTCCGAGGTCTCGCCCAGACCGCGGGCGAAGACGCGGGTGTCCTCGAAGATCGGGGTGATCCACTCCTCGAAGCCGTACAGCGCGGCGATGCGCCGCGCGACCTCGGCCACCGCCTGATGGCGCCGGGCATCGGCCCCGATCAGGTCCCGCGTGCCGCGGATGGGTTGCAGCCTCGTGCTCATCGCCTGCGCTTCTGGACCAGCCATCGCCGCTTGTCATCCCGCCCGCGGGCTGCGCATATCCCGGAGGAGATGCGCCGGCTGCCCGCCCTTCGCCTGATCCTGCCGCTGCTGGTCCTGCCGCTGCTGATGCTCCCGCTGCTGGTCCTGCCGCCGGCAGCGCGGGCGGCAGAAAGCGCGATCCACACCACCCCCCGCAGCAGCGCCTCCCTGGTCAGCGAGCTCGCGGCCATCGCCCCCGGCCGGCCCTTCCGCGTCGGGCTGGATCTGAGCCTCGCCCCCGGCTGGCACAGCTACTGGCGCAACCCGGGCGATGCCGGTGCGGCGCCCGAGATCACCTGGCAGCTGCCCGACGGCGCCCGCGCCGGCCCCCTGCAGTTCCCGGCGCCCGAACGCATTCCTTACGGACCTCTGGTCAATTTCGGCTACACCGGCCGCATCCTCTTCCCGCTCGAGGTGACGCCTCCGCCCACCCTGCGCCCCGGAGAGGTCTTCACCCTGATCGCCGAGGCGAGCTGGCTGGTCTGCGAACAGATCTGCATCCCCGAGGCGGCGCGCTTCAGCCTCTCCCTGCCCGTGGCGGCGGCCCCCGAACCCGCCCCGGCCATGGCGGCGCGCTTCGCCCTGGCCGAGGCCGCCCTGCCCCGCCCCTCCCCCTTCGCCGCCCGCATCGGCTTCCGCGACCGGCAGGGCGTGCTCGAACTCACCGACCCGACCTTCGCACCGGGCAGGATACGGGAGGCCTTCTTCTTCCCCGCCGAAGCGGGGCTGCTCGATCACGCCGCAGCCCAGCCGCTCGGCCTTGCAGCGGGCCGCCTGACCCTGACGCTCTCCCGCGCCGGCGCCGAGGCTCCTCTTCCCGCGCAGATCGAAGGGGTGATCGCGCTCACCGACGCGCAAGGCATCCGCAGCGCCTATGCCCTTGCCCTGGCGCCGGGGCCGATGCCCGCACCGGCCGCGGCCGGGCTGCCGCTGTGGCAGGCGGCGCTGCTGGCGGCACTTGGGGGGGTCATCCTCAATCTGATGCCCTGCGTCTTCCCGGTCCTGGCGATGAAGGCGATGGGGATCGCCCGCCTCTCGGGCGCGGCGGCGGGGGAGCTCCGCGCCCATGCGCTCTCCTACAGCGCCGGGGTGGTCGTGAGCTTCCTGGCGATCGGTGCCGTGCTCTACGGGCTGCGGACGGCAGGGCGCATGGCCGGCTGGGGTTTCCAGTTCACCGAACCGCTCTTCGTGGCGGCGATGGCGCTGTTGATGCTCGCCGTCGGGCTCAACCTCTCGGGCGTCTACCGGCTGGGCGGGGCGACCGGCACCGGGCAGGCGCTGGCGGCGCGGGGCGGCCATGCCGGCAGCTTCTTCACCGGCGCCCTTGCCGTGCTGGTCGCCACCCCCTGCACCGCGCCGTTCATGGCGGCAGCCATCGGGGCGGCCATGGCAATGCCGCCGCTGGCCATGCTGGCCGTCTTCGGCGCGCTCGGGGTCGGCATGGCGCTGCCCTGGCTGCTGCTGGCGCTGGCCCCGGCGGCGCTGCGGCTGCTGCCCCGGCCCGGCCCCTGGATGGAGCGGCTGCGGCAACTCCTCGCCTTTCCGATGTATGGCGCGGCGGTCTGGCTGGTCTGGGTGCTGGCGCAGCTCGCCGGCGCCGATGCGGTGCTGGCGGTGCTGGCCGCGGCGCTGCTCCTCGGCTTCGCCGCCTGGGCGCTGGGCACGGCGCAGGCGGGCGGCGCGCGCTGGGGCCGGGGCATGGCGGCGGCAGGCGTGATCGGCGCGCTCGGCCTGCTTGCGCTGCTGCTGCCGGCCTCGCCGCCTGCGCCCTCTGCCCCGGCCGAGGCCAGCGCGGGGGCAGAGGTTTGGTCGGAAGAACGCCTGGCCGCGCTGCGGGCGCAGGGCCGCCCCGTCTTCGTCAACATGACCGCGGCCTGGTGCATCACCTGCAAGGTGAACGAGCAGCTGGCCCTGCAGACACCGTCGGTGCGCGCGGCCTTTGCCGAGCGCGGAATCACCCTGCTGGTGGGCGACTGGACCCGGGGCGATCCCGCCATCGGCGCCGTGCTGCGCGCCCACGGGCGAGAGGGTGTCCCGCTCTATCTCTACTATCCGCCCGGCGGCGGCGGGCCCGTGATGCTGCCGCAAATCCTGACCGAGGGCATCGTGCTGCGCGCGATCGGCGCCGCCGGATAGAGGGATCGCACAGCGCCGGCATCGGCCGCTTCAGGCGCGCTAGCCTCTAGACCCCGCAGCCAAAAGGGGCGGGCGAAGCCGGCTCCGCTGCGAGCCGGCGCCCCCCCACGCCACCCGCCGCCGCCCACGCGCAGCGGTCATGACCGCTCCACCGCTAGGGCTGGCGGCGCGTCCGTCCCGCACCCCTTCTCACGCAGGGGGCGTAGGTCCCAGAGCTCTGCCGGCTCGGCCTCGGCGGCCGCGCCACGGCGCGGGGGCCAGCGCCCGCGCGCCAGCGGCAGCTGCTCCCCATGGCGGCGGATCCAGGCCCAGAGCTCGCCCTGCACCTCGGCCTGGCGCGGCGTCAGGGCAAAGCCCCCGGTCATGACGAAACGCAGCGCCCCGTCGCGGACCAGGGCGCATAGCCGGGCCGGAGTCAGGATCGGGTCGGTGCCGGCATAGCCGCCATAGGCGATCACCGGCCGGCCGTTCGCCAGGATCAGCGGCGCGGCGATCAGCGCATTGGGTACCGCCAGCACGAAGCGTTCCGGAGCGGCCTGCGCGTCGACCAGGGCAAGCAGCCGTTCGCGCCAGAGCGCTGCGCGGGCGGCGGCGGCGGCCCGCTCCGCATCCTCGGCCGGCCGCCCGAGCCGCGCCAGATCGGCCGCGGGCGTGGCCGGGTTCGGCCGGCGCAGCACCAGGCTTGCCGCCGCCACAGCCGGCAGGATCAAGGCCGGGATCAGCAGCAGCGCCGGAGGGATGCGCCACACGGCCCGGGCGAGCAGCAGCAGCAGGGCAAGACCCAGCGCGAACAGCCCGGCCTGCAGCGCAGGCTGCGCCGGGTCCGCCCCCGCTTGCCCAAGGAGGATATGGCCCTGCCAGAGGCCAAGCCCGGCCAAGCCAGCCGCCAGCCAGCCCCCTTCCCGCCGCAGCAGCCAAGCGCCTCCCGCCGCCGCCAGCGCGGCAAGCGGCGGGGCCAGCACCGCCAGGTAGTAGGTGTGGAACACCCCCCCTGCGAAGCTGAAGGCCGCGCCGTAGAGCAGCACCCAGCCGCCGAGGATGAGGAGCATCGCCCGCTGCCGCCGCAGCGCCGCCAGGCCGAACAGGGCCAGCGGCAGCCACCACATGACCTGCGCCGCCTGATGCGGGCGCAGCAGGCGCAGCGGACCGGTCGGCGAATCATCCCACAGCGCCGGCCGCGCTGGCGCGACCTGGCCCTCGGCCGCTGCCGCCTGGCCCTCCGGGCGCAGGAAGCGCGCCCAGCCGTTGTGCTGGACCACCAGCTCCAGCATGCGATTGCTTCGGCTGCCACCGACCCAGGGGCGCTTATCCGGCGGGGTGAGGTCATTGGCGAGGGGCCAGGCGAGCGCGACGGCCGCCAGCACCGCCCCGCCGCCAGCCAGCGAGAGCAGCCGCCGCCAGGGCCGGCCCGGAAAGGCCAGCAGGAAGGCCAGCGCGATCGGCGCGGCGAGCGGCAGGGCTGCCCCCATCTTCACGTTGAAGCCGAGCCCGACCAGCGCCATGGCGATCAGGAAAGGCCCGCGGCGCCCCTCTTCGGCCGCGCGCAATCCGGCCCAGGCCGCCAGCAGCAGCAGCAGGGTGAGCAGGCTTTCCATGTTGTTGGAGCGATCGACCGCGATCGCCGCGGGGGTGAGCGCGACCAGCAGGGCCGCGCCGAGCGCCGGGCCGGGCCCGAGCCGCGGCCGCAGCATGGCATGGAGCAGCAGCACGCTCGCCAGCCCCATCACCGCCTGGGGCAGCAGCACGCCGAGCCCGTCGAAGCCGAACAGCGCACCGCCCAGCACCTGCACCCAGATGCCAAGCGGCGGCTTGTCCACCGACACGAAGCCGCCCGGGTCGAAGGCGTTGAAGAAGAAGTTGTGCCAGCTCTGCGCCTGGCTGAAGGCGGCGGCCGCGTAATAGCTGCGCCCCGGCGCCAGGGCGGCGAGGTCCCACAGCCGCAGCAGGGCTCCAAGGGCGAGGATGCCCCACAGCGCCGCCCTTTCCCTCCCGCACAGGGGTGGCACGGCGCGGCCGGGAAGCGCCTGCCCGGTCATGGCCGACCGGTCGCGCAGCGGGCGGGGGGCACCGGCCGCCGCTGCGGTCGGACCGGTGCGGGAGCCGGCGGGGCGATCGATCCGTTGGACCGGCTCACGCCCGGCTTCTTGCGGCGACGCCTCCGCCCCCCTGGAGGGCAGATCCGTCGCCCCGCGGCGCCCGACGGGTCTGCGGCTGCTGCCCGCCGCGCCGGGTCATGCCTTGGCCGGCCTGAACGGGGGCTTCCGGCTCCTCCCCCGCCGGCGCGCTCGCCCGCGCTCCGGCCCGGGGCGGAGGCGCGGCGCCGCCTGCTGCACCCGACCCGGCGCCGCCGGGTGGCGGCCCCTGCGTCCCGGCCTGGATGCCTCATGACGCCTCCGGGACGAAGCGCACCCCCGGCTCGGCATCGCCGCCGGCGAGCGCGATCGGCGTGCCGTCGGCCCGCCAGCAAGCGGCCCCTTCGAGCATGCCATCGGGATGGAAGCGGATGCAGGACATCCCGCCCCCCACCACGGGCACCCGCTGCACGGGATGGCCCATGGCGGCCAGCGCCTCCTCGGCGGCCGGAGAGATGCCGGGCTCGAGCTCCAGCGGCCCGCCCTGGGTCCAGATCCGCGGCGCCTCCACCGCCTGCTGGGCCGTCATGCCGTGATCGACCAGGTTCAGCACCGCCTGGAAGACCGACCCGAAGATGCGCAAGCCGCCCGGCAAGCCGATCGCCGCCCAGGGCGCCCCGCCCCTGAGCAGCATGCTGGGCGCCATGCTGGTGGTCACACGCTTGCCCGGCGCGATGCTGTTGGCCCGGCCCGGGCGCGGGTCGAACAAGGCCATGTAGTTGTTCGGAATGAGCCCCGTCTCGCCCAGCAGGATGCGCGCCCCGAAGAGGGAGTTGATGGTGTGGGTGGCCGCCACCACGCGCCCCTCGGCATCGGCGATGGTCAGATGCGTGGTGTGCGCCTCGGCCAGCGGAGCGATGCCGGCTGCCCAGCGCCGCGCCCGCTGCGGGTCGAACTCCGCCCGGCGCTCGGCGGCATAGGTCTTGCTGGTCAGCCGCTCGATCGGCACCGGCACGAAATCCGGATCCGCCGTGGCGACGGCGCGATCGGCGAAGGCGAGCTTCAGCGCCTCGGCCACCAGATGCAGGGCGGCGGGGCTGCCGAAGCCCAGGGCGCGCAGGTCGAAAGCCTCGACCAGGTTGAGCATCTGCAGCAGATGCACCCCCCCGGCCGAGGGTGGGGGCGGCGCCACGACCTCGAAGCCGCGATAGGAGCCGCGCAGCGGCGAGCGCTCCACCACCCGCTGCCCCGCCAGATCGGCCAGGGTGAGGATGCCGCCCCGGGCAGCCAGCGCCGCCACCGCGGCCTGCCCGACCGCCCCACCATGCAGCGCCCCCGGCCCCTCGCGGGCGATGATGGCCAGTGTGTCGGCCAGGGCCGGCTGGCTGAGGCGGCTGCCCACCGCCACCGGCGCTCCATCGGGCAGGAAGATCGCGGCCATCCCCGCATCCTGCCGCAGATCTGCCGCGCATTCGGCGATGCACTCGTGCAGATAGGCGGAGACGCGAAATCCCTCCCGCGCGAGCCGGATGGCAGGCGCCATCACATCGGCCAGCGAGAAGCGACCAGCCTCTTTCAGCACCGCGCACCAGGCCAGCAGATTGGCCGGTGCCGCGACCGACAGCGGCCCCACCATATTGGCGCGGCCCACCGCCTCGAGCACGAAGGGGTCATCGGGGCGGGCGGGCGTGAACAGGCTGGCATGGGCAGCGGCAGGGGCAGCCGCACCCCCGTCGAAGATGACATGCCGGCCATCGGGTTGGCGCAGATGGAACATTCCCCCGCCGAAGAGGCCGACCATCATCGGTTCGCAGACCGAGAGCGCGAACAGCCCGGCCACCGCCGCATCGACCGCCGTCCCGCCCTCGGCCAGCATGGTGGCCGCCGCGGCCGAGGCGGCGGGATGGTTGGTCACCACCATGGCCCGGCCGGTCGCGGGGCGCTTCCGCAGGCGCAAGCTCATGGCGCAAGCCTATGGCCGGGAGCGCGACGGCGCAAAGGCCCCCACCCGCAGCCCTCTGCCCTGCCGCGCGCTTCCCGCGTCAGCGCAGGCGGGCTCCATGGCGCCAGGCGGCAGAGGCCCGCGACCGCGATCCGGCCGCGCTCCCTCAGGGCGGAGCGGCCGAGGCTTCGCCCAGCCGATCCGGCAGGACGCGCCAGAGCTGGAAGCGCTGGGCCAGGTCCTCCGGCAGAGCGATGGGCGCAAGCCAAGCCGGAGGCGGCGCACCGGCCAGCAGCGCGGCGCGAAACCCCTCGGCCAGGCCGGGCCGATCGCGGCAGAAGAGCAGGAGAGAGGCCTGCCGCCGCGCGATCAGGGCCTGCGCCTCGCGCTCATCCGATGCGACCACCAGCCGATCGGTATCCGCAAGCGCGGCAGCGCCGCGATGATAGGGGGCGCCGACGACGCGCACCGGCGCGAACCAGGCGAGGGCCGGGCCGGCATTCGCATCATCGCTGAACAGGATCGGGCGCGGGTCGGCATCGGCCGGCAGCAGCACCACGAGCAGCCGGGCGATCGACTCGGCCGCGCAACTCGCCGGGGAGGAGGGCGGCTCCCGCGCGCCGGCAGGCACAGTCAGCACGGGCAGAAGGATCACGATCAGGGCGACCGGCGGGCGGAGCAGGGCCTGCACCCGCGGCTGGAAGCGGCGCGCCAGCAGCACGGTAAAGCCGGCCGCGGCGAGTGCGGCCGGCAGCGCCAGGTCGGCGGCAAAGCGCAGGGCCGAGACGGTGGCGAAGAGGGTCATCAGCAGCATCACCCCGACCATGGCGAGCGGGGCAAGGCGCGCGCTGCGCCGCATCCGCCACGCCTGCAGCGCCAGCACCGGCAGGCCGAGCAGCGTGGTCCCGCCCAGCACCTGCAGCGCCGCCATCGCATCGGGCCAGGAGCCGAAGGAGAGCGGCTGCCCCTCCTGCACATCGGCAAAGGCGAGCGGCTCCGGCCCGCCCGGCTGCTGGCCGAGCAGCGCCGGGTCGGACAAGCCAGGGGCGAGCGTGGGGAAGGCGGAGAGGAGCGCCGCCGCCACCGCCGCCGCCACAGCCCCCCCCAGCGCCAGCCGCGCGCGCGCCGACAGCCGCGAGGCCGGCAGCACCAGGGCGAAGACCAGCGCCTGGCCGCAGAGCAGCGCGAGATGCGGCAGCGCCACCACGTCATAGGCTATGATCCAGCGCGCCGCCTGTGCCCGTTCGGTCAGGATGGCAAGCAGCAGCACCGCCGCCGCCGCCAGCGCGGCACGCAAGCCCTGCGCCGCCGCCGAGGCCGGCCGCGGACCGGCAAGCCAGCCGATGCCGAAGCCCGCCAAGACGGGCGTGAGGAAGAGCAGCGCCTCAGGGCTGACCCACACGCCAAGCCCCCCGGCCGCCCCGGCCGCCCAGCCCGCCGCCGGCGGCCGCCGCCCGCGCAGCGCACGCAGCCCGGCCCAGAGGCAGAGCGTGCCGCAGAGCACGATCAGCGCATGGTGATCGGCCCGGCCCGGGGCGCTGTAGCCGAACAGGATGGGCGAGCTCAGCACGAAGACGGCCGCAAGCCACGCCCCGGGCAGCGGCCAGATCAGCCGCGCCGCCCGATAGGCGGCGAGCACCAGCAACAGATGCAACAGCGGCGAGATCAGCCCGCCGGCCCAGGTCAGCGCTGCCTCCTGCGACAGGCCGGCGAGGCCATGCAGCAGGGCCGCGGGTGCCAGGATCAGCACATCGAGCACGCGGGTCCAGTGCAGGGACAGGCCCTCGGGCGCGCTGAAGCTCGGCGTCACCGGATCGGTCCAGGCCGCGCCCTGCCAGAGTTCGCGCACCCGCACGAGCCGCGTGTAGCTGTCGGTGTCGGTCAAGAGGCCGGAGAGCAGTTCCCCGCGGCCGAACAGCCAGCCGAGATGGGCGCCGACGGCAAAGATCAGCAATGCCGCGGCCGGGCCGCGGGGATCGGGCCTGCCGCGGGTCAGACGCTGCCCCCCCGGTAATAGAGCGTGACGGTGTGGGTCGCCTCGGCAAACATCAGCCAGCGTTCCACCAGCATGCCGCCGAGCGCGAGCAGGGCGGCGGCCCATGTCAGCAGCAGCGCCCCGCCCCCCCCGAACAGCGCCGCCGCGACCAACAGCAGCGCGGGCAGCATGAACCCGGCCGACAGCACGATCCGGCGCAGCCGCGCGGCATGCACCCGGGCGATGCGGAAGGCCATCTCCCGCAGCAGATAGTTGGTCTCGGTATGCGGCGGATCGAGCGGACGGACCCGGCCGATGAAGCCAAGCCCGGTGGCGCTCTCCACCGTGGCGATGGGCGGGCCGGCGTCCACGCTCGCCCAATAGGCGCGTTTCAGCGCAAGCCCCGCCGCGCCGAGCAGCGCGGCGAGCAGCGCGGGCCCCGCCCCCAGGCCGAAGGCGGCCGCGAGCAGGGCCAGCAGCACCGCCCCGGTGAAGGCGCCAAAGAGCAGATAGCCGGGTACGACCAGCGGATGGTGCCACTGTCGGATGGGCTTGAGGGAGGCGTAGATCATCCCGGTGCAATAGACGGTGGCCGCTGCCCCCACCGCGGCCAGCAGCCCGGCCGGGGCCGCCACCCCCTCCCGCCCGGCGAGCAGCGCCAGGAAGAACACCCCGGCCGGAGCAAAGGTGGCCAGCGCCGCCACCCCCTCGCGCGAGAGCCAGGAGGACCGCCATTGGCTGAGGGCACGCCAGGCGCGCTCCGGCCGCCCGAGATGAGCAAGGGAGGAGAGCAGCCCGGCCGAGATCAGCCCAAGGGCGACCGCCACCCCGGCCACGCCGAACCAGCCGGCCATCGGCAGCAGGCCGGCCGGCAGCAGCAGCCCGAGCCAGAACAGCAGCCCATAGCCCGCGCCCGAGGCGACGGTGAAGAAGACGATCGACAGCGCAGGCTTCACCGCGAGAGCACCTTATCCACCCAGCGCAGCAGCGGGTTCTTAATCTGGGAGGGCAGCGGCCCCGGATCGCGCGGCGGGCCGGGATCGGGGGCGGGCGCGCGGCGGCGCGGCGGCAGATAGCGGTTGACCGGCGCATAGCCGAGTTCGGGCATGAGTGCGATCCCGCCGCGCTCGGCCACCAGCTTGGATACCGCGCTGTCGGGATCGCCCAGATCCCCGAAATGCCGGGCTTGGGCGGGGCAGGTGGCGACACAGGCCGGCACGCGCTGCGCCTCCGGTATCGTCTCGTTGTAGATGCGGTCGATGCAGAGCGTGCATTTCTTCATCACGCCCGCATCCTCGTCGAACTCCCGCGCGCCGTAGGGGCAGGCCCAGGCGCAGAGCTGGCAGCCGATGCAGATGTCGGTGTTGACCAGGACGATGCCGTCCTCGGCCCGCTTGTAGGAGGCGCCGGTCGGGCAGACGGTGACGCAGGCCGGCTGTTCGCAATGCAGGCAGGAGCGCGGGAAATGCACGGTCCGCCCCGCCTCGCCTTCGCCGGCCTCATAGGAATGGACGCGGTTGAACCACACCCCCTCCGCCCCCGCCGAGTAGGGGTTGTGATCGGGCAACGGGGCCATATGCCCGCTGGTGTTCCACTCCTTGCAGTTGGTCGCGCAGGCATGGCAGCCCACGCAGGTGTCGAGGTCGATGACGAGACCGAGCTTCTTCGCACCCGGCTGCGGTTCGGGAAGGGAGGTCATCGCGGCTGCCCGGCGTTGTAGCGCAGGATCGAGGGGCGCGGCGGCAGGCCCGGCGGAGGGGAGAGCGGCTCGGGGCGCGGTTCGGTCGCGCCGGCTTCCTCGGGCGCGCATGCCACGATCCGCACGCGCAGGTCATACCAGGCCGCCTGGCCGGTGATCGGATCGGCATTGGCGAGCCGCGGCCCGGCCTGGGCGGGCAGCCATTCGCTGATCACGTGGTTGAGCAGGAAGCCGCGCGTCGCCTCCGGCGCGTCGGGCGTCAAGGCCCAGGCGCCCGCACGCTTGCCGATGGCATTCCAGGTCCAGACCGTATCGGGCTGCACGCCCTCCATCAGCGCGACCTGCGCCTTGACGCGGCCATGCGGGCTTTCCACCCAGACCCAGTCATCGGCCGCGATCCCCATCGCCTCGGCCCGGGCGCGGGAAAGGTAGAGCTTGTTGGCGCCGTGGATCTGGCGCAGCCAGGCATTCATCGACCCCCAGGAGTGATACATCGCCATCGGCCGCTGGGTGACGGCGGAGAAGGGATAGGCCTGAAGACCCTCGCCCTGGGCGGCCTGCTCGAGCGGTTCGTACCAGATGGGCAGCGGATCGCAGTAGGCGATCAGCCGGGCGCGTAGATGATCGGGCGGCTGGATCGGGCCGTGCCCCTCGGCAGCCAGGCGGAACTTCTGCAGCGGCTCGCTGTAGATCTGCAGCACGATCTGTTCGGCCTTGCCGAGCAGCCCCATCGCCTTGGCATTCTCGAGATAGAGGCGATTGGCGTGCTTGAAGTAGGACTCCTCGGGCGCGAGGTGGTGGCGCCAGAAGCAGCCGTTCTCGATGTAGCGGCGGAGCTGGTCGGGATTGGGCTCGCCCACGCCGTGCTTAGTTCCATCCGCGCCGCGCCAGCCGGCCAGCGGCCCAATACCCGGGGCGCGTTCGTGATGGACCATGTAGTCGGCATAGTCCCGGTAGCGGGGCGAGCCATCCTCCTTGACGAAGGCCGGCAGGCCCAGCCGCGCGCCGAGTTCGATCAGCACCTCCTGGAAGGGACGCACATCGCGGTCGGGCTTGACCACCGGCTGGCGGATCGCATCGGCCGGGCCATGTGCCGAACCGATCGGCCGATCGAGCAGCGAGATGCAGTCCCACCTCTCGAGGTAGGTGGTATCGGGCAGGATCAGATCGGCGTAGGGAACCGTCTCGCTGAAATACGCATCGGAGTAGATGACCCGCGGGATGACATATTCGCCCGAGGCGTCGCGTGCGGTCAGGCAGCGGATCGTCTCGAGCGGATTCATCGCGCTGTTCCAGGCCATATTGGCCATGAACAGGAACAGCACCTCGATGCGGTAGGGATCGCCCCTGGCAGCGTTGCCGATCACGCTGTGCATCATCCCATGCAGGGCGAGCGGCGCCTCCCAGGAGAAGGCGTGATCGATCCGGATCGGCGTTCCGTCGGGCTCGACCAGCAGATCCTCCGGCCCCTGCGGGAAGGCCAGGATATTGCCGGAGAGCGGCGTGTTCGGCCTGCTCCCCTTCCCTGCCGGCCCGGGCCCGGGCGGGATGGGCCGCGGGAAGGGCGATTTGTAGCGCCAGGAGCCGGGCGTATCGACCGCGCCCAGCAGCATCTGCAGCAGATGCAGCGCACGGCAGGTGTGAAAGCCGTTGGAATGGGCGCTGATTCCGCGCATCGCATGGAAGGCGACGGGGCGGCCCAGCATGGTCGGATGCCGCCGGCCCCAGACATCGGTCCAGGGGATCGGCAGTTCGACCGGCTGGTCGAAGGCGATGCTCGCCATCTCCCGCGCGAGGCGCCGGATGCGGTGGGCCGGGATGCCGCAGCGATCGGCCACCGCCTCCGGCGCATAGGCGGGATCGAGGTAGCGCGCGGCCATCAGCTCGAAAACCGGGCGGGCACGACGGCCATCGGGCAGCGTGACCTCACCCACCAGCAGGGGCGAGAGATCCGCCGCATCGGCCGCGATCGCACCGCGCGCACGGTCGAAGGCGAGCGGCCGGCCCTGATCGTCGCGGGCAAAGAGGCCGTGATCGGCACCGCCCGCATTCTGCACGACAAGCCAGGGCGCGTTGGTGTAGCGGATCAGGAACTGGTCATCCACGCGCCCCTCGCGCAGCAGCTCATGGATCAGGGCCATGATGAACAGCCCGTCGGTGCCGGGGCGGATGCCCACCCATTCATCGGCCACCGCGGAATAGCCGGTGCGCACCGGATTGACCGAGACCACCTTCGCCCCCCGCGCCTTCAGCCGCGCAATGCCGAGCTTCATCGGGTTGCTGTCATGGTCCTCGGCCACGCCGAACATCATGAAATATCGCGCGTGCTCCCAGTCGGGCTCCCCGAACTCCCAGAAGGAGCCGCCCACCGTGTAGAGCCCGCCGGCGGCCATGTTGACCGAGCAGAAGCCGCCATGGGCGGCGAAATTGGGCGTGCCGAACTGCGCCGCCCAGAAGCCGGTCAGCGACTGCGACTGATCCCGCCCGGTGAAGAAGGCAAGCCGGCGCGGATCCCGCTCCCGCACCTCGCGCAGCCAGGAGGTCGCGGTCTCCATCGCCTCCTCCCAGCTGATCTCGCGGAACTCCCCCGATCCGCGGGGGCCCACGCGCAGCAGCGGGGCGGTCAGGCGCGCCGGGGCGTAGTGCGTCATGATGCCCGCACTGCCCTTGCCGCAGAGCACGCCGCGATTGACCGGATGGTCGGGGTTGCCCTCGATGTAGCGGACCCGCCCGTCCTTGAGGTGGACGCGGATGCCGCAGCGGCAGGCGCACATGTAGCAGGTGGTGGTCTTCACCTCATCGCCGATCGGTGCGGAATAGGCGATGCGGTCCGTGGCGCTGCCATCGGGCATGGCGTTCCCTCTCTCTCGGGCCGCGGCAGGCTATCCGCCCCGGCGCGTCGCGCAACCCCGGCCGGGCATCAGCCGGGCGGGTGGAAATGCTCGTGGATGCGCCGTGCCAGACGCGGCCCGATCCCGGGGCAACGTTCGAGGTCCTGCAGCGCCGCCTGCCGCACCCCGCGCGCGGAGCCGAAATGATGCAGCAGCCGCCGCTTCACCGCCGCGCCCACCCCCGGAATGTCGTCGAGCTCGCTGCGCGTGATGGCCCGGCTGCGGCCGGCGCGGTGCGCGCCGATGGCAAAACGATGCGCCTCATCGCGCAACCGCTGCACGTAGTAGAGCACGGGGTCGCGCGGTGGCAGCTGGAAGGGCTCCCGCCCGGCCATGTGAAACCATTCGCGCCCGGCGTCGCGGTCCTCCCCCTTGGCGATCGCCACCAGCGGGATGTCGGAGAGGCCGAGGCCGGCCATCACCTCGGCCGCCGCGTGAAGCTGCCCGGGGCCGCCGTCGATCAGCACGAGATCCGGCCAGCCCTCTCCCTCGCGGCCCGGATCCTCGCGCAGGGCGCGAGCGAAGCGGCGTTCCAGCACCTCGCGCAGCATGCCGACATCGTCGCCGGGCTTGGCCTCGCGGATGGCGAATGTGCGATAGGCCGCCTTCTGGAAGCCCTGCGGCCCGGCCACCACCATCGCGCCGTAGGGGTGGCTGCCCATGATGTGGGAGTTGTCGTAGATCTCGATCCGCCGCGGCGCATCGGGCAGGTCGAAGACCCGTGCGACACCCTCGAGGAGTGCCGCCTGGGCGGTGCTCTCGGCCAGGCGGCGTTCCAGCGCCTCGCGCGCGTTCTCTTCGGCGTGCTCGACCGCCGCCCGCTTCTGCCCCCGCTGCGGGCGATGCAGTTCGACCTTCCGCCCGGCCTTGAGGGAGAGCGCCTCGGCGATCCAGCCGGCCTCCGGCGGCTCGTGGCTGAGCAGCACGAGCGGCGGCGGCGGCAGATCCTCGTAGAGCTGGCCGAGGAACTGGCCCATCACCTCCTCCGCCGTCACCTCCTTCTGCCCGTGGGAGAGGAAGTAGGGCCGATTGCCGTTGTTGCGTCCGCCGCGGAAGAAGAACACCTGCACGCAGGACTGCCCCGCCGCCATGGCAAGTGCGACGACATCGGCATCGCCCACGCCCTCGAGGTGAATGCGGCTTGCCCCCTGCACATGGCTCAGGCCGCGGATGCGGTCGCGCAAGGCCGCCGCGCGCTCGAACTCGAGCGCGGCCGCCGCCGCCTCCATCTCGGCCGCCAGGCGCTGCTGCAGGCCCGTGCTCTCCCCGGCCAGGAACTGCTTCGCCTCGCGCACCAGGGCGGCGTAGTCCTCGCGGCTGATGCGGCCGACACAGGGGGCGGAACAGCGCTTGATCTGATAGAGCAGGCAGGGCCGGTCGCGGCTGTCGAAGACGCTGTCGCTGCAGCTGCGCAGCAGGAAGATGCGCTGCAGCGCGGTGATCGTCTGCTTGACCGCCCAGGCGCTGGCATAGGGGCCGAAATAGGTCGCCCCCTTGCGCCGTTCCCCCCGGTGCTTGGCGATCTGCGGGAAGGGGTGGTCCTCGCTCAGCATCAGCCAGGGATAGGATTTGTCGTCCCTGAGCACGATGTTGTAGCGCGGGCGCAGGCGCTTGATCAGATTGGCCTCGAGCAGCAGCGCCTCGGCCTCGCTCGCGGTGGTGATCACCTCCACCGCCCGGGTCTCGAAGACCATCCGGCGCAGCCGTTCCGGCAGGCGGGAGAGCTGCGTATAGGCCGCGACGCGCCGGCGCAGCGCGCGCGCCTTGCCGACATAGAGCGCCTCGCCCCGGGCATCGAGCATGCGATAGACCCCGGGCGAGAGCGGCATGGTGGCGAGCGCGGCCTCGATCACGGCCAGCCCCTGCATGGCGCCGGCGGGCCGGTCGGGCCCGGAGGAGAGGTCGCTCATGCCCCGCTTCTGTCCGAGGCAGGGATTGCACTCAAGCGGCTGCTTCTCCACGCCGCCTGTGGATAACCCTGGGGACAGAGGCCGGATGGAGGGGCGAAAGCCGCGGCCGTCCGCGGCCGGACCGATATTGCCGATTTCGTGAGCAACAGCGACAAGTCTCTGATTTGACTAGATTTATGCCCGGGCAGCAAAAGCCCCTGGCCGCGGGCGGCGCGCAGGCAGCACCCCCAGGATCCGCCCCAGCCCGCGACAGTGCGGCGGTGGATGACCGACAAGCCCGCCCGGGCCGAAATATCAGTTTCAGGTCAAGCCTTTGTCCGTTCGATGACAACGCCGACCGAGGCCGCGTCGGGGAAAGCGTCCGGCTTCTCGACCGTCACCCGGGCGGAGACCACCCGGGGGTCGCGCAGCGCCGCCGCCGCGATCGTCTCGGCCAGGGTCTCCACCAACAGGACATGGCCCTGCGCCACCACCCCGCGCGCCACATGCACGACCGACTGATAGTCCACCACCCGCTCCAGCGCATCGGGCCCGATGCCATCCGGCGCACTCTCGTCGATCACCGCGAGCTCGATGCCGATGATGACGCGCTGGGGCGCCGCCTTCTCATGCGGGTGCACACCCAGCCGCGCGATCAGCTCCAGCCCGCGCACGAAGACGGTGCGCGTCGCCCGCCCCTGCCCCGCCCCGCTCACGCCGGAAAGGCCACGTCACGGCCGCGCCGGCGCAGGCGCTGGCCGGAGTCGACCACGATGACCTCAGCCGTGATCGAGGGGGCCTCGAGCAGAAAGGCCACCGCCTCGGCGATGTCGGTGGGCGTCACACCCCGGCCGAGCGGGTTGTTGACATGGGCGCGACGGAACTCCTCATCCGTCTGGTGGCCGGAGACGAGGGCAATGCCCGGCGCCACGCCATTGACGCGCAGCCGGGGCGCAAAGCCCAGCGCCTGCATCTCCATCATGCCAAGCAGCCCGTATTTGGAGAGGGCGTAGGTGAAATAGTCGGGGTTCGGGGCATAGAGGCGATTGTCGAGCAGATGCACAACCGCCCCCTGCACGCCCTCAGGCAGCTGTTCGGCCAGGCCGCGCACCAGCAGGGCGGGGGCGAGCAGATTGACCGCCATGTGCCGGACAAAGCCGGCCGCGTCGAAGGATTGCGGCGTGTCATACTCGAAGAGGGAGGCGTTGTTGACGAGGGCGGTAAGCCCGCCGCACAGCGCCGCCGCCCGGGCCGGCAGAGCCGCTGCGGCTTCCGCGTCGGAGAGGTCGGCGCCGATCGTCCAGGCGAGCGGGAGTTCGGCAGCCAGCGCCGCCGCCTCGGCGCGGGAGAGGTTGTGGTGCAGCACCACCCCCCAGCCCGCGGCCGCCAGCCGCCGCGCAATCGCCGCCCCCACCCGCTTGGCCCCGCCCGTGATCAGCACATTGCGCTGCGGCCCCGCCATGGCTCCCTTCCGCCCTACACCGGGGCGCGCATATAGGGCGGGCGAGCAAGCCAAGGAACCCCATGGACGCCGCCTCCATCTTCCCCGAGGGCTATATCGCCTCCCGCGTCGTGGGCATCACGGTCGATGTCGCGGTCGGCATCCACCCCTGGGAACAGCACCCCGAACGGCCGAACCGCCTCTCTGTCGATGTCGAGATGTTCGTCCCCACCGCCATGGCCCCCGCGGCGGCCGAGGGCATCATCGATTACGACCCGGTGCGCGACCTGGTGCGCGGCTGGCAGGGGCGGCCGCATGTCCTCTATCTCGAGACCCTGGCCGAGGAGCTGCTCGCCGTCTGCTTTCGCGACCCGCGCGTGGCCGCCGCCCGGGTGCGCCTGACGAAGACCCAGATCTTCCCCGAAGCGGCCGGTGCCGGCATCGAGGTCTTCCGCCGGCGCCCGGGCTGAGGGGCGGCGCATTCCCCCTCCCAAGGCCGCCGCGGGGCGGCTGGACGGGCCAGGCCGCAGCACGCATCATGCCGCAGGCCGAGGGAGGAGACGCGATGCCGGAATCTGCAGCCGGGCCGCTGCACGGCATGGTCGTGCTCGACATGACCGCGGTGGTGCTTGGCCCCCTCGCCACCCAGATCCTGGGCGACTACGGGGCGGATGTGATCAAGATCGAACCGCCGGGAGGCGATTCGATGCGCAGCAACGGCACGCCGCGCACGCCGGGCCTCGGTTCGATCTTCCTCGCGCTCAACCGCAACAAGCGGTCCATCGCCCTCGACCTCAAAAGGCCCGAGGGGCAGGCGGTGCTGCGGCGCCTGATCGCCCGCGCCGATGCGCTGGTGCACAATATGCGGCCGGCGGCCGTGGCGCGGCTCGGTTTCGGGCCGGAGGCATGCCTCGCCCTCAACCCGCGGCTGGTCTATGCCGCCGCCCCGGGCTTCGGGCAGGACGGGCCAGACCGTGACCTGCCCGCCTTCGACGATGTGATCCAGGCCGCCTGCGGGCTGGCTGCCCTGCTCAGCGAGGGCGAGGCCGAACCGCGCTATGTGCCGAGCCTGATCGCCGACAAGACAACCGGTCTCATGCTCGCCAACGCCGTGCTGGCCGCGCTCCTCGCGCGCGAGCGCACGGGCCGGGGCCAGGCCGTGGAAGTGCCGATGCTCGAGACGATGGTCGCCTTCCTGCTGGCCGAGCATATGGGCGGCCTGACCTATCCAGGCAGCGGCCTGCCCGCCGGCTATCACCGCGTCACGCGCGGCGGCCGGCGCCCCATGCCCACGGCCGACGGCCATATCGCCATCCTGCCCTATTCGGCCGAGGACTGGTTCCAGCTCTTCGACCTGGTCGGCCGGCGGGCCGAGGCGGAACGCCTCGGCGTGGCCGATCGCAGCCGGCGCAACGCCCATATCCAGGAACTCTACCGGCTGCTCGCCGAGATCACGCGCACCCGCACCACGGCGGAATGGCTGGCGATCTGCCGCCGCCTCGACATCCCGGCGATGCGGCTGATCCCGCTCGAGGAGCTGCCGGACCAGCCGCATCTGCAGGCGGTGGGCCTGTTCCGCGAGAGCCTCCACCCCCATGCCGGCCCGATCCGCGAGATCCGGCCGCCCGTGCGCTTCTCGGCCACCCCGGCCGCCCTGCGCCGGCCCGCCCCCCGGCTCGGCGAGCACGGGCCGGAGATCCTGGCCGAGGCGGGTTTCGCGCCGGCCGAGATCGCGGCGCTGGCCGCTGCCGGCGTGCTGATCACCCCGCCCGAGAGGATGCCCGCATGACCGACTCGCCCCCGCTGCTGGTCGAGATCCACGACCACATCGCGACCCTGACCATGAACCGGCCCGAGGCCCGCAACGCCCTCGACCCCGAACTGATCGAGGCGCTGATCGAGACGCTCTCGCGCCTCGATGCCGAGGGCAGGGTGCGGGTGGCGATCCTGACCGGGGCGGGCAGCGCCTTCTCGGCCGGGGGCAATGTCAAGCGCATGGCCGAGGCCGCCGGCGAACGCAGCCCGGTCGAATCGATCGGCTATTACCGCCACGGCATCCAGCGCCTGCCGCTGCTCTTCGAACGGCTGGAACTGCCGGTGATCGCCGCCGTCAACGGCCCTGCGATCGGGGCGGGGCTCGATCTGGCCACCATGTGCGACCTGCGCATCGCCGCCGAAAGCGCCCGGTTTGCCGAAAGCTTCGTCAAGGTCGGCATCATCCCGGGCGATGGCGGGGCCTGGCTGCTGCCGCGGGTGGTGGGCTTCGCCCGCGCCGCCGAGATGGCGCTGACCGGCGATCCGCTGGATGCGAAGGCCGCGCTGGCCGCCGGGCTCGTCTCCCGCGTCGTGCCGGATCCGGAGCTGATGGAAGCGGCCTGGGCGCTGGCCGAGCGCATCGCGGTCAATCCGCCGATCGCGGTGCGCATGGCCCGCCGCCTTCTGCGCGCGGCCTGGAATGCGCGGCTCGAGCAGGTCCTGGAACTCTCGGCGGCGCTGCAGGCAATCGCGCACACCACCGCCGATCATCGCGAGGCCCTGGCCGCCCTGCGCGAGAAGCGACAGGGCCGCTACCGCGGCGCCTGAGGCAGCGCGGGGCAGCGCTGGGCGGCCGCGCGCCCCCTGAGCTGGCCGGGCAACCGAATCCTGTTCGGCGACCGCCCCGGGGGCGGGGGGCGGCCCGCCGGCGCTGATGCGCTTGCCGTTCGCGGCTCCTCGCCCGAGGGGCGGCGCCGGTCTGCAAGGGCGGCAGGGGCCGGCAGGGCGGGGCGGGCAGCCATGCCGCACGCAGGCCGCCGGCCGGCGCGGGGTGGCCGGCGCCCAAGGGTGCCGGGCTGTGCCCGACCCGACCGCGGCGCCCTGCCCCCATCCTTGCCAAGCCTTCACCACCCGAGCGGCGCTTTCCGCAGCAGCCCCCGTCACAGCAGCATCTTGAGCCCGACCGCTGCCATGAACAGCGCGAAGGCCCGCCTGAGCAGCACGGGGGGCAGCCGCCCGGCCAGCCGCACCCCCACCGGCGTGGCGGCGAGGGCGATCGGCAGCAGCAACGCAGCCATGGGCAGGCTGACCCAGCCGAGCGAGCCCCAGGGCCGCCCCGCCACCTCCATCCCGGCCAGGATCAGCCCTACCGTCGCCGGCGCCGAGACCAGCACCCCGAAGCCCGCGGCGGTGGCGACCGCCGCGCCGATCGGCACGCCGAGCAGGCACATGGCAGGCACGCCAAGCGTCCCACCTCCCACCCCCATCATCACCGAACAGCCGCCGACCGCAGCCGGCACCAGCGCGCCCGCCACCCCGGCGGGCGGGGCGGCCGCGATCCGCGCCGCCGGCGGCAACAGCCCGAGATAGGCCGCAATCAGCAGCGCGAGCACGCCGAAGACGGCTCCGAGCCAGCCGGCCGGCGCCACCGCGGCCAGCCAGGTGCCAAGGCAGGCCCCGCCCAGCAGCGGCGGGCCCCAGCGGCGGAACAGCGCGCGGTCGAAGCGCCCCGCCCGATGCTGGCGCAGGGCCGCAAGCAGAGAGGTGGGCAGGGTCAGCGCCAGCGCGGTGCCGAGCCCGAGCTTGAGCGCGACCTCGGGCGCCACCTCGAAGGCCGGGGCAGCGAGCAGCGCGGCCGGCACCAGCACCACCCCGACGCCGACGCCGAAGAGCCCGGCCAGCAGCCCTCCGATCCAGCCCGCCGCCGCGAGCAGCCCGATGCCGATCAGCCAGCCCATCTGCACCCCCCTCTCGCCTCGGCCGATGCGGCCGCTAGAGTGCGGCCATCCGCGCGCGAGGACCATTCCCCTGCCCCTGCCCACTGATCCGCTCTTCTATGCGCTGGCCGTGCCGGCGGTGCTGATTTCGGCCATCGCGAAAGGGGGCTTTGCCGGCGCCTCCGGCAATGTGCTGGTGCCCCTGATGGCGCTCGCGATCCCGGCACCCCAGGCGGCGGCGATCGGCCTGCTGCTGCTCTGCGCCATGGACCTCTCCGGCCTGCGCGCCTGGTGGGGCCAGTGGGACCGGCGGGAGATGCGCGTCCTGATCCCGGGCGGCCTGTGCGGCGTGGTGCTGGGGGCGCTGCTGTTCGGACTGCTCTCTCCGCGCGCCATCATGGGGCTGATCGGGGTGATCACCCTCTGCTTCCTGGCCTTTCGCGCCTGGGCCGGGCGCCGCGGCCTGCCGCCGCCCAGCCCGCATTCCGTCCCGCGCGGATTTCTGGCCGCGACCGCTGCCGGGGTGACCTCCACGCTGGCGCATGCCGGCGGTCCGCCGCTGCAGATGTATCTGCTGCCCCGCCGCCTGCCGCGCGCTGCCTTCGCCGCGACCAACCTCGCCTTCTTCGGGCTGCTCAACTACGTCAAGCTCGTCCCCTATGCCGCGCTGGGCATGTTCGACGCCTCCGTGCTGCTGACCGCCGCGCTGCTGCTGCCGCTCTGCCCGGCCGGCGTGTATCTCGGGGTGTGGCTGCAGCGGCGCCTCTCCGATCAGCTGTTCTATCGCATCGTGCAGGCGGCGCTGCTTCTGACAGGGGTGAAGCTGGTATGGGACGGGTTCTTCGCGTAAGCGGCTGGCAGCCTCCGCCGGCGCCCGAGCCGCGGCGCCGGTCAATCGGGGCAGCCGGGGCGGAGTGCGGCGCATGGGCATGAGGATGCTCGGCGTGCTGGGCGGCATGGGGCCGCTGGCCTCGGCCGAGTTCATGCGGCGGCTCACTCTTCTCACGCCCGCTGAGCGCGATCAGGACCACATCCCCACCCTGCTGCTGAGCGACCCGCGCGTGCCGGACCGCACCGCGGCGCGCCTGGCGGGCGGGGAGGATCCGCTGCCCGCCCTGTTGCGCGGCATCCGCATCCTGGAGCAGGGCGGGGCGGAGGCGATCGTGATCCCCTGCAACACTGCCCATGGCTGGTATGAGGAGATGCAGGCGGCCACTCGCCTGCCCATTCTGCACATCGTCGATGCGGCGGTGCGCGACCTCGCCCGGCAGGGCATCGGGGCGGGGCAGCCGATCGGCGTCCTGGCCACGGCAGGCACCCTGGCGATGGGCCTCTATCAGCAGCGCCTTTCCGCCCTCGGCCACCCCTGTCTCGTGCCGGAGGAGGCGGAGATGCGCGAGCTCGTCAGCCCGGGGATCGCGCTCGTCAAGGCGAATCGTGTCGAGGATGCCTACCCACCGCTCGCAGAGGCCGCGCGGCGGCTGCATGGGCGGGGCGCGGCGGCGGTGGTGCTCGGCTGCACCGAAATCCCGCTCGGCATCGCGGCCGGGCCTGCCCTGCCCTTCCCAGTGGTAGACAGCATCGAGGCGCTGGCCCGCGCCGCCATCGCCTGGGCCCGCGCGGAGGAGGAGGGGCGATGAGCCATCATTTCGAGCTGTTGCTGCGAGGCGGCACGCTGGTGCTGCCCTGGGGGCAGGAGGTGGCCGATGTCGGCGTGCGCGACGGGCGCATTGCCGCCATCGGCGATCTGCGCCTGGCTTCGGCCGATACGGTGCTCGATTGCCGGCACCTGCATGTGCTGCCCGGCCTGATCGATGCCCATGTCCATCTGCGCGAACCGGGCGATCCGGCGGTCGAGACGATCGAGACCGGCACCCGCGCGGCGGTGCTGGGCGGCCTGACCGCCGTCTTCGACATGCCCAACACCAGCCCGCCCATCGTCAGCAGCGAGCGCCTGGCCTGGAAGCGCGAGCACATCCGCGGCCGCGCCTGGTGCGACATGGGCCTCTATGTCGGGGCCACCAAGGCCAATCTCGACGACCTCGGCCGGCTGGAGGCCGAGCCCAATGTCTGCGCGATCAAGGTCTTCGCCGGCTCCTCCACCGGGGATCTGCTGGTCGAGGACGATGCGAGCCTCGAGCGCGCCATGCGATCGGGCCGGCGCACCATCTGCTACCATTCGGAAGACGAATACCGCCTGCAGGAACGCCGCGCGATGTTCGAGGGCGGCGGCCCGCACCGGCTGCATGCCGAATGGCGGGATGTCGAATGCGCCTTCCTCGGCACCCGCCGGATCATCGCGCTGGCCCGCAAGACGGGGCGGCCCGCCCATATCCTGCATGTCTCGACCGCCGAGGAGCTCGCCTTCCTCGGCCGCGCGCGGGATATCGCGAGCGTGGAGGTGCTGCTCAACCACCTGACCCAGACCGATGAGGCCTATGACCGGCTGGGCGGCTATGCGGTGATGAACCCGCCGATCCGGGAGGAGCGGCACCTGCGCGCCGCCTGGGCCGCCATGTCCGACGGCACGATCGACGTCGTCGCATCGGACCATGCGCCGCATTCCCGCGCCGCCAAGGAACGCCCCTGGCCCGCCACCGCCGCCGGCCTGACCGGGGTGCAGACCATCGTGCCCCTGATGCTCGATCACGTCTCGAACGGGCGCCTCTCCCTCTCGCGCCTGGCCGATGTCATGTGCGCCGGCCCTGCGCGGATCTACGGCGCGGTGGGCAAGGGGCGGCTGGCCGTGGGCTATGATGGGGACTTTACGGTGGTCGACATGGGCGCGCGCCGACGCATCGAGGAGAGCTGGATCGTCTCGCCCTGCGGCTGGACCCCCTTTGCCGGGCATGAATGCCATGGCTGGCCCTATGCCACGGTGGTGCGCGGGCGGATCGTGATGCGCGACGATACCGTGCTGGGCGAGCCGCAGGGCGCCCTGATCCGGTTCCGCTGAGGGAGAGCCGCCGCGGCGGAGATGCTGTAGGCTCTTCTCCATGCTTCATCTGCTCGCGGTCGATACCGCACATTCCGGACGTTCGCTGGCCCTTGCCCTCGTCACCGACAGCGCGGGGGAGCCCGACCTTGCCGCCTGGCGCGCGCGGGATGCCGGCTGGCCCGCCCGCATCAGCGAAGCCTGCGGCAGCATCCGCGAGGGGGAGCTGCTGCACGATCCGGTGGCCGGCTGGCACCTCCAGCTCGCCGGCCCCGGAGAGGCGGCCGAGGATTCGCCGCGGCAGAACATTCTCTTCCCGGCCGGGCCGCTGCGGCCCGGGGCGCTGCTGCGCACCATCGGCCCTGAGGGAGAGGAGACCTCTTGGCGGATCCTCGAGCTGCGCTGACCCCCCTGCCCAGGCCCCATTTCCCGGATGCGGCGATCTGCTCTATGCCGCGGCGGGATGCACGGAACTCTCGCCATGGAAAGCCGCCGCCGCCTGCTTGCCCTGCCGCCTGCCCTGTTGGCCGCCGCGCCCTGCGCGCGGGCCCAGTCATCCTGGCCCGAGCGGGCGGTGCGCGTCATCGTCCCCTTCCCCGGCGGCTCGACGCCCGATCTCGCGGCGCGGGTGCTGCTGCCGCATTTCCAGGAGGTGTTCGGCCAGCCCTTCGTGGTCGAAAACCGCGCCGGGGCCGGCGGCAATATCGGCACCGACCTGATCGCCAAGGCCACGGATGGGCATACCATCGGCGTCTCGATCAACGGGCCGCTGGCCACCGCGCCCTTCCTCTTTCCCAACCTGCCCTATGATCCCGCGCGCGACATCGCGCCGATCGCACTGCTGGCCCGCACCGCGCAGGTGCTGGTCGTCCACCCCTCCCTTCCCGCGCGCGACCTGGCGGGCTTCATCGCCCATCTGCGCGCGGAGCCGGGCCGCCTCTCCTACGGTTCGGTCGGAGCGGGGTCGGGGGGGCATCTGGCGATGGTGGAGCTGCTGCATCTGACCGGCACCAGCGCCGAACACATCCCCTATCGCGGCTTTCCGCAGGCCGTGGTGGATCTGGTGGCCGGGCGCATCCAGGCGATGGTGCTGGTGCTGGCCGGCATCCTGCCCCAGATCCGAGAGGGACAGGTGCGTGCCCTGGCCGTCACCTCCGAACAGCGCCTGCCCCAGCTGCCCGAGGTGCCCACCCTGGTCGAGGCCGGCTTTCCCGATGCCGTCAGCCACGCCTGGGTCGGGCTGATCGGCCCGGCCAGCATGCCGGCCGAACGCATCCGCCGCCTCTCCGAGGAGACGCGGCGCGCCCTCGCCGCCCCGGCGGTGCGCGAGCGGCTGGAGGCGGCCGGCTTTTCCATCCACTACCTCGGCCCTGAGCAGTTCCGCGCCCACATCGCGGCCGAGGCCGCGCGCTGGGGCGCGCTGATCCGCCGCTTCGACATCCGCGCCGACCAGTGAGCATGAGCGAAGCCCTCCCCCTGCCCGACCGCCTCTCCGCCGATCCTGACAGCCCCTTCTACAATGCGGCGCTGCTGGCCCGCGGGGTCGGTATCCGCTTCAACGGGCAGGAAAAGACCAACGTCGTCGAATACTGCATCAGCGAAGGCTGGGTGCGCGTGAGCCTGGGCAAGACGCTCGATCGCCGCGGCCGGCCCATGACGCAGCTGCTGCGCGGCCGGGTCGAGCCCTATCTCAAGGGTTGAGGCGCGGATGCTGCTCGGTGCCATCGCCGACGACATGACGGGGGCCACCGATCTGGCCTCCACCCTGGTGCGCGAGGGGATGCGCACGGTGCAGGTGATCGGCCCCGGCGCGGGCCCTCTGCCCGAGGCCGATGCGGTGGTCGTCGCCCTCAAGTCCCGCACCGCGCCGGTCGCCCAGGCGGTCGCTGAATCCCTCGCCGCGCTGGAGCGCCTCCTCGCCCACGGGGCGCGGCAGATCCTCTTCAAGATCTGCTCGACCTTCGACAGCACGCCTGAGGGCAATATCGGGCCGGTGGCGGATGCGCTGCTCGCCCGCCTCGGCGCCGGGCTGGCGCCCGTCTGCCCGGCTTTTCCCGCCAATGGCCGCACCGTCTATCAAGGCTATCTCTTCGTCGGCAGCGCCCTGCTCAACGAGAGCGGGATGGAGAACCATCCGCTGACGCCGATGCGCGATGCCCATCTGCCGCGGCTGCTGGGGGCGCAGACCACGGGTTCGGTCGGCCTCGTGCCCTTCCCCACCGTCGAGGGCGGGCCCAGGGCGATCCGCGCCGCGCTCGAGGAGTTGCGCGCAGCGGGGCGGCGCTATGCGGTGGTCGATGCGCTGACCGATGCCCATCTGCGCGCGCTGGGGGAGGCAGCGGCGGATGCAGCGCTGCTGGTCGGGGGCAGTGGCATCGCGCTGGGCTTGCCGGAGAACTTCCGCCGCGCCGGGCTGCTGCCCCCCCGCCGCGATGCCGCGGCGCTGCCGCCGGCTGCGGGTCATGCCGCGGTGCTGGCCGGCAGCTGCTCGCGCGCCACGCTGGGACAGATCGCGCATGCCCGCACTGCCATGCCCTGCCTCGAGCTCGATCCCCTCGCCACCCCCGACGCCGCAGCGCTGGCCGCGGAGGCGCTCGCCTGGGCCGGACCGCGGCTCGGGCCCACACCGGTGCTCATCGCGGCCTCCGCCCCGCCCGACCGCGTGGCCGCCCTGCAGCAGCGCCTGGGGCGGGAGGCTGCCGGAACGCTGCTCGAGCAGGCGCTCGCCATGATCGCCGAGGGGCTGATCGCGCGCGGCGTGCGCCGGCTGGTGGTGGCGGGGGGCGAGACCTCGGGCGCCGTGCTGCAGCGGCTTGGCATTCGGTCGCTGCGCATCGGGGCCGAGATCGACCCCGGCGTGCCCTGGACCTTCGCCGAGGAGGCGGAGCCGCCGCTCCATCTGGCGCTCAAGAGCGGGAATTTCGGCGCGCCCGACTTCTTCGTCCGGGCCTTCCGCCATGTCTGAACCGATGCTCGAGGCGGAGAAGGAAGCGCGCGCCCTGCTGGTCGAGCTCGCGGCCAGCCTGTTTGCGCGCGGCTTCTCGGTGGGCACCGCGGGCAATATCTCGGTCCGGCTGGCCGACGGCTACCTGATCACGCCGACCAACAGCTCCCTCGGCCGGCTGGATCCGGCCAGGCTGTCGAAGCTCGACCGGCAGTGGCGGCATGTGGCGGGGGATCCTCCGTCGAAGGAAGTGTTCATGCACCGCGCCGTGCTGACCGCCCGGCCAGCCGCGGGGGCGGTGGTGCATCTGCACAGCACCTACGCCACGGCCATCGCCTGCCTGGCTGCGGTGGGAGAGACGGCGCCGATCCCGCCGCTGACACCCTATTTCGTGATGCGCATCGGACCCCGCCTGCCGGTGCTGCCCTATTGGCGGCCGGGCGATCCGGCGATGGAGCCTGCGATCTTCGCCGCAGCGCAGACGGCGCGCGCGATGCTGCTTGCCAACCACGGGCCGCTGGTCAGCGGAGCGACGCTGACCGATGCGGTGGCGGCGGCCGAGGAGCTGGAGGAGGCGGCACGGCTTGCCTTGCTGCTGCGCGGGCAGGGGGCGCGCTGCCTGACCCCCGCCCAGGTGGAAGAGTTGATCGCCACCTTCGGCTGAGGCAACGCGGGGACCAGCGCCAAGAGCAAGGGCGCCGCCCGTCACCGGACGGCGCCCTGCGGATGCCTGGCGCGCGGCAGTCAGCTGTTGGTCGGCGTCTCGCCGGCGGGGCTCGTCGCCTCGCCCGCCGGGGTCGCGGCAGCAGCAGCGGCGGCGGCGGCGCGCTTGGCGGCACGGGTCGCAGCAGCCTTCTTCGCCGCCTCGGAGCGCGAGCTGCTGGGCTTGGGCGCGGCGGCGGCCTTCTTCGGGGCGGCGGCCTTCTTCGCCGCGGGCTTCTTGGCGGCGGCGGTCTTCCGCGCGGCCGGCTTCTTGGCGGCGGCGGCCTTCTTCGGGGCGGCAGCCTTCTTCGCCGCCGGCTTGCGGGCAGCGGCCTTCTTCGGGGCGGCGGCCTTCTTCGCCGTGGCGGTCTTCTTCGCCGCGGGCTTCTTGGCGGTGGCGGTCTTCCGCGCGGCCGGCTTCTTGGCGGCGGCGGCCTTCTTCGGGGCGGCAGCCTTCTTCGCCGCCGGCTTGGCCGCAGCGCGCGAACGGGCGGTCGCGGGCTTGGCGGTGCGCTTGGCGCCGGCCATCGCCATGGCCAGGGCGCGCGGTGCAGTCTCGGTGGTGTCGGTCACTGTCGGTTTCTCCTCAGACGATGGCGGGCAGAGCGGGATGCGGCGGGCGCCGTGGTGCAGCGTGATGCGTCTGCTGCCTCGCGGAGCCGGCGTGGCGCTGCTGTTGCCACGCCGCCGCAGCGCCGGGCGGAGGGAGCGCTCTTGCACTCCGCCCTCTCCTTCTCTCGGCCCCTGCGCTGCACCGGTTCCGGCATCATCGCCGGCCGCCCCCGACATTCCTCAGCGTCCTCTCCGCAGCGCGCCGCTGGCGTGAGGTCCGATCCGCGATGCTGCGAATCGCACGTCAACAACGCGCGCGACGTCACGCTATCTGAATGAGCAACCGCGCTGTCAAACACTTTCACATCGCCGGCGCGCATTTTTGCCGAACGCAGCGCAGCGGCGCCTGCCGACTGCTCTCTCAGCCGCGCGCGCTGCGCGGCGGCACCCGCCGCTCCGGCACGCCGTTGTAGAGCGACAGCGGCCGAATCAGCCGGTTGTCCTGCAGCTGTTCGAGCACATGCGCCGTCCAGCCCGTGATGCGCGAGCAGACGAAGATCGGGGTGAACAGCGGGATGTCGAAGCCCATCAGGTAGTAGGCAGGGCCGGCCGGGAAATCGAGGTTGGGGTGGATGCCCTTTTCCTCCAGCATGATGCGCGCCAGCACGGCCGAGGTCTCCATCCAGCGCTTATCGCCCACCACCTCGGCCATCAGCTCCGCGTATTTCGTCATGGTCGGCACGCGGGAGTCGCCCTTCTTGTAGACCCGGTGGCCGAAGCCCATGACCAGCGCCTTGTGGTCGAAGCGCTTGCGCAGCCAGGCCTCCGCCTCGGCGGGCGAGGGGATCTCGAGCAGCATGCGCATCACCGCCTCGTTGGCCCCGCCGTGCAGCGGCCCCTTGAGGGCGGCGATGCCCGCCACCACCGCGGCGTGGATGTCCGCCAGCGTGGAGGCGACCGTCCGGGCGGCGAAGGTGGAGGCGTTGAAGGTATGCTCCGCATAGAGGATCATCGAGACGTCGAAGGCCTTGATCACCTCGGGCTGCGGTACCCGGCCGAAGACCATGTGGAAGAAGTTCTCGCACCAGGGCAGGGAGGGGTCGGGCGGGATCGGCTCCAGCCCCTTGGAGAGGCGATGCGCCGCCGCCACCGCCACCGGGGCCTTGGCGAAGATGCGCAGCGCCTTGCGCCGCTGCGCCGCATCCGAGATGTCGGCCGTCTCGGGGTCCTCCATCCCCATGAAGGAGACGGCAGTGCGGATCGCATCCATCGGGTGCGCATCGCGCGGGAAGGCCCGCAGCACCGACATCAGGGCCGGGGAGAGGGCACGGTTGGCCCGCTCCTCGGCGGCGAAGGCCGCGCGCTCGGCCGCCGTCGGCAGCTCCCCGTTCCACAGCAGCCAGGCCACCTCTTCGAAGCTCGCCTCCTCGCACAGCTCCTGCACCGGATAGCCGCGGTAGGTCAGGCTGTTGGTCTCCGGCATCACCTTCGAGATGGCGCTGAAGTCGGCATAGACCCCGACCAGCCCCTTCTTGACCTCGGGCTGTCCGTTCTTGGCCTCAGGCTGATCGTTCATGCTGGCCCCTCCTCTCCCTCTCTGCCCGTCCTGTTCAGAAGATGCCGGGCTTGGCGACGGCGAGCGTCCCGCGCGGCAGGACGATGTTGAGCGCCGAGAGCTCCCCGGCCCGCAGCCGCGGCAGATCCTGCACCGCCTCGAGGAAGCGCGCCGCCTCCCGGGCGGTGATGATGCCCTCGGTCAGGGTGCGGAACTTCGCGATGTATTGCTCCCGCCCGAAGGGCCGGGCGCCGCGCGGGTGAGCGTTGGCCACGCCGAGCTCATCGACCAGGACCGAACCGTCCTTGAAGCGGATCTCGACCCGCCCGCCGAAGGCGAGCGTCTCCGGATCCTGGGAGTGGTAGCGCTCCGTCCAGACGGGATCCTCGCGCGTCTCGATCTTGTGCCACAGCCGCACCGTATCGGGGCGGGAGGCGCGTTCGGGCGTGTAGCTGTCGATGTGGTGCCAGCGCCCGTCCTGCAGGGCGACGGCGAAGATGTACATGATCGAGTGGTCGAGCGTCTCGCGGCTCGCCTTGGGGTCCATCTTCTGCGGATCATTGGCCCCGGTGCCGATCACGTAGTGGGTGTGGTGGCTGGTGTGGATCACGATCTTCTCGATCGCCTCGAAGTCCGTGATCTTTTCGCGCATGCGAAAGGCCAGGTCGATCAGCGCCTGGGACTGGTATTCGGCCGAGTGCTCCTTGGTGTAGCTGTCCATGATGGCGCGCTTGGGCTCGCCCGGGCCGGGCAGCGGCACCCGGTAGTAGACGGGGTCGTAGACGCTGGCCCGCCCGTGTTTCTCGGCCTGGGTGCGCCCGGCCAGCACCCAGGCGATGATGCTGTCCTCCCCCTCATAGATCGGTGAGGGGGCGCCCTCGCCGCGCATGCAGCGATCCACCGCCTCGATCGCCAGCTTGCCGGCATGCGCCGGCGCATAGGCCTTCCAGGAGCTGATCTCCCCCTTGCGGGACTGGCGGAAGGTGATCGCGGTGTGCAGCGCCTGCTGCACGGACTGGTAGATCACCTCCTGCGGGAGGCTAAGCAGCGTGCCGATGCCGGCTGCCGCCGCCGGGGCCAGATGGGCGATGTGGTCGACCTTGTGCTCATGCAGGCAGATCGCGCGCACCAGGTCGATATGGATCTCATAGGCGGTGGCGATGCCGCGGATCAGATCCCGCCCCGACCGGCCCATCGCCTGCGCGACCGCGAGCACAGGCGGGATATTGTCGGCGGGGTGGGAATAGTCCGCGGCAAGGAAGGTGTCGTGCATGTCAAGCTCGCGCACCGCCGTGCCGTTGGCCCAGGCGGCCCATTCGGGGCTGACGGTGATGCCCGACGGCACGCCGAAGACGGTCGCCCCGCCCTGGCGCTTGCGGTGGCCGAGCGCCATCCCGCGCGCCGAGACCACGGGGCGGCGGTTGATCGCGGCGATCGCCACGGCGGCATTGTCGATGATCCGGTTGATGATCATCTCCTGCACGTCCTTGGGCACCGGCACGCGATCGGCCGCCACGGCGGCGATCTTCCAGGCCAGCTGCTGTTCGCGCGGCAGCAGCGCCTTGGAAGGATAGACCTTGACCTCGTGGAACTGCATGGCGGCCTCCCTCGCTCCTGCTCTCTGTTCCTGCGCTGTAATCCCGCCGGGCGAGGCCGCCAAGGCGGGCGCTTGCGTGCGGCCACCTGGCCAGTAGCCTTCCGCGCATGTCGAGACCTCCGCTCACCGTCGCCGCCGCCCAGATGGGGCCGACCCAGCGCGCCGAGCCGCGCTCCCGCACGCTTGCCCGCCTGATCGCGCTGATGGAGCAGGCGGCCGCGCGCGGCGCGCAGCTCGTCGTCTTTCCCGAACTCGCGCTGACCACCTTCTTCCCCCGCTGGCTGATCGAGGACCGCGAGGAGCTGGAGGCCTATTTCGAGCGCGCGGTGCCGGGGCCGGGCACCCAGCCGCTCTTTGACCGCGCGCGGGAGCTCGGCATCGGCTTCTACCTCGGCTTCGCCGAGCTGACGGAAGACGGGCGGCGCTTCAACACCGCGATCACGGTCGGGCCGGATGGCGCGCTGCTTGGCAAATACCGCAAGGTGCATCTGCCGGGCAGCTTCGAACCACGCCCCGGCCAGCGCTTCCAGCAGCTCGAGAAACGCTATTTCGAGCCGGGCGATCTCGGCTTTCCCGCCTTCCGCGGCCCGCAGGCCTGGGGCCGGCCGGTGCTCGGCATGCTGATCTGCAACGACCGCCGCTGGCCCGAGGCCTGGCGCTGCTACGGGCTGCAGGGCGTCGAGCTGATGCTGATCGGCTACAACTCCGCCGCCTATGACCCGAACGGGGGCGATGCCGAGGATGCGGCGATCCGCACCTTCCACTCCACCCTCTCGGTGCGGGCCAATGCCTATTTCAATGCGACCTTCGCCGTGGCGGTGGCCAAGGCGGGGGTGGAGGACGGGGCGGGCCTGATCGGCGGCAGCGTGATCGTCGACCCCAACGGGATGATCCTGGCCGAGGCCAGGACGCTCGAGGATGAGGTGATCACGGCGCAGCTCGACTTCTCCGCCTGCCTGCAGGGGCGCGGACCTGGCAAGATGTTTGACTTCGCCCTGCACCGCCGGCCGGATCAGTATCGGCGCATCGTCGAACAGGCGGGGATGACGCCGCCGCCGTGAGCCGGGGGATGGGATCGGGCCGGGGCCCGCCGCGCGGTCCCGGCTTGGTGCCTCCCGGGGCTGGCGATGCACTGTCCGCGGCCCATCGCGCTTGGCGCCAGAGGGGAGGGCAAGAGGAGTCCGCCGCCGCGAAGCCGCGCTGACCAGCGTGCACCCAGCCGCGAAGGCCGGGAGCGGGCACGCCCTGCGCTTATCGCTCCGTCCGGGGA
>JANWYF010000095.1 GCA_025057055.1 Rhodovarius sp. | reverse complement strand
AGGAGATGTGACGCCGCCTGAGGCGTCGGCCTTTCGCTGCCAGCCGGATGGGGCCCGGTCCGGAACCGCCGGGCCCCGACTAGCCAGGGCCGCGGCCGGCTGCCGCGGCCCGCACCGTGAATCACCAAGCCTTGGGCCCCGGGCTGGCGGTTGAGCTGGCGCAGGCGCAGCCGCCCTGTGGGCAGAGGCCTGCGCGGCTTCCCGCCCTCCCCGGCGGGTGATGCCACGCCCCGCGACCGCTGGCCTCGCGGGACGCAGGGGTGCCCGCATCGCACCCTGACCGCCGGCGCGGCGCCTTGCCCCGCTGCCTGGCGCGCTGGGCAGCTCCTCAGCTGCGGCCGAACATCCGCGCCAGGGCCGCGCGGTCCAGCCGCAGGAAGGTCGGCCGGCCGTGGGAGCAGGTGGCGGCGCGCGGGGTGGCCTCCATGTCCCTGAGCAGCTGCGCCATCTCGGGCAGGCTCAGGCGGCGGCCGGCACGGATGCTGCCATGGCAGGCAAGCCGCGCCAGCGCCGCATGCAGCCGCTGCGAAAGGCTCTGCTCCTCGCCCCAGGCCGCGATCTCCTCCGCCACATCGGCGAGCAGCGCTGCCGGGTCGGCGGGGCCGAGCAGGGCCGGCAGGGCGCGGACCAGCACCGCCTCGCCGAACTCCTCCACCTCCAGCCCGAGCCGCGCCAAATCCTCCGCCGCTGCCAGCACCCGCGCGCGCTGCGCAGCCGGCAGCGGCACCACCGCCGGGATCAACAGCGGCTGGGCCCGCACCCCGCCGGCCATGAGCTGCTGCGCCAGCCGCTCATGCACCAGCCGCTCATGCGCCGCGTGCTGGTCGACCAGGATGAGCGCCCCATCCGGCGCCTCGGCCAGGATGTAGCAGTCGAACCATTGCCCGATCGGCCGCCCGAGCGGCCCCTCGGCCGGCGGCGGCGGGTCCGGCTCGCCACGCTCCGCCGCCGGCTCCGCCCCGCCGGCAGGGCCGAAGGCCAGGGAGGGCGAGAGGGCGGCAGGCGCGCAGCCGGCCAGGGCAAGCCCCGCCTCGGCAAAGCCGGGGGAGGGCCGCGGCGGCGGGGGGCTGCGCCAGGGGCCCGCGGCACGCCAGCCGAGGGTGGTGGGTGCGGCAGCCCCCCCACCCAGTGCTTGGCGCAGCGCCCCGATCAGGGCGCCGCGCACCTCCTCCGGCGCGCGGAAACGGAGTTCCGTCTTCATCGGGTGGACGTTCACATCCACCGCCTCAGCCGGCAGGAAGAGCTGGATGGCCGCCACCGGATGGCGGCCGGCCGGCATCACGTCCCGATAGGCGGCGCGCAAGGCCATGCGCAGCAGCGGGTCGCGCACCGGGCGGCGGTTGACGATCAGGTGCTGTTCGGCCGCGCTGGCGCGGTGGAAGGAGGGGGCGCCGATCAGGCCTTCGATCGCGATTGCGCCCCGCTGCTGTGCGACCGGCAGGGCCTGGGCCGCGAAATCCGGGCCGAGCACCGCGCGGATGCGCCCCTCGGCCGTATCGGGGGGCAGGTCGAGAACGCAGCGTCCCTCCACCTCGCAGCGGAAGGCCACCTCCGGCCAGGCGAGGGCCAGGCGCCGCACCGCCTCCACGCCGTGTTCGGCTTCGCTGCGGGGGCTGCGCAGGAATTTCCGACGTGCCGGAGTGGCGAAGAAGAGGTCGCTGACCTCGACCCGGGTTCCCGGCGGCCCGGCGGCCGGCACCACCGGCCCGACACGCCCGCCCTCGACGCGGATCGCGAAGGCATCCTGCCCCGCCGGGCGCGAGGTGAGGGTAAGCCGTGCCACCGCCCCGATGGAGGGCAGCGCCTCTCCCCGGAAGCCGAGGGTCGCAATGGCCGAGAGGGTCGCCTCATCCGGCAGCTTGGAGGTGGCATGCCGCAGCACGGCGAGGGCCAGATCCTCGGGGCCCATGCCGTGGCCGTCATCCTCGACCAGGATGCGGCTGACACCCCCATCCTCGAGTGCGACCGAGATGTGCCGCGCCCCGGCATCCAGGGCGTTTTCGACCAGTTCTTTGACGACCGCGGCGGGGCGTTCCACCACCTCGCCGGCGGCGATGCGGTTCGCGGTGGTCTCGGGCAGGAGGCGGATGGCGGCCATGCGAATCGGGCCGCCAGCCTAGCACGGCAGCGGCGCTCACGCCCCCCGCAGGCGGGCGAGTTCGGCCTTGAGGCGTTCGACCTCGGCGCGCAGCGCCTCCACCTCCCCGGCGGGGGGGCGGAAGGGGTTGAACAGCCCGAGCGCCCGTTCGAACACCGCGAGGTTGCGCTGGGCGATCTCGGCGAAGTCGAGCGGCTTGAAGCTGCCCATCGCCTGCTGCATCTGCGCCCGCCATTGCTCGTGCTGGCGGGCGAAGGCGCCCATCGTCGCCTCCAGATAGCGCGGCAGCAGCCCGCCCAGCTGGTCCCCGTAGAAGCTGATCAGCTGGCGGAGGAAGCTTTCGGGCAGCAGATTGCGGCCCTTGGCCTCCTCCTCGACGATGATTTGGGTCAGCACGGAGCGGGTGATGTCCTCGCCGGTCTTGGCGTCGTAGACGACGAAGTCCCGGCCCTGGCGGATCATGGCGGCCAGGTCCTCGAGCGTGACGTAGCTGCTGCTCTCGGTGTTGTAGAGGCGGCGGTTGGCGTATTTCTTGACCACCACGGGCGGGGGCGTGTCCCGGCCCGCCTCGGCCCCCTCCTCGACCGGTCTGGGTTGTGCCATGCGCAGGGTCCCGAAATGATTCCGCTGCGCGACCCTAGCATGCGGCGGGCGGCCTGTGCCATGCATCGCGCGGCCGCCGCCGATGGCACGGGAATGGATGCAGGACCCGCCACCCGATCTCGACCAGCTTGCCGAGGACTGGATCACCCTCTGGCAGAGCGAGCTGGCCGCACTCGCCACCGACCCCGAACTGGCCGAGGCCTGGGCCGCCGCCGTCGCGCTGGCCGCTGCCTTCTGGCGCGCCCAGGCGGCGGCTTGGCGCTGGCCGGGGCAGGATGCCGCTGCCGCGCATGATGCCGCGGCCGGTCGTGGAGCCGCCGCGCCTGCCGCCGGCGCCGATGCGCGGGCGCGGCCCGCGCCCGCTGCTGCTGCATCTGCTGGCCAGCCTGATGCGAGCGGGGGCGGCGATGAGCTGGCCCGGCGCGTGGCTGAACTCGAGCGACGGCTGGCCGATCTCACCCGCGGGGCGGGCAGAGGTGCAGCGAATCGCCGCCGCCCTCGCCGCCCTCGGCGCCAGCCCTGAGGCCTTCCGCGCC
>JANWYF010000174.1 GCA_025057055.1 Rhodovarius sp. | reverse complement strand
CCCTCCCGGTGCAGCCAGAAGACGAGCCCGAAGAAGAAGACCCAGAAGATGTAGAGCAGGATCAGGGTGAGATCGAAGTTGCCTGCGATGTTGCCGCTGAAGAGGCTGGACATGGTGAGGCTCCGGATCAGGGTTGCGGGGATGGCATGGCGCGGGAGAAGCCATGGGTGCGCACCAGGGGCCCCACGGCGAGCGCCGTGGCGAAGAGGATGAGCATCTCCAGGCCATAGACGGTGGCGTATCCGGTGAGCGGCGTGGCCAGCACCTCGCCCAGCGCGCCGGAGATGGCGAGCTGGCCCAGCGTGTCGCGCAGCCAGCCTCCCATGCCGATCGCAGCCCCGGCCGCGGTGGCATTGGCCGCCCCCCACAGGCCGAGCGCCAGCCCGCCCTGGCCGGGCGGGGCCGCCTGCATGCAGGAGGTGAGCGTGGCATGGGCGAAAAGCCCGGCGCCGAAGCCGATCAGCATCGCCCCGCCGGCCAGCATGAGCGGCGATTGGGCAGGTGCTGCCATCAGCACGAAGGCAAAGGCGAAGACGCCGATCATGGCACCGGCGCCGGCCACGCGGTGCGGGTCGGTCCCCTCGGTCATCCGCCGCGCGGCAACGATGAAGCCGAAAATGCCCCCACCCGCGAGCAGAGAGGTGAGCAGCGTGGTGGCCGAGACCGAGAGCCCGAGCAGCTGCCCGCCATAGGGTTCCAACAGGATGTCCTGCATCACGAAACCCGCGGTGCCGAGGGCGGTGACCACCAGCCGGCGCAGCCACGGCCCTTGCGAGCGCAGCGCGCGCCAGGCCTCGAGGAAGCGTTCGCTCTCCGGATAGAGGCGCCCGTCACCCGCGCCGTGCCGCCGGGCTTCCTGCTTCCACATCGCGATCGTGGTCAGCGCCATGCACAGAAGCGCCGAGCCCTGAATGGCCGCGATCAGCTTGAACTGGCTGAAGGGGCTCAAGATCGCGCCGTAGGCGAGCGAGCCCACGAACATCCCAAGCAGCAGCATGACCGACAGGAAGGCCACCGCCTGCGGCTGCTTCTCGGGCGGGGTGAGGTCGGTGACCAGCGCAAGGCCTGCCGTCTGCACCGTATGCAGCCCAATGCCCACGACCAGGAAGGCGATCGCCGCGCTGGCCGGGCCCGTCCAGGCCGGCCCCGTATTATCGCCCGAGAGCAGGATCAGCGCGAAGGGCATGATCGACAGCCCCCCGAACATCACCACCTGCCCCTTCCAGATATACGGAAAGCGCCGCCAGCCGAGCGCCGACCGATAGCGGTCCGAACGGAAGCCGATCAGCGCCCGGAACGGTGCGAAGAGCACCGGGATCGCCAGCATCGTCGCGACCAGCGCGGCCGGGACATGCAGCTCGACGATCATGACGCGATTGAGCGTGCCGATCAGCAACACCGAGCACAACCCGCAGGAGACCTGGAACAGGGACAGGCGGGCCAGGCGCGCCATCGGCAAATTGGCCGACCCGGCATCGGCGAAAGGCAGGTATTCGGTGCCGAGCTTCATCCACAGCCGCGACGGGCGCAGCCGCTGCGACAGCTTGATGACCCAGCCGCCGATCATCGCCGGATCTCCTGCGCTTCCGAGATGTAGAAGCCGCGCGCGATCCGCCGCGCCCGCCCGAGCTCGAGCCCGAGGCCCGAGGTCAGCTCCGCGCGCAGCCGCCGCGCCCGCAGCGGCACGATGCGCGGGCTGCGCTCCCCGCGCGGGAACAGCTTGCCCGCCATGTGCATGGCCGCAAGCAGGGCCGTGCGCGGCGCGAAGGTGAAGAGCAGGCTCTGCCGCACCCGTTCCGACAGGCGGGCCAGCGCAGCCGTGACGTCGGCCATCTCGTAGTGGATCAGGCTGTCCATCAGCACGATGTGGTCGAAGCGACCCCAGGCAGGGTCGAGCATGTCGCCGACGATGAAGCGGATGTTGCGCAGATGGCCGTAGCGTTCCTGGGCCAGCCCGATCAGAGTCGGTGAGATGTCCACCGCCACCACCTCCGCCCCCCTCTCGGCTGCGGCCGCGGCCAGCGCCCCCGTGCCGCAGCCGGCATCGAGCAGGCGCTGGCCTGAGAGATCCGCCGGCAGCCAGGAGAGCAGCGTCCTCCGCATCTCCTCCCGCCCCGCGCGCACCGTGGCGCGGATGCCGGAAAGCGGGGCGTCGGAGGTCAGTCTTGCCCACGCCTCGGCCGCCGTGCGGTCGAAATACCGCTCGAGTTCCCCGCGACGGATGTCGTAGCTCGCGCTCATCTCAGTCAAATCCCAGCAGATCGAAGATGTCGCGATCGCGCAGGTGCTGCGCTTGGCAATCCTCCACCCCGTTCCACAGCATCTCGGCCAGGCGCAGGTATTCCTGCTGCACAGGCTTGAGTTCGGGCGCATCCATCTCGAAGAGCGTCGCCTTCCTGAGGCGCGAGCGGCGGATCGCGTCGAGATCGGGGAAATGCGCCAGCGTGCGCATGCCGGTTGCGGCATTGAAGCGGTCGACCTGGTCGGTGCCCGCGCTGCGGTTGACGATCACGCCGCCGATGCGCACGTCGTAGTTGCGGGCCTTGGCGGTGATCGCCTGCACGATCCTGTTCATCGCGAAGATGCTATCGAAGTCGTTCGCCGCGACGATCAGCCCGCGTTCGGCATGCTGCAGCGGCGCAGCGAAGCCGCCGCAGACGACATCGCCCAGCACGTCGAAGATGACGACGTCGGTCTCCTCGAGCAGGTGGTGCTCCTTGAGCAGCTTCACCGTCTGGCCGACGACATAACCGCCGCAGCCGGTCCCGGCCGGCGGCCCGCCCGCCTCGACGCAGAGCACCCCGTTGTAGCCCTCGAAGACGAAGTCCTCGGGCCGCAGCTCCTCGGCGTGGAAGTTCACGCTCTCGAGCACGTCGATGACGGTGGGGATCAGCCGCTTGGTCAGGGTGAAGGTGCTGTCGTGCTTGGGATCGCAGCCGATCTGCAGCACCCGCTTGCCGAGCTTGCTGAAGGCGACGGACAGGTTGGAGGAGGTGGTGGATTTGCCGATCCCGCCCTTGCCGTAGACGGCGAAGACCTTGGCCCCCTCGATCCGAAGCGCGGGGTCCATCTTGACCTGGACCGACCCCTCCCCGTCGGGGCGGCGCGGCAGGGCGCCACGGATCGTCTCGATGCGGTGGACGGCAGTCATGCGGCGATCTCCGGCAAGATCCCTTCCAGGCGGTCCTCGAGCTCCTGCCCGGCGGCACGCAGTGCCTCCAGCGTGGCGGCATCGGGCTGCCAGAACTTGCGCTCATGCGCCTCGAGCAGGCGGTTGGCGATGCGGGCCGAGGCGGTGGGATTGAGGGCGGCAAGGCGCGCGCGCATCTCGGGGTCGAGCATGTAGACCCGCGCGAGCTGGGCATAGACCCAGGGCTGCACCTGCCCGGTGGTGGCCGACCAGCCGAGCGTGTTGCTCACCTGCGCCTCGATCTGGCGCACGCCTTCATATCCGTGCTGGAGCAGCGCCTCATACCAGCGCGGATTGAGACCGCGGGTGCGCGTCTCGAGCGCCACCTGCTCGGCCAGGCTGCGCACCCTCGCGCGCCCGCGCGTCTGGTCGCAGATGTAGATCTGCGCCTCGGCTCCCTTGGCGCGGGCGACGGCACGGCTGATCCCGCCCAGGCTGTCGAAGTACTGGCTGATCGTGGTCACGCCGGTCTCGACACTGTCGAGGTTCTGGTAGGCGAGATCGACGCTCTCCAGCGCATCGGCGAGCACCCGATCCTGTCGCCTCACCTTGCCATCCGCGCCATAGGCGAAGCCCTTGCGCCGGGTGTAGGTCTCGGCCAGCTCCTCGGCCTCCTGCCAGGCTCCGCTGTCGACCAGCAGGTTGACGTTGGCGCCATAGGCCCCTTCGGCATTGCCGAAGACGCGCAGCGCCGCCTCCTCCAGGGTGCAACCGTGCCGACGCATGCTGGCCAGCGCATGGCGACGGACGAAGTTCTGCTCCTCCGGCTCCTCGGCCGCGGCAGCGAGCAGCGCGGCTTCGGCGAGCAGCCGCGTCTGCAGCGGCAGGAGGTCGCGGAAGACGCCGGAGAGGCTGACCATCACATCGATCCGCGGTCGCCCGAGTTCGGCGAGGGGAATCAGCTCCGCCCCCGCGATGCGCCCGTAGCTGTCATGCCGCGGCCGTGCGCCGAGAAGGGCGAGCGCCTGCGCGATGCCGGCGCCTTCGGTCTTGAGGTTGTCGGTGCCCCACAGCACCAGCGCCACCGTCTCGGGCAGACGGCCGGACTCGGCCCGATAGCGGTCGAGCAGCCGCGCCGCCGTCTCCGCCCCGTCCCTGACCGCAAAGGCCGAGGGGATGCGGAAGGGATCGAAGCCGTGCAGATTACGGCCGGTGGGCAGCACCGCCGGGCTGCGCAGCAGATCGCCCCCGGCCACAGGGCGGATGTAGCCGCCATCCAGGGCATGCAGGATCGCCGGGATCTCGTGGTCCTCGGCGAGCAGGGCATCCAGGCGCTGGCGTTCGGCGGGATCGGCGATGTCGGCGGCGGCCAGCATCTCCTCCCGCTGCTCGCGCGGCATCGGCGCGCCCAGCACATGCAGACCGTGCGGGATCAGCTCATATTCGAGCTCGAGCAGCCGCTCAGCCAGCTCGGCGATCCGCCGCGGCGCCTCCTCCTCGCTCCAGGCCGGTTCGGCCGCGCAGAGATCGAGCTCCGCCGCCTGGGCCTGGATCAGGGCGGCGAGGCTGCCGCGCGGCGCATCGGGCTCAAGCCCGCGCCAGCGATCGAGGCTTGCCTTCAGATCGAGCAGGCCGCGATAAAGCCCGGCATGGGCGATCGGCGGCGTGAGGTAGCTGATCAGCGTGGCCGCCGCCCGGCGCTTGGCCAGCATCCCTTCCGAGGGGTTGTTCGAAGCATAGAGGTAGAAATGCGGCAGGTCGCCGATCAGCCGGTCCGGCCAGCAATCGGCCGACATGCCGGTCTGCTTGCCCGGCATGAACTCGAGCGCGCCGTGGGTGCCGAAATGGAGCAGGGCATCGGCCCCGAAATCCTCGCGGATCCAGCGATAGAAGGCCGAGAAGGCGTGGGTGGGGGCGAAGCCGCGCTCGAAGAGGAGCCGCATCGGGTCGCCTTCGTAGCCGAAGGCTGGCTGCACCAAGACGGAAACGTTGCCGAAACGGGCGC
>JANWYF010000168.1 GCA_025057055.1 Rhodovarius sp. | reverse complement strand
GGCCATCGACCGCGCGATCGAGGCGGCAGGCGGGCTGGAGGCGTTCCGGAAGCTGCTCGGCGTCTCGCGGCGGACTGTCTTTCATTGGAAGCAGCACGGGGTGCCCGCCGAACGGGCGCCGGAGATCGAAGCGGCGACCGGGATCGGCCGCCATTTGCTGCGCCCCGATCTGTTTCCGCCTCCGCCCGGCGTGACGGAGGGCGGGCCGGCAGGGGAGGCGGCGGATCCCCTGATCGCCCATCGCGCCGGAGCGTTTGCGCTGCTCGGTGCCCTGCTGGCGGCCGAACCTGATGCGGCGCTGCTTGCCAAGGTGGCGGCGCTGCCGGGGGATGAGACGCCGCTCGGCGCCGCCACGGGGGCGCTGGCGGCAGCGGCGCGGGCCACCACGCCGGAAGCGCTGGAGCGTGAGTATTTCGACCTCTTCATCGGCGTGGGCCGTGGCGAGATCCTGCCCTATGCCAGCTATTACCTGACCGGTTTCCTGCATGAGCGGCCGCTCGCGGAGCTGCGCGGCACGCTGCGGGCGCTGGGCGTGGTGCGCCGTGCCGGCGTGGCGGAGCCTGAGGACCACATCGCCTTTTTGTGCGAGACCATGGCCGGGCTTCTGCTCGGGCGGATCCCGCCGACGCGGGATGGATTCGGTGCGGCCGAGTTCTATGCGCGGCACATCCGGCCTTGGGCCGGGCGTCTCTTCGCCGATTTGGCGGCCAACGGGATTTCCGCCTTCTACCGGGCGGTGGGCGCATTCGGGCGCGTCGTGCTCGATATCGAGAATGCGGCGGCGGAACTGCCGGAGTAGGGGTTGCAGGACGATGATGCGCGGGAGGCATGAGACCATGAAGGACCACAGCAGGACCGGGGAGCGTCGGGGTTTGCTCAAGGCTCTGGGCCTGACCACGGCCGCCGCCGCTGCCACTGTTGCCGCGCCTGCGCTGGCGCAGCGCGCCGATAGTGTTCCGGCGCGCGAGGCGCGCAAGGAGAATGAGTCCCGCCGCACCGCTGCGCGCTATCAGCCCAACAGCGCGCATGTGCAGGCGTTCTATCGCACCAACCGCTACTGATCCGTCCGGGGAGGGTTTGACGATGCTGATCAAGCGCAGCGACGGGCGCGCCGCCAAGCAGCGCCTTGCCTCCGTCTATCAGGGCCTGTCCTCGGGCGGGATGGACCGGCGCGGCTTCCTCAAGCAGGCGGGGGTGGCCGGGGCCGGGCTGGCTGCCCTCTCCACGCTCGCCCCGCGCATGGCCGAGGCCGCGCCGAGCGGTGCGATGGGGGTGATCAACCACCAGCAGCCGGTGCAGCGGATCAAGAACATCTGCACGCACTGCTCGGTGGGCTGCACGGTGACCGCCGAGGTGCAGAACGGCGTCTGGGTGGGGCAGGAGCCGACCTGGGAGAGCCCGATCAACCGCGGCACGCATTGCGCCAAGGGCGCTGCGGTGCGCGAGCTGGTGGGCGGTGAGAGGCGGCTCAAGTATCCCATGAAGCTGGTCAATGGCCGCTGGCAGCGCCTCTCCTGGGATGTCGCGATCCAGGAGATCGCGGACAAGATGATCGACATCCGCGCCCGCACGGGGTCGGATTCGATCTTCTGGCTGGGCAGCGCCAAGTTCAGCAATGAGGGTGCCTATCTGTTCCGCAAGTTCGCGGCGATGTGGGGCACCAACAACGTCGACCACCAGGCGCGCATCTGCCACTCCACCACGGTGGCCGGCGTGGCCAACACCTGGGGCTATGGTGCGCAGACCAACAGCTACAACGACATCCGCAATTCCAAGACCATGATCATCATGGGCGGGAATCCTGCGGAGGCGCACCCGGTTTCGCTGCAGCATGTGCTGGCCGGCAAGGAGAAGAACCGCGCCAATCTGATCGTCATCGACCCGCGCTATACGCGTACGGCGGCGCACGCCACCGAATATGTGCGGATCCGCCCCGGGACGGACATTCCGGTGATCTGGGGCATTCTCTGGCACATCTTCGAGAACGGCTGGGAGGACAAGGAGTTCATCCGCCAGCGCGTCTACGGCATGGACGACGTGCGGCGCGAGGTGGCGAAGTGGAACCCGGCCGAGGTCGAGCGCGTCACCGGCGTGCCCGGTGCGCAGCTGCGCCGGGTGGCGGAGATGTTCGCCAAGGAGAGGCCCTCGACCCTGATCTGGTGCATGGGCGCCACGCAGAAGACGGTGGGCACCGCCAATGTGCGCGCCTTCTCGATCCTGCTGCTGGCCACCGGCAATGTCGGCGGTGAGGGCAATGGCGCCAACATCTTCCGCGGCCACTGCAACGTGCAGGGTGCCTCCGACTTCGGGCTCGATGTCGCCACGCTGCCGGCTTATTACGGCATCGACGAGACCGCGTGGCGCCACTGGGCGCGGGTGTGGGGCGAGACCTTCGAGTCGATGCGCGCGCGCTTCGACTCGCCGCAGATGATGCACACGCCCGGCATCCCGACCACGCGCTACTTCGATGCCGCGACCATGCCGGTCAATCCGGAGACGGGTCTGGCCCAGCGCTCCAACTACAAGGGCATGATCGTCTTCGGCCATGGCGGCAACACGGTCACCCGCATGCCCGATGCGGTGAAGGGGCTGGAGGCGCTGGAGCTTCTGGTGGTGGCGGATCCGCACCCGACGACCTTTGCGGTGCTGTCGGGGCGGCGGGACAACACCTATCTGCTGCCGATCGCCACGCAGTTCGAGTGCTCGGGCTCCCGCACGGCCTCCAACCGTTCGGTGCAGTGGGGGTCGAAGATCGTCGATCCGATCTTCGAGAGCCGCACCGACTATCGCGTCATGTACCATCTGGCGGAGGCGCTGGACCGCGCGGCGGAGCGGCGCAACATGCCGATCCGCTTCCGCGAGCCGATGTTCCGCTACATCGAGGTGCGCGACGGCGAGCCGGTGCCGGAGAGCATCCTGCGCGAGATCAACCGCGGCGCCTGGGGCACGGGCTATACCGGCATCAGCCCCGAGCGGCTGAAGCTGCACATGCAGCATCAGGACAAGTTCGACATCGTGACGCTGCGTGCGCGCGACGATGCCCCGCCCGAGATCCGCGGCGACTACTACGGCCTGCCCTGGCCCTGCTGGGGCACGCCGGAGATGCGCCACCCCGGCACGCATATCCTCTACAACACCAACCTCCATGTGAAGGAGGGCGGCGGCACCTTCCGGGCCCGCTTCGGCGTCGAGCGCAACGGCGAGACCCTGCTGGCCGAGGGCAGCTACTCCAAGGGCTCCGATATCCGCGACGGCTATCCGGAGTTCACGGTGGCCGTGCTCAAGCGGCTCGGCTGGTATGACGAGCTGACCGCGGCCGAGAAGGCGGTGATCGCCGAGATCGGTCAGGGCCTGGGCGGTGAGGATCGGGTGTCCTGGATGACCGACCTCTCGGGCGGGATTGTCCGGGTGGCGCTGGAGCATGGCTGCTCGCCCTTCGGCAATGCCAAGGCGCGCGCCAATGCCTGGAACCTGCCGGATCCGATCCCGGTGCACCGCGAGCCGATCTATACGCCGCGCACCGACCTGCTGGCGCAGTACCCGACCCTGCCCGACCGGCGCGGCTTCCGGCTGCCGCATCTCGGGCAGTCGATCCAGGCGCGCTCGCACCAGCTGGTGCGCGACTTCCCGCTCATCCTCTCGACCGGCCGACTGGTCGAATACGAGGGCGGTGGCGAGGAGACGCGCTCCAACAAGTGGCTGGCCGAGCTCCAGCAGGACATGTTCGTCGAGATCAACCCGCGCGATGCCGCGGCGCGCAACATCCGCGACGGCCAGTGGGTGTGGGTGCGCGGCCCGGAGAACAACGCCCGCGTGCGGGTCAAGGCGATGGTCACCGAACGCGTGGGCCCCGGCGTGGTGTGGATGCCCTTCCACTTCGCCGGCTGGTTCATGGGTGAGGATCAGCGCCGCAAGTATCCGCAGGGCACGGATCCGATCGTGCTCGGCGAGTCGGCGAACGCGGTGACCACCTACGGGTATGACCCCGTCACCTACATGCAGGAGACGAAGGTCACCCTCTGCCAGGTCGTGGCCGCATAAGACGGGGAGGCTAGACCACCATGGCCCGCTTGAAGTTCCTCTGCGACTCGGACCGCTGCATCGAGTGCAACGCCTGTGTGACGGCGTGCAAGAACGAGCATGAGGTCCCCTGGGGCATCAACCGCCGGCGCGTCGTCACCATCAATGACGGCCGCCCCGGCGAGCGCTCGATCTCCATGGCCTGCATGCACTGCACCGATGCGCCCTGCGCCGCGGTCTGCCCGGTCTCCTGCTTCTACACCACGGCCGACGGGGTGGTCCTGCACGACAAGGACCTCTGCATCGGCTGCGGCTACTGCTTCTACGCCTGCCCCTTCGGCGCGCCGCAGTATCCGCGCCTCGGCAACTTCGGCGGCCGGGGCAAGATGGACAAGTGCACCTACTGCGCCGGCGGCCCGCAGGAGGACAACACTCGCGTCGAGTACACGCAGTACGGCAGCAACCGCCTGGCCGAGGGCAAGCTGCCGATCTGCGCCGAGATGTGCTCGACCAAGGCGCTGCTCGCCGGTGATGGCGAGATCATCGCCAGCATCTATCGCGAGCGGGTGCAGACCCGCGGCTACGGCTCGGGCGCCTGGGGCTGGCGCACGGCCTATCGCACCACGGTGGGTGCGTGATGCGCGCTCTCCGTTTCCTTCTGCTGGCGCTGGCGCTGGGCATCAGCGCGCCGGCGCTGGCCCAGGAGGGCACGCCGCGCGGCGTCGTCTCGGCCGAGGAGCTCGAGGCCGCCACCATGCGCCAGGGCGGCATGATCAGCGGGCGGGTCACCCTGCCCGATCAGGCCGCCGCCAACCTGATCCAGCCCGCAGGTCAAGCCTGGCGTGATTTCCACAACCGCACGCTGACCTGGGTCGGGGGCGTTGCGATCCTGGGCATGCTGGGGGTGCTGGTGGTCTTCTACCTGACGCGCGGGCGGATCCGGGTGGAAGGCGGCCTCTCCGGCCGGACCATCCCCCGCTTCAACCTGCTGGAGCGGGCAAACCACTGGATGGTCGCCACCTCCTTCATCATCCTCGGCCTGACCGGCCTCAACCTCACCTTCGGGCGCTTCCTGCTGCTGCCCCTGGTCGGGCCGGAGACCTTCACCGCGATCAGCGAGGCCGGCAAGATCGCCCACAACTACCTCTCCTTCCCCTTCACGCTCGGCATCGTGCTGATGCTGCTGCTGTGGGTGAAGGACAACATCCCGAACCGGCTCGACATCGAGTGGTTCAAGCAGGGCGGCGGCCTGATCGGCAAGGGCCACCCCGACAGCAAGCGCTTCAACGGCGGTCAGAAGATGGTCTTCTGGCTGACCATCCTCGGCGGCGGGGCCGTCGCCGTCTCGGGCTATCTGCTGATCTTCCCGCTGCAGGGCACCACCGTGGCGGATATGCAGCTCGCCCACACCGTCCATGCCCTGGTCGGCGTGCTGATGATCGCGGCGATGCTCGCCCACATCTACATTGGCTCGATCGGGATGGAAGGCGCCTTCGACGCGATGGGCTCGGGGCAGGTCGACCTGAACTGGGCCAAGGAGCACCACAACCTCTGGACGCAGGAACAGCTGGCTGCCGGCCGCGTCTCCGGCATTCCGGGGGCGGAGGCGAAGCCGGCCGAATAAGCCCAAGCGCGCCCGGTTGCGGCCCGGCCCCCTGCGGGGTCGGGCTGTCTTTTCTGCCGCCCTATCCGCCGGCCGGCACGGATACCTCGCAGCCAGGTTCTGCTCTAGATATCCCCGATGCGAATCATCGGACTTGCAGGCTGGAGCGGGGCGGGCAAGACCACGCTGCTGAAGCGCCTGTTGCCGCATCTGATCGAACGGGGCCTCAGCGTCTCCACCATCAAGCATGCCCATCATGCCTTCGACGTGGACAAGCCCGGCAAGGACAGCTGGGAGCACCGGCAGGCCGGCGCGCGGCAGGTGCTGGTCGCCTCGGCCCAGCGCTGGGCGCTGATGAGCGAGCTGCGCGGCGCGCCGGAACCGCCCCTCTCTGCGCTGCTCGCCAAGCTCGATCCCGTCGATCTCGTGATCGTCGAGGGCTTCAAGCGCGACCCTCACCCCAAGATCGAGGTGCACCGCGCGGCCAACGGCAAGCCCTGGCTGCACGGTGAGGTGCCCGGCATCGTCGCGGTCGCCGCCGATGTGCCGCAACAGGCTCTGCCCCAGGCCCATATCGACGACATCCCGGCGGTGGCCGACCTCGTCCTGCGCTTTGCCGTCCCGGTCGAGGAGCTGCGCTGATGGCCCAGCTCTCCGACGACTGCTTCGCCTTCGGCGGGCAGCTGATGTCGGTCGAGGAGGCGGCGGCGCTGATCCTCGAGCGCATCGCCCCGATTGCGGAGGCGGAGCCGGTGCCCCTGGCCCAGGCGCGGGGGCGGGTGCTGGCGCAGGATCTGATCGCGCCCCTGCCGCTGCCGCCCTTCTTCAACTCGGCCGTGGATGGCTACGCTTTCGCCCATGCCAGCCTGCTCCCGGGGCGAGAGACGGCGCTGCCCCTCTTCGGCCGGGTCGCCGCGGGTGAGGTTGCCCCCCCTCTGCGGCCGGGGACGGCCATGCGCATCTTCACGGGTGCGCCCATGCCGGCGGGGGCGGATACGGTGATGATGCAGGAGGATGCGCGGCTTGATCCGGCCGGGCTGCTGCTGCTGCCCCCGGGCCTGCCGCGCGGCGCCAATTGCCGCCCGGCGGGAGAGGACGTGCCCCAGGGCGCCGTCGCGCTGCCTGCCGGCACGCGGCTCGGCCCCGCTGAGATCGGGCTTGCCGCCGCGCTCGGGCTGACGGAGCTCTCCTGCAGCCGGCGCCTCTCGGTCGGCGTCTTCTCGACCGGCAATGAGCTGGCCGCACCCGGCAGCCCGCTCGGCCCGGCGCAGACCTACGACAGCAACCGCTTCACGCTGCTCGCGCTGCTCGCCGGCCTGCCGGTCGAGGGCAGCGACCTCGGCATCCTGCCCGATGATCCCGCCGCGACCCGCGCTGCGCTGCTTGCCGCGGCAGCGCGACATGTCCTGCTGCTCACCTCGGGCGGCGTCTCGACCGGAGAGGAGGATCACGTCCGCGCCGCCATCGCTGGTGCGGGCAGCCTGGTGTTCTGGCGCCTGGCCGACAAACCCGGCCGGCCGGCGGCGATGGGGGTGGTGGGGGGCACGCCGGTGGTCGGCCTGCCGGGCAATCCGGT
>JANWYF010000133.1 GCA_025057055.1 Rhodovarius sp. | reverse complement strand
CGGCGCCGCCACCGGCCGCCCGCAGCACCCCAGCCGGGCCGGCGCAGGGGTCCGGCGGGTCCGCCGCAGCAGGACGCGGTGCTGCCGCCTCCGCCCCGCCCGCACCAGCGGCCGGCGGGCAGCCCACCACCCCGCCCGCCGCCAGCCGCGGGCCGGTGATGATCCAGCTCGCCGCGCTGCCCTCCGAGGCAGCAGCGCGCGAGGAGTGGGAGAGGCTGCGCCGGCGCCATCCGGAACTGGCCGCGCTGACCCCGCGCATCCAGCGGCTGGACCGGGGCGAGGGGCAGCCGCCGCTGTGGCGGCTGCGCGCCGGCGGCTTTCCGGACCGCGAGGCCGCGCGCGCCGCCTGCCAGGCGATCCGCAGCCGCGGCCATCCTGGCTGCCTGGTGATCTGACCGGCGCATGGCTGCCCCGCCCCGCGCCGCGATCATCGGCCTCTCGGGCCCCGTGCTGCTGGCCGAGGAGGCGGCGCTGCTCGAGCAGGCGCGCCCGCTCGGCGTCATCCTCTTCGCCCGCAACATCCGCGACCCCGGGCAGCTGCAGGGGCTGATCGCCTCGGTTCGCGCGATCCTGGGCGAGGAGGCGCCGGTGCTGATCGACCAGGAGGGCGGACGGGTCGCGCGCCTGCGCCCGCCGCACTGGCCAGCCCTGCCTGCCGCTGCCGCCTTCGCCGGCGCCCCGGCCGAGGCGATCAGCGCCCATGCCGCTGGGCTCGGCCGGGAATGCCGGGCGCTCGGCATCGATGTCGTCTGCGCGCCGGTGCTCGATCTGCGCCTGCCGGAAGGCCACGAGGTGATCGGCGATCGCGCCTTCTCGGCCGACCCGGCGGAGGTCGCCCGCTGCGGGGAGGCCTGGGCGCGCGGGCTGATCGCCGCCGGGGTGGTGCCCGTGATGAAGCACATCCCGGGCCATGGCCGCGCCGCGGCCGACAGCCACCAGGAGCTGCCGCGGGTGGCGGCCGATCGCACCGCCCTGGCCGCCGATCATGCGCCTTTCCGGGCCCTCTCGGCCGCCCTCGGCGCGCGGCTGTGGGCGATGACGGCCCATGTCCTCTACGAGGCGCTGGACCCGGGGCTGCCTGCCACCCTCTCCCCCGCCATCCTGCAAGGCCTGATCCGGAGGGAGATCGGCTTTCCCGGCTTTCTGATCAGCGACGACCTGGCGATGGGCGCGCTCTCCGGCCCGCTGCCGGAACGGGCGGAGGCGGCGCTAGCGGCAGGCTGCGATGCGGTGTTGCATGGCCCGGGCGATGCGGGAGCGAACCGGGCCTTGCTTGCCGCCGTGCCCCCGCTCGGCGAGGCGGCGCTGGAGAGGCTGGCCGGATCGCGCGGCGGGGCCTGCCATGCCGCCTGAGCTGCCGGCCTGGCTGGCCGAGCTGCTGGCCGCGGCGCTGGCCGCCCTCATCGCCATCACCTTCCACGAGGCCGCGCACGGCTACGCTGCCGAGGCGCTGGGCGATCCCACGGCGCGGCAGGCGGGACGGGTCAGCCTCAATCCGCTGCGCCATGTCGACCCCCTGGGCACGCTGCTGCTGCCCGGCCTGCTGCTGGCCATGCAGCTGCTCACGATCGGCCGGGTGGAGGCGCTGTTCGGCTGGGCCAAGCCAGTGCCGGTCAACATCGCGCTGCTGCGCCATCCGCGCTGGGGCATGGCCTGGGTGGCCGCGGCCGGGCCGGCCATGAACCTGCTGCTGGCCTTCATCGCTGCCCTGCTCGCGCACGCCGGCGGGCTGTTCGGCAGCGAATCGGCGCAGCTGCTGTATCGAACGGTGGCGTTGTTCATGCTGGTCAATCTGGTGCTGGCGGTGTTCAACCTGCTGCCTGTCCCGCCCCTGGACGGCGGGCGGATCCTGACGGCGATGCTGCCCTGGCGGCTGGCCCTGGCCTTTGCGCGGCTCGAGCCGGTGGGGCTGTTCCTCGTGCTTGGCACCCTGTTTCTGCTGCCGGTCCTGATCCCGGCCTTCCGCCCGACCGATTGGGGCCTGGCCCATCTGGTCGCCCCCCTCTTCAACCTCGTGCTGCGCGCGGCGGGGCATCCGGCATGAGGGGTGAGAGCCTCCATCTCTCCCTCGCTGGCTTCGAGGGGCCGCTTGACCTGCTGCTCGAGCTCGCCCGGGCGCAGAAGGTTGATATCCGCCGCATCTCGATCCTGGCGCTGGTCGATCAGTATGTCGCCGCGCTCGAGGGGGCGCGGCGTCTGCGGCTGGAAGTGGCGGCGGAATGGCTGGTCATGGCCGCCTGGCTCACCTGGCTGAAATCGCGCCTGCTGCTGCCCGAGCAAGCCGAGCCCGAGGAGGAAGCGCTGCAGGCGGCCGAACGGCTGACCGAAAAGCTGGCCGAACTCGATGCCATGCGCCGCGCGGCGGCCTGGCTCGCCGCCCGCGCCCAGCTCGGGCGAGAGATCTTCGCCCGCGGCCAGCCGGAGGCCCTCCAGCTGATCGACCGCAGCGGCATCGTGGCCGATCTGCCCGCCCTGCTGCGCGCCTATGCCGCGGCTCGCCGGCGGGCCCTCGCCGCCCGCCCCTATCGGCCCAAACCGCGCCGCCTCTGGAGCGTGGCTGAGGCCTTGCAGCAGCTGCGCCGGCTGATCGGCACCACCCCGGGCTGGGTGGTGCTGCAGTCCTTCCTGCCCGAGGGCCTGGCCGATGGGCTCGAACGCCGCGCCGCCCTCGCTTCCGGCCTGGTCGCGGCGCTCGAGGAGGCGCGCAGCGGCGCGCTGGAACTGCGCCAGGATGCACCCTTCGGCCCGCTCTGGCTGCGCCGGGCCGCATCCGAGCCCAGAGCGGCCGAGAGCAAGGAGAGCCTGCCCGATGCCGCGTGATGCCGACGGCGCCCCGCCCCCCGCAGCAGGCCCGGCCGCATCCCCCGCTTCGCCCGACATGCCGATCCATCCCGGCGCGGAGGATGGAGAGGCCGCCTTCGCGCTCGGCCTGCGCATCGCCGAGGCGCTGATCTTTGCCTCCGACCGGCCGGTGACGCCGCAGCGCCTGGCCGCCGCCCTGCCGCCAGGGGTGGATGCGAGGGCGGTCCTGACGGCCCTGCAGGCCCGCATGGTCGGCCGGCCGGTCGAGCTCGTGGAGGTGGCGGGCGGCTTCGCCTTCCGCACGGCGCCGGACCTTGCCCCGGCGATCACCCGGGTGGTCGAGGTCCCGCGCCGCCTGCCGCGGGCGGCGCTGGAGACGCTTGCCATCATCGCCTATCATCAGCCGATCACCCGCGCGGGGATCGAGGAGATCCGCGGCGCGAGCCTGGCGCAGGCAACGCTCGACAGCCTGCTGGAACTCGGGCTGATCGCGCCGCGCGGGCGGATGGAGGTGCCGGGCCGGCCGACCCTGTGGGGCACCACCCCGCGCTTCCTGGAACATTTCGGTCTGCGATCGCTGGCCGATCTGCCGCGGCGGGAGGAGCTGGTAGCCGAGGAGGAGGCGGCGCTGCCGCTGCCTTGAGGGAGCTGAGCGCAGGGCCCATCTGGCGGGACGGCGCGCCCTGCGCCACAACAGGGCCATGGCGCTGATCCTGGAGGACATCCACCACGCCTTCGGCAACCGCCGCGTGCTGCAGGGCATCAGCCTCTCGGTCGCGGCCGGCGAGATCCTTTGCCTGCTCGGCCCCTCGGGCGATGGCAAGACGACGCTGCTGCGGCTGATTGCGGGGCTTGAGCCGGTGCAGCGCGGCCGGATCGAGCTCGACGGGCGGCTGCTCGCCGAACCGGGGCGGGAGGTGCCGCCCGAGGAGCGCCATGTCGGCTTCGTCTTCCAGGACTATGCGCTGTTTCCGCATCTGACGGTGGCCGAGAATGTGGCCTTCGGCCTGCGCCGCCTGCCGCGGGCCGAGCGCGAAGCGAGGGTGGCCGAGGCGCTGGCCCGGGTGCGCCTGACCGACAAGGCCCATGCCTGGCCGCATCAGCTCTCCGGCGGGCAGCAGCAACGGGTGGCGCTGGCGCGCGCCCTGGCCCCCCGTCCGCGCGCCCTTCTGCTGGATGAGGCCTTCGCCAGCCTCGATTCCCGGCTGCGCGACCAGGTGCGCGACGATACGCTGCATGTCCTGCAGGAGGCGGCGATCCCGGCCCTGATCGTCACCCACGATGCGGAGGAGGCGATGTTCATGGCCGACCGCATCGCCCTTCTGCACGACGGGCGGCTCGAGCAGGTCGGCACGCCGGAGGATCTCTATCTGCGCCCGGTCAGCCCCTTCGTCGCCCGTTTCCTGGGCGAGGTGAACGACCTGCCGGCCCGGGTCGCGGCCGGGGTGGCACACACCGCGCTGGGCCCGCTGCATGCTGCCCTGCCCGATGGGCCGGCACGGGTGCTGCTGCGGCCCGAGGCCCTGCGCCTGCTGCCGCTTGGCACCTGCGGCTATGCCCATGCCGAGGTCGAGGCCTGCCGGTTGCTCGGCTCCACCACCATGGCGCATATGGCGCTCGAGGACGCATCGGGCGAGGTGCTGCACATCCATGTGCGGCTGCCGCCGGGTATCCGGCTGCGGCGGGGGGATCAGGTCTGCCTCGGCGTCGATCCGGAACGCGCCTTCGTCTTTCCTGCGGCGCAGGATGACGCGCTGCGCGTGGCTTCCTAGATAGCAGCGAAGCTGCTAACGGACGAAATCCATCGCGCGGTCCCCCGGGGGCCGCGGCTCAGAGGTGCGGATGTTCGACCTGGCGTGGTCCGAAATCCTGCTGATCGCCATCGTGGCGTTGATCATCATCGGGCCCAAGCAACTGCCCGAGACGCTGCGCGGCATCGCCCGCGGCATCGCCAAGGCGAAGCAGGCCTTCCGCGACTTCCAGGCCCAGGCGGACGAGCTGGTGCGGGAGGCGAACCTGCAGGAGGTGCGCGACCAGATCCAGGACGTCAAACGCACCCTGCATGAGATCCGCAGCTTCGACCTCAAATCCACCATCGAGAAGACGGTCGATCCCGACGGCAGCCTCTCCTCGGCGCTGAGCGACCCGCTGGCCGGGACCAGCTACACCCCGCCGGCCTGGACCCCCCCGCCCACCGCGGCGACGACGCCGGATGCGCCGGCCTTCATCCCGCCCTCGACGCTCGCGCCCTATGAGCCGCCCCCGCCCCCGCCCCCGCCGCCGACCGCGGCGACGGTGGCCGATGCGCCGGGCTTCCTGCCGCCCTCCGCGGTGGCACCGCCGGCCGAGGCGCCGGCCGCTGGCCCCGCCGCCCCCCCCGCCGGGGAGGTGACGGCGGGCAGCAACGCGGCCGGCCAGACAGCTGCCGGCCCGAGCGATGCCACCCCTGGGCCGGCCCAGCCCGCCGCGGCCCGTAGCCAGGCCTGAGGACAGCGCCGCCCATGATCAAGCCGCTCAAGCCCGAGGAAGACACCATCGACGACAAGCCGATGCCGTTGATGGACCACCTCATGGAGCTGCGGAACCGGCTCCTCTGGTGCGTGGCGACCTTCATCCTGGCCTTTGCGGTGTGCTACTACTTCTCGGCGGAGATCTATGCCTTCCTGGCCCAGCCGCTGGCCGACATCCTGGCCGCCAAGGCCGGCAACGGCGCCGACCGGCGGATGATCTTCACCCAGCTCTACGAGGCCTTCTTCACCTACCTCAAGGTGGCCTTTTTCGGAGCGGTCTTTTTCAGCTTCCCGATGTGGGCGACGCAGATCTGGCTCTTCGTCGCGCCCGGCCTTTACCGCAGCGAAAAGCGGGCGATCCGGCCTTTCCTGATCGCCTCTCCCCTGCTCTTCCTGCTCGGGGCCGCTCTCGCCTACTACTTCATCTTCCCTCTTGCCTGGCAGTTCTTCATCAGCTTCGAGACCCCGCCGGACTCGGGCGGCATTCCGATCCAGCTCGAGGCGAAGGTGAGCGAATATCTCTCGCTCGTCATGCACATGATCCTCGCCTTCGGGCTGGCCTTCCAGGTGCCGGTCGCGCTGGTGCTGCTCTGCCGCATCGGCGTGCTCGACGTGGAGACGCTGCGCAAAGGCCGGCGCTATGCGATCGTGATCATGTTCATCGTGGCGGCCATCATCACGCCGCCCGACGTGATCAGCCAGGTGGGCCTCGCCCTGCCGTTGATCCTGCTTTATGAGATCTCCATCTGGGCCGCGCGGTGGATGGCGCCGCGGCCCGCGGAAGCCAGCGGCGGGTCGGCCTAGCCTCGGCTGATTGCTCCCGCCGCCCCAGCATCGTCAGACGCAGTCCATGCACGATATCCGCCTCATCCGCGCCGAACCGGCGGCCTTTGCCGCGGGGCTTGCCCGCCGCGGGCTCGATCCGGCCCTGGCCGAGGAGATCCGCGCCGCCGATGCCGCCTGGCGCGAAGCCACCGCCGCGCGCGAGGCCGCCCAGGCCGAACTCAACCGCCTGAACCGGGAGATCGGCATCGCCCGCAAGGCCCAGGATGCGGCGCGGGAGGCCGCGCTCCGCGCCGAGGTCGCAACCGTGCAGGCAAGAATGCGCGGGCTTGATCCCGATGAGCTGCGCGCCCGTCTGGATGAGCTGCTCGCCGCCCTGCCCAATCTGCTCGACCCCGATGTGCCGGATGGCCGGGATGAGACCGGCAATGTCGAACTGCACCGGTCGGGCGAGCCGCGGGTCATCCCGGGGGCGAAGCAGCATGACGAACTGGGCGAGGCGCTCGGCCTGATGGATTTCGAGACGGCGGCGCGCCTCTCCGGCAGCCGCTTCGTCGTGCTCAAGGGTGCGCTCGCCAGGCTGGAGCGCGCGCTCGGGCAGTGGATGCTCGATCTGCACACCCGGCAGAACGGCTATACCGAGGTCTCGCCGCCCTATCTGGTCCATGCCGCCACCGTCTATGGCACGGGCCAGCTGCCGAAGTTCGAGGCCGACCTGTTCAAGGCGGGCGAGAAATACCTGATCCCTACCGCGGAAGTGCCGCTGACCAACCTGGTGGCGCAGCAGATCATTCCCGAACCGGTCACGCCGCTGCGCTTTGCTGCCCTCACCCCCTGTTTCCGCAGCGAGGCCGGCGCGGCCGGGCGCGATACGCGCGGCATGCTGCGCCAGCACCAGTTCATGAAGGTGGAGCTGGTCTCGATCACCCGGCCCGAGGACAGCGCGGCCGAGCATGAGCGGATGACCCGCTGCGCCGAGGAGGTGCTGACCGCTCTCGGCCTGACTTGGCGGCGCATCCTGCTCTGCGCCGGCGATACCGGTTTTGCCTCGGCCAAAACCTATGACCTGGAGGTCTGGCTGCCCGGCCAGGGCGCGTGGCGGGAGATCTCCTCCTGCTCCAACTGCCGGGATTTCCAGGCCCGGCGGATGAACGCTCGCTTCAAGCGGGGCAAGGAGTCGGTCTTCGTCCACACCCTCAATGGTTCCGGGGTGGCGGTGGGGCGGGCCTTGATCGCGGTGATGGAGACCTACCAGAACCCCGATGGCAGCATCACGGTGCCGGAAGTGCTGCGCCCCTGGATGGGCGGGATGGAGCGCATCGGCCCGCCGTGATGCGCCTTGCCGCCGGGCTGCTGGCGGGGGTCGGGGCGGCCTCGCTGCTGGTGCAGTGGGCAGTGCCCGTGCCGCTGCTCGGGCTCATGGGCAGCACCGCGCTCTTCCTCGGCTTCTATACGATCCTGACCTTCCTGGTGGTCACCGCCTTGCTCGGTGCGCTCGCGGCGGGCCGGCACGTCGGGCCGCGCGCCCTGGGCTGGGCGGCGCTGCAGGCGGTGATGATCGGGCTGATCTATCATCTGCTGCTGGCCGATGCCTGGTCGCCCCAGGGCCTGATGTGGTGGGCGGACCAGGGCCTGCATGTGGTGCTGCCCGTCGGCATGGCCCTGTTTTGGTGGCGCTATGTGCCGCATGGCCGGCTTGCCCGGCGCGATGCGCTGATCTGGCTCGGCTGGCCGGCGGGATTTGCCGTCTACGCCCTGGCACGCGGGGCCGCGACGGGCTGGTATCCGTATTGGTTTCTGGATGTGGCCAGCCTGGGCTGGCGGTCGGTCGGGCTGGCTGTGCTGCTGCTCGGCATCGCCTTTCTGCTGGGCGGGCTGCTGATGGTGGCCATCGATCGGGCCCTGGCCCGGTCGGGCGAAAAAATGCGGGGGCAGCGGCCGCGTTAGGGGGAAAGACCGGTGGTGACCGGCCGCCGCCCCCGCCAGGTGCAGCCGGCGCGAGGCCGGCCAGTCCGGGAGAGACAGCGCCGCGGGAGGAGAACGGCGCCACCGTCTTTATGCGCCGCGCCGGGTGAAGAGAGGGTTAGCGTGGCGCAGGCCGCGCTCTGTCAGGCGGGCAAGGTGCCGTCCTGCTTCAGCACCTCTCCGGCCAGGTAGAGGCTGCCGCAGACCAGAACCCGCCCCGGCCGGTCCCGCGGCAGGGCGGCCAGGGCCCGGGCCAGGGTGCCGGCCGGCCAGGCCCGCCCGCCGGAGGCGGCGATGATCGCCTCGACCGGCATGCCAAGATGCTGGCCGGGTTCGCGGATGGCAGCGATGGTCTCGGCCAGCGGCAGAAGGGGGGCAAGGAAACCGGCCGCCCCCTTGCCCTGCTTCATCCCGACCACGAGGTAGATCGGCCGGTCGCCCCAGTTCTTGAGCTGTTCGGCCAGCGCCTCGCCCGCCCCCGGGTTGTGGCCGCCATCCAGCCAGAGCTCATGCGGCAGGGCCGCCTGTGCCAGCCGGCCGTGCAGTCGCTGCAACCGTGCGGGCCAGCTGGCGCGCGCCACCCCGGCCTGGATCGCGGCATCGGTCAGCCAGGGCGGGTTCCAGGCCCGCAGCGCGGCGATCGCGATACCGGCGTTGTCGCGCTGATGCGGCCCCGGCAGGCCGAGCGGCGGCAGGGGCAGGCCGTTAAACCCTTCCTCGGTGATCTCCCAGGCCTCGCCGCGGGCAAGGAGCGGCGCGCCCCGTTCGGCCGCCACGGCGCGGATCACCGCCAGCGCCTCGGGCGCCTGCCGGCCGGTGGCCACCGGGACCCCGGGCTTGATGATGCCCGCCTTCTCGTAGGCGATCTTGGCCAGGGTGTCGCCCAGGAACTCCATGTGGTCGAAAGAGATGGCGGTGATCGCGCAGGCGGCGGGGCGTTCGACCACATTGGTCGCATCCAGCCGCCCGCCCAGGCCGACCTCGAGCACCAGGAGATCGGCCGGCACGCGGCTGAAGAGCAGGAGCGCGGCGGCGGTCGTCACCTCGAAGACGGTGATCGGCGCGCCGGCATTGGCGTGCTCAACCTCCTCCAGCGCATCGGCCAGGGCGTCATCCTCGACCAGCCGGCCGGCCAGCCGGATCCGCTCGTGAAACCGGACGAGATGGGGCGAGGTGTAGACATGCACCCGTCGGCCGGCTGCCTCGGCAATGGCGCGGGCGAAGGCGCAGGTGCTGCCCTTGCCATTGGTGCCCGCCACATGCAGCACCGGCGGCAGGCGGCGTTCGGGATGGCCGAGGGCAGCCAGCACCCGCTCGATGCGGCCGAGGCTGAGGTCGATCAGCTTCGGATGCAGGGCGTGCAGGCGCTCCACCACGGGCTGCGACCGCCCGCCGAGCCCCTGGCTCTCATTCATGCCGGGGCGGGGGCGGGCAGGGCCTGGGGTGCTGGCGGCGGCGGGATCTCCGGCACGCGCAGCAGGCGGATGATGCGGGCGAGCGTCGCCTTCATCTCCGCCCGCTTGACCACGAGGTCGAGCATGCCGTGGGCGAGGAGATATTCGGCGCGCTGGAAGCCCTCGGGCAGTTTCTCGCGCACGGTCTGTTCGATCACCCGCGCGCCGGCGAAGCCGATCATCGCCCCCGGCTCCGCCAGATGGACATCGCCCAGCATGGCAAAGCTCGCGGTAACCCCCCCGGTGGTCGGATCGCACATGACGACGATGAAGGGCAGCCCCGCCTCCTTCACCAGGCGGGTCGCGATCACCGTGCGGGGCATCTGCATCAGGCTCAGCGTACCCTCCTGCATGCGCGCCCCGCCCGAGGCGGTGAAGACGATCAGCGAGGCATCCTGCATCACCGCAAGCCGCGCGGCGGCCAGCAGCGTCTCCCCCACCGCCATGCCCATGGAGCCGCCGAGGAAGCCGAAATCGAAGGCGGCGACCACCGCCGGCTGCTCCTCGATCGTGCCGTGGCCGACCAGCACCGCATCCTCGAGCCCCGACCGGGTCTGGGCGTCCTTGAGGCGGTCGGTGTAGCGGCGCTGGTCACGAAAGCGCAGCGGATCGACCGGCACCTTGGGCGGTTCCATGCGCTGCCAGCCGGGATCGAGCGTGGCCTCCAGCCGGGCGCGGGCGCCGAGCCGTTCGTGGTGGCCGCAATGGGGGCAGACGCGCAGGTTCCGCTCCAGGTCGCGGTGGAAGATCATCTGCTGGCAATGGCTGCATTTGTGCCAGAGATTCTCCGGCACCTCGCGCGCCGCACCGAACAGCGTCTTGATCTTCGGCAGGGCCCAGTCGCTGATCCAGTTCATGGCCTGCCGATATAGGCCGGGCTGGCGGGCACGGGAATGCCGGGGCCCGCTGCAGGCCTGCCGAGGCGGCGGCCGGCGGGGAGCATCGCCCGATGGTGCCACCGCCGCCCGCGGGGAAGGTGCCGGATGTCGCCCGCACCTCTCCCCTCTTCGCGCGCCAGGCGCCGGTCCGGCCCTGCCCCGCGCCGGCAGGCGGTCCGCCCTGCAGCCGCCGCAGCCGCAGCGCCGGGCCCGCGGCTTGCCGCACCGCAGCGCAAGGCCTAGGTGACAGGCAAGAACGCGGCGGGTCCGAGCCTGGCCGCCGCCGAGTCGTGACAGGATGCACCCATGACCAGCGAGACCGCACCGGAACCCGCGCCCGAGGGCCCGGCGCCGGAGGGCGCCGAGGGCGCGGCCGCGCCAGCCCCTGCCCCCTCCCCGGAGGAGCGGATCGCCGCGCTGGAGGCAGAGGTCGCCCAGCTGCGCGACAAATGGCTGCGCGCCGAGGCCGAACTCCAGAACCTGCGGCACCGCACGCAGCGGGAAGTGCAGGAGGCCCGCGCCTTTGCCGTGCAGCGCTTCGCCACCGAGGTGGTGGAGGTGGCCGAGAACCTGCGCCGCGGCCTGGCCGCCCTGCCCCCGCCGACCGAGGACGAGCCCGAGCTGTTGGCCAAGCTGCGGGGCGGCTTCGAGGGCCTCGAGAAATCCTTCTGGGCCGCGCTGGAGCGCTGCGGCGTCACCCGCCACGAGGCACAGGGCAAGCCCTTCGATCCGGCGCTGCATCAGGCGATGCAGGAACAGCCGGCGCCCGAGGGCGTAGCCCCCGGCACCGTGGTCGAGGCCTGGTCGGCCGCCTGGACCCTGAATGGACGGCTGCTCAAGCCCGCGCTCGTCGTCGTCGCGGCCGGGGAGCCAAAGGCCGAACAGACGGACGCGGCCTGAGGGCGGAGGGGGCCCTGGCGCCAGCGCAGATCACAAAAGCTTAGGCTATAGCCGGGAGCGCGCACCCGCTCGTCGCCACGACGGCCCTCAGACATCGAAGTGGGCAGGCGGGAGCGGGAGAAGCTCTCGGCCGCCGGGCGGGGGGCGGGAGGGACGGCTTGCCGCGCCCCCTCGCTCCCCTCCTCAGATGATCGCGTGGCGCACCCGGGCCGAGAGCCACTCCGAGACCGCGACGGTGGCGAGGATCAGGAGGAAGATCGTCGTCACCTGCGGCCAGGCCAGCGTATTGATCGAGGCTTCGAGCTGCATGCCGATCCCGCCCGCGCCGACCAGGCCGAGGACGGTCGCCTCGCGGATGTTGATGTCCCAGCGGAAGACGGTGATGCCGGCGAAGGCGGGCATCACCTGCGGTACGATCGCCCAGGAGAGGACCTGGGCGGGGTTGGCCCCGGTTGACTCCAGCGCCTCCACCTGGGTGCGGTCGATCTCCTCGATCGCCTCGTAGAGCAGCTTGCCGATGAAGCCGAGCGAACGCAGCGCGATGGCGAGGATGCCGGCGAGCACCCCCGGGCCCAGGATGATGACCAGGATCAGCGCCCAGATCAGCGAGTTGATCGAGCGGCTGGCGACGATGATGAACAGGGCGAGGGGCCGGACGAAGACCACCGAGGGGGTGGTGTTGTGCGCCGCCAGGAAGGCGAGCGGCACGCCGAGCAGCACCGCCAGCGCGGTGCCCAGGGTTGCGATGTTGATCGTATCCCACAGCGGCTTCCAGAGCTGGTCGGCATAGCCCCAGGCCGGCGGGAACATCCGCCCGACCAGGTCGGCCCCTTGGCGCGGCGCATCCCAGACGAAAGCCCAGATGGTACGCTCCGAGATGAACTGGAAGCAGGCGACGGTGAGGGCCACCGCCGCCAGCCAGCCGAGCCAGACCAGCAGATCCTGCACGGTGCTGCGCCGTTTCCAGAGCGGCGGCTGCCCCGGGCGGTTGATGACGGCCATGGCTACTGCACCCAGCGGCGGATCATGCCGCTTGCATATTCGCAGGCCAGCACGATCGCGATGATGATGAGCAGCACCGCCGCGGCGGTGCCGAATTCGTAGCGGTCGAAGGCGGTGTTGAGCGTATCCCCGATGCCGCCGGCGCCGACCAGTCCGAGCACGGCCGATTCGCGGAAGTTGATGTCGAGCCGATAGGCCGACAGCCCGATCAGCCGCGGCTTGACCTGCGGCAGCACCGACCAGGCGATCCAGGAGAACCAGCCGGCGCCGGTTGCGCGCACCGCCTCGGCCTGGGCGCGTTCGATGTCCTCGATGTCCTCGGCCAGCAGCTTGGCCATGAAGCCCAGGGTGGCGAAAGCCAGCGTCAGCATGCCGGCGAGCGGCCCGAAGCCCACCATCGCGACGAAGATGATGGCGATGATCACCTCCTGGAAGGTGCGGCTGATCGCGATGATCGCGCGGCAGAACAGGTAGACCGGCAGCGGCGCCAGGTTGCGCGCGGCGCCGAGTGCGATCGGCAGCGAGAGCAGGATGCCAGCCGCGGTGGAGACGATGGTCATGGTCACGCTCTCGAGGAGGCCTTCCTGGATGTCCTCCCACTTCGTGACGAAATCGGGCGGGAAGAAGCCGGAGAGGAAGGCCGCGGCGCGATCGAGCCCTTCCGCCGCGCGGGTCCAGTTGACCTCGATGCTGCCCAGGGCAAGCAGGGCATAGGCCAGCGCGCCGAGATAGACCGCATAGCGCAGCAGGGGGCTTGCGATCAGCGGCGGCGGGCGCCAGCGGCGGGCGGCGGCGGCGGCGTCGAAGGTGGTCGCGCTCATGCCGCGGCCTCGGCCATGTCCTCCTCCTGGTCGCTGCGGCGGATGGTGCGCGACCAGTCCTCCTCCCCGTAGATCGCGGTCAGCACGGCGGCATCCAGCGCCTCTGGCGGCCCGTCGAAGACGATGCGCCCGGCCCGCAGCCCGACGATGCGGCGCGCGAATTCCTGCGCCAGCCCCACATCGTGGATGTTGATGATGGCAGCGAGGCCGCGTTCCTCGCACAGCTCCACGATCAGCCGCATGATCTGCCGGCTGGTCTTGGGATCGAGGCTCGCGGTCGGCTCATCGACCAGCAGCAGCGCCGGCTCCTGCATCAGGGCGCGCAGGATGCCCACCCGCTGCCGCTGCCCGCCGGAGAGCGCATCGGCCCGCTTGTCGGCCATATGGGCGAGGCCCACGCGGTCGAGCAGGCGGAAGGCCTGCTCGATGTCGCGGCGGGGAAAGCGGCGGAACCAGGCCTGCCAGAAGCCGACATAGCCGAGCCGGCCGGAGAGCACATTCTCCATCACGCTCAGGCGTTCGACCAGGGCGTATTCCTGGAAGATCATGCCCATCCTGCGCCGCGCCCGGCGCAGCGCGGCGCGCGAGAGGCGGGTGAGCTCCTGCCCCTCCAGCCGGACCGACCCGGCCGTCGGCTCGACCAGGCGGTTGACGCAGCGGATCAGCGTCGACTTGCCCGCCCCCGAAGGGCCGATCAGCGCCATCACCTGGCCGCGCGGCACCGCCAGATCGACCCCGTCGAGAGCGAGATCACCCGTCGGGTAGCGCTTGGTCAGCCCGGTCAGGACGAGCAGCGGCTCCGCCATCACTGGCACCGATACTGCACGCCGACGGCCGCGTCGGACTGGCGCACCACCTCCCAGTGCTCGCGGTAGGTGATGGGCAGGAAGCGCTGCATCGGCGGGATGGAGTTGCCGAACTCGCGGGCGAGTTCGCTGCCCTCCCACTCGAAGCTGAAGAAGGCCTCGCGGATGCGGGCCTGCAGTTCGGGCGTCAGGTTATGGGCATAGCCCCAGCCGGTGGTGGGGAAGGTGGCGCTCTTGTAGATGGTGCGGAACTGGTCGCGGCTGACCACGCCGCGGGCGGCCATGCGGAACAGCACCTCATTGGCGATCGCGGCCGCGTCGTAATCGCGGTTGGCCACCCCGATGATGCTGTTCTGATGGCTGCCCGAGAAGGCGGCGCGGAAGTCGCGGTCGGGCAGCATGTTGAACTGGTCCCGCAACAGCGCCGAGGGCACGCGGAAGCCGGAGTTCGAGGTCTGGCTGGTGAAGGCGAGGGTGCGCCCCCGCAGATCCTCCATCCGCTGGATCGGGCTGTCGGCGCGGACGATGATCTCCATCTCGTAGCCGAACTCCCCGTTGCGGCTGGCCATCACCGCGAAGGGGACAAAGCCCGCGCAGTTGACCGCAAGCGGCGTGCCGCCCGTGTTGAAGCCGGCGATGTGCAGGCGCCCCGCGCGCATCGCCTCGATCTGCGCGGCGTTGGACTGCACGGCGAAGAACTGGGTGCGCTTGCCGGTCACGCGCGAGAGGTGCTGCAGGAAGCCTTCGAAGACGCGCCGGTAGACCGAAGGATCCTCAACCGGGGTATAGGCGAAGACCAGCACGGGCGGATCGACCAGCTGGCGCGGGTCGGTCGGCGTGTCGGCCACCATGTCCCCGTCGCGGTCGCAGTAGCGCACATCGAGCGCCCCGCGCGGGCAGTCCTGGGCGGGCTGCGCGGCGGCGGGGGCGATCAGGCCAAGCCCGAGGGCCAGGCCGAGCAGGGAACGGCGAAGCATCTGCGAAGTCCTCTCCTTCTCTGGGGCGGATGTCAGCGGCAGGCGTAGGAGACGCCCATCGCCTCGTCGATCTGGCGGATCACCGACCAGTGCTCGCGGTAGGTGATCGGGATGAAGCGCTCCTGCGGCGGCTGGGAGGTGTTGAACTCCCGGGCCAAGCCCGTCCCCTCCCAGTTGAAGCTGAAGAAGGCCTCGCGGATCCGGGCCTGCAGGTCGGGCGTGAGGTTGTGGGCATAGCCGTAGGCGGTGGTGGGGAAGGTCTCGCTCCGGTAGATGCTGCGGAGCAGGGCCGGGTTCACCGCTCCGCGCGCGGCCATGCGCGTCAGCACCGAGTTGGCGATCGCCGCCGCCTCGTAGTCGCGGTTGGCCACGCCCAGGATCGAGTTGTCATGCCGGCCGGAGAAGGCGGTGCGGTAGTCGCGATCCGCCACCAGGCCGAACTGCCGCTCGAGCAGCGCCGCCGGCGCCTTGAAGCCGGAGTTGGAGGTCTGCGCGGTGAAGGCGAGCTGCCGGCCGCGCAGGTCCTCGATGCGCTGGATCGGGCTGTCGCGGTGGACGATGATCTCCATCTCGTAACCGTAGCGCCCGTCGTGGCTGGCCATCATCGCAAAGGGCACGAAGCCCGCGCAGTTGACGGCCAGCGGGGTGGAGCCGGTGTTGAAGCCCGCCACATGCAGGCGCCCGGCGCGCATCGCCTCGATCTGCGCGGCATTGGACTGCACGGCGAAGAACTGCACGCGCTTGCCCGTCACCCGCGCCAGGTGGTCCATGAACTCCTGCCAGACGCGGCGATAGACCGCCGGATCCTCGACCGGGGTATAGGCGAAGACCAGCACAGGCGGGTCGACCAGCTGGCGCGGGTCGGTCGGCGTATCGGCCACCATGTCCTGATCGCGGTCGCAAAAGCGGGCATCGAGCGATCCGCGCGGACAATCGGCTGCGGTCTGGGCCGGGGCAGCGGCAGGCAGGAGCAGGGCGGCAAGCGCGGCCATCCCGAACAGGCGGCGAAGCATGCGGTCACTCCTCGGCAGGGACGGGAAAGGTGACGGCCGCTTAATGCAGACGAGGCGCCTTGTCTGTTACCGATCCATGAAGCTGTGCGCCAGCGCCGATATCTGCAGAATGTCATGCTGCAGCGCGGCAGAGGCCGGGCATAAAGGGGTTTTGGCCCCGCCCCCCGGCGCCGCCGCCCGCCCATCCCCCGAGGCCGGCCGCCGCTCACTCCAAGGCGAGGCCGAGGATGTTCCGCCAGCCATAGGCGATATTGGGCAGACCGTCCGGGAAGCTGGAGGGGCCGGGCAGCGCGATCTCCTCTCCGGCCAGGGCGCGACACCAGCGCCGGCCTTCCGCGTGGCCGGCCAGCAGCCGGATCGCTGCCGCCGGCATGTCGTGGGCCAGCAGGCGGCGCGCGCAGGCCCCGATCAGCTGCCGCCCCAGCCCCCGCCCGCGCCCGGCGCGCAGCACATAGACGGCCCAGAACTCCCCGCGGAAGCCGAGGGCGGCCAGGGTCTTGTCGCGCTGCGGGCCGCAGGCGGCGAAGCCGATCACCCCGCCCGATCCGTCCTCGACCACATAGATCGCGCAGGCGGGTGCGGCTGGCGTGCCGATCAGGTGGCGCCAGAGCTGGGTCCGGCTGTCGAGGTCGTGGGCAGCCAGCATCTCGGCCGGCATCAGGCCGCCGTAGTTTTCCGCCCAGGCCGCAAGATGGGCCGCCGCAATGGCGGGTGCATCCTCGAGCCGAGCACGCCGTGGCCGGGCGATCAGCCGATGCATGGGCTGGCCTGCACCCTCCCCTGCGCCGATGCTGCGGCCCACGGCGCGGAGCAGAGCCGGTCGGCCCCGGCGCGCCTCCGGCCGTGGAGCGCCCACGCCCCGGGGCGCCCGACCTGCTGCTGCCGCATCGGCCGCCTCTCCTCCCGGCTCATCGGCCCCACGCCAGAGTGGCAAGGCCGCAGGTGAGGGGCAAGCGCGGCGGGCCGATATGGCGCAGGCGGCACGCTCCCCGGTTGCCGCATCCGCCCGGGCCGTGCTGAAAGCCCGCGATGGCCCAGCACGACCGCATCCTGATCATCGATTTCGGCAGCCAGCTGACCCAGCTCATCGCCCGCCGGCTGCGCGAGGCCGGCGTCTATTGCGAGATCTGGCCCTACCACGCGGCGCAAGAGGTGCGCATCCGCGCCTTCGGCCCACGCGGCATCATCCTCTCGGGCGGGCCGGCCTCGGTCACCGAGGGTGAGAGCCCCCGTGCCCCCGATGCAGTCTTCACCATGGACTTGCCGGTGCTCGGCATCTGCTACGGCCAGCAGACGATGATGGCGCAACTGGGCGGCGAGGTTCAGGGCTCCGACCATCGCGAGTTCGGCCGCGCCTTCGTCGACGTCATCGACGACTGCGCGCTGACGCAGGGCGTGTGGTCGAAGG